>JALWZB010000145.1 GCA_027002995.1 Desulfurococcales archaeon
TGACGCACCGAGTACCTAGTCGTCAGGATCTAGGCGCCAGTCGAGTTAGTTAACGTCACGGTGCGTGAGTACGTTTGGGAAGTAAACCTAAGGAACGTGAACACCGACCTAATCAAGTTGAAGTCGCCGCTAACCTGGGGTGACGTGTTAAGGCGATGGAATACCCAGGATTAACGCTGTGGTTAATGCGGTGCCATACTTGTTAAGATCAACACACGGAAAGATGGGTGAAGGCCTCGAGCACTGCTCTCTATTGATACAGGTTGCTTGGCGGGCCTAAAAAGAGGGCTAGATTTTTGATTTATAGATTTCTGTTTAGTTTAGTAGATGTATAGGGTTACGGTTCCGTCGTAGTGTATTACTTGAGTATTACCTGCATAGCTCAATATCAGGATACGGTATGAGTGCCCCAGGGTTGTGCCGAATGACGCATCCGCAGAACCGCCTGCATACCAGTAACCATAACCTGTGCCCGTATCAACATCGAGAATAGCTATCCCTAGAATCTCAGATCCTGGAGCCCACCGAACTGAAACATCTATCGCTACAACAGATGTGTAAGTTCCGTATCTATCGTAATGCCTGGGTTGAAGGGTGCCTGATATAGGGATATTGGCTTTCAGAACGTCTGGTTCTATTACTGTTATTTCGTCGAATTTAGAGCCTGAGGGCTTGCTAGCAACGTAAACCTGCGCATTTCTGGCTTTACTTATACCCTTAGTAACATTACCTACTCTAACTAAGAAGAACCATTCATTAGGTAACTTCTTAGAGGTGGGAGGGGAGCGCATTATTATTGTGTACTCGCGGCCATCAACTATTATCTTCACAAGATTCTTGTTCATCTCCACTATCTTGCCCTTAACTGGGTGGGCCTGACCAGCATTATTCGCGCATGCTGCAGGGATAGACATTACTGAGGCGATCATCACAAACAATATCAACAATGACACCACTACTGAATCACGCCCGATGCTAGACCACACTTCAATTCACCTCCTCACTAAGATTTCCGAAACATAGATTAATATGCTTTTCTTTAGTTTAGAGAAAATAATCGCTTAAGAAATCACATGCTCATGGTTTTCAACATTCTAATTAACGTATTTTCATAAGGCTAAATAAGTAGCTGGTACAATTACTGTTCAAGCTAGGGGTTAGGCGTGAATCCCCAAGCTGGTTAGTGAACACACCCAACAATCAACCCATAAGCACTAATAATCGCCACCCTAGCAGGAATCGCGACAGCATCCGCAATATGGCTAATAGCCAAACACGAGCATTAGGTAATTAAACAAAACGCAAATGTGTACACCCTTTACATGGTTGGAGGTTAAGATTCAGCTAAGTACTTGTGGATTTTTGAAGAGAGGTACGCCGTGATCACTAAGATTTCATCGTGCTCCTCTCTGTAGACTACAATAATTACTTTATCATCAATTCTCTTTACACATTTGCGGACTTCCTTCAGTTGCTCGCTCTTATCTGGCTCCCGTATGCGCAGCGTGATTAGTTAGTTTCTTCTCTATGTCTCTCTGACGTATCCTTTCAAGAGCGTGAAACGTGTACTTAACCCTCACGCTGTACTCACCAGAGCCTCAGGACCCTCAACTATCAGCTTCATTAGGTCCAGCTTACGTTTTGAGGCCCACAGCACTTCAATGCCTACGATCTCGTTTTTCTCGTTGAGGTCAACTATCACGCCCGGGGCTACCTCGTCAGACTCAGCAACTTTCTCGTCCTTTAGCCGTATGTAGATGGCGTCTGCGATCCTGTCGTACTTTATGCGGAGTTCGATCGGCACATTTAATACCCGTAACTTAAGTTGGTCTGAAGTGAATATGCTTTGTGCCGCGTTACTTACCCGCGCCTCCGCTACTCGTTGCTTCGGTTTGGGGGCGTAGGATTAATTGTCTTTTAAACGCTTGGTTTGTTGTTGGTAGGGGTGTGTTGAAGCCTAGGTTGAAGGTGTTGGGTGCTGAGACGTTGGGTGTTAGGGGGTTGGCTTGCTTAGTTAGTGTTAGGGGTAGGGAGGTTCTCGTGGATCCTGGTGTTGCTTTGGGTTTCAGTAGGCATGGATTGCGTCCGCACCCGATTCAGGCGGCTTTCGCTGAGGCTGTTAAGGCGGTTATTAGGAGGGCTTGGGGTGTGGTGAGTGATGTTGTGGTGACTCACCTGCATGGGGATCACCTACCCTTGCGTGACGCTAACCCCTTCCAGCTTAGCTTAGAGTCGCTTAACGGGGTGGCGGGCAACACCCCTACCTTGTGGGTTGGTGCGTCTGGCTTAAGCAGGCGTGAGGAGGGGAGGCTTGAGGAGTTAGTTAAGGTGTTTAGGCGTGGGAACCTCGTGGGTGGTGAGACGGAGAGCCCTGACGGCTTGATAGGGCTTGCGGGGCCCTACAGCCACGGGTTGAGCGGTGGTTCTAAGGTATTCATTGTTAGGGTTGGGTGGCCCGGTGAGTGCGTCGCTCACCTATCGGACACTCAGTTACTTGTGGAGGGAGTGATTAGTAAGGTGCGTGAGTGGGGACCACGCCTCATAATCACGGACGGCCCGCCCACCTACAGGCTCTTCGGCAACGCCAGGGAAGCGGCCCTCAGGAGGGCTGAGGGGGTGCTTAGGAGGTTAGCGGGGCTCGCGGACTACGTGATCGTCGATCACCACGTAGCTAGGTCCATCGACGGGCTTGAATGGCTCGACAGGGTGAGGCGGGAGGTGGGTGAGAGGGTCATGTGTGCCGCGGATTACGAAGGACTGCCGAGATTACCCCTCGAGGCTTGGAGGAGGGAGCTATATGAAGCGTTCCCGGAGCCGAACGAGTGGTTCGTGCTGAGGGAGTATAGGGGTGTGGGTGAGGCGATGGAGGAGTACGGTGACGTTGCTTACGCTTTGCTGAAGGGCTTACCGCTTGGGAGGACGCTCGGTGGGGAGGAGTTGCTGGGCATCCTAAGGGAGCTTGCTGAGGAGCGTGCCCTCACCCGTGAGCACCTTAAGGGGCTTACCTGACGCGTCAAGAATTAGGGCGAAGCCGTAACTCCCTTCATGCCCGTGCGCATTAACTATTAAGGCCCCGCGCCTCACGCAACACTCCCTGACTGCCTCACCCATGGCCTCAACCTCCTCC
>JALWZB010000146.1 GCA_027002995.1 Desulfurococcales archaeon
AAAAGTAGCCTCGATAAGTAATACCTCACCGGCGGTCTCTCTCCTATGTCTGAACCGCTCACCCTACACTCACCTCCCTAATGTACTGGGCTTTAAACATCTTGATGTAGATATAGCCAACGACCACGGAGATCGCGGCAATTATAAGGGCGTAGAGCGCTGCCACCCCATAATGATATAACTCGGTCTGCTCGTAGTACGCCTCACCAGCAAGGACAGGGATATCCCTTCCCGCCAACACCATCACGACTCCGAATACCTGGAAGGCGAAGAGCGTCCTTATTAGTAGGGCTGACTGCAGGCTAGGTTTAAGCATCGGGAATATTATGTGCCTTACCTTAACCCAGGTGCTCGCACCGAAGACCTCCGCCGCCTCCAAGTACTCCTTGCTAATCATTTGGAGACCAGCGAAGATAATCACGAAGACTATGGCTGTCGCCCTCCAGACCTCAGCAAGTACTATTGCTAAGAACTCCATGGCCCTGTACTGGTAGCCAAAGAAATGTATGGGGGAGTGGATTAAACCCGAAGCCATAAGGAACTTATTGAAGAACCCGTTGGTCGATAGCATCGAGTACCATATCAGACCACCTGCTACGTCACTTATCGTTAACGGAATTATGACTATGTAGAGCGCCAGATCCCTCCCAACGAAGCTAGTGCTTAGGAGGAGGGATAGACCTAAAGCAATCATTACTTGAATCGGTATGATTACCGCCGCCAGCAATAACGTGTCCTTGAGGGCATCATAGAACATTGATTGAGGGGAATAAAGCAAGTAATTGACGTGCGCTAAAGTGAGGTGCCCTTGACTATCCGTGAACGCTAAGATAACGGCTTGTGAGAGGGGATAACCTATGAAGAAAAGAAGGTAGGAGAGCGCGGGAGCGATGAGGAAGTAGGGGAGGTACTTCTCAACAACGGAAAAGCCTTTTCGGTTTTGGCCGCCGCTAGCCAATTAATTACACCTCCCTCAACCGGAGTCAGGAGGCGGTAGCGGGGCGCCTGTCTCCTTGAATAGGTTCATTAGTTGCGGACCTAGCTCACTTAACACCTTCTGAATGTCCTCTCCCTTAAGCACTATCCTCTGGAACGCCGTTATGTATATGCTCTTGAAGTCACCACCCTTCGAACCAAGGCTCGGAATCATCGCAACGACAGCGTTCGGCGCATTTAACTGAGCGTTAACGCCCTCAGCAAGGACTTTCAGTGGCCCGCTCGGTATGTTCTTAGACGCCTCCTGCACGGTCGGGAAGAATCCTGTCTTCTTCAGCACCTCAACCTGAGTGCTCGGCTGCGTTAGGTAGTCAATAAGTTTCCACGCCGCTTGCGGGTTGGGAGCGTTCTTCGGTATGGCTAGGCCAGCAACCACCAGTATGAAGCCCCTGCCCCTCGGGCCCTGAGGCACGGGCACAACCACAAACTGGTCGGGCTCCTGCTCTATAGCATCCTTAATCCTTGCGGTGTGGTCCCACGCGATCCAGACCTGACCCTTCAGTAGCGGGTCAGCCATCGCGTCCCATGTCGTGCTGGCTGGGTTCACATACTGCCAGAGTTCCTTGAGGTACTGCCACATCTTGACAGCGTCAGAGCTGTCAAAGTTCTTGACCTGGGCGCCAGTGAATGCTGGATACAGGTACCCGTGCAGGAACCTCACGAACAGACCGTGGGGACCTGCGGGGAAGCCCAGTAGCTTCTTGCCGGTCTTCTCGTAGAGGTTCTTAGCCCAAGCCAGTAAGGCGTCGTAAGTCCACTTACTAGTACCCTTCATGACGTCCTCCTTCGTTAGTCCGGAAGGCAGGTAGTCGAAGGCCTTCTTGTTGATAACCATTACGTAGGTGGCGGTCATCCACGGTATGTATGCTTGGATGCCGTGGAGCTTCGCATAATTCATCAGCACCTGTGGGAACGTTCTTCCGGAGAGCGTGCCGAACTTGCTTAGGTCCGTTAAGTATCCCTTAGACGCTAACATGTCGAGGTCACCGTGGAGATCGCCTATCACGCTTATCGTTACCTTACCTGCCTGCTCCTCCGACGTGATCCTAGTAATCATTTCGGAGTATGACATCCCGACGAACTCCACGTCAATCCCTGTCTTCTTCTTGAAGTCCACCAGCAATGTTCCCTTGACAAAGGACTGCTCCTCCGGAGGAACTAACTGGGTCGACGCCCAGATTATCTTTGTCGGCCCTCGCTGCTGGGTGTAGTACCAGTAACCTATCCCTGCCGCCACAACAATGATGATTATAGCCACTATAGCTCCGGCTGCGGCCTTACTAATAGCTTTACGTGTGTTGCGGGACAATCTCATAGCGGGTACCTCTTAGGTAGAGAGTCGGGCGCTTAGTATAAATATCTTTATATTCACCATTAAAGCGTCAGAAAAAGTAAACATACTTTATTCTATTAACACCTCAGAATAAAGTTAAAATAGGGTTAAAAATTATTACACAGCAATTCCTTGGGCGAAGTTCTCTAATGGTTCACGAAAATTAAGCTATCAAAAAACTAATGTTTGGAAATAACTAATGATTAAATTAATCTGAAATCCTAACAACTTTTACTGCAAGTATTTTAGTGGCTCAGTAAAATAAATATAATGAGTTTAGGTGAGATCCATTCACGTTTATGAGACTAATTAACGAGAGCCATAGAAGACAATGTCATGTTCATGAAATATATTTACTACTTATAGTAGTACTTAGTAAGAAATTCCTAGGTTAGATCAGTAGCATATATTTACTTTAATTACTTACTCTGCTAACATACTTTTATTTACTACGGCAAGGCCTCCTCAATACATTCGGGAGGTACGTACTCAACCACCCACACTGCCTTTGATGCTCTGCGGACGGTTAAGCCCTTCTTCCTCAGGCAGTCAGCGTTTATCTTTAGGACTACCACGTCGCTACCGTGTCTGCGGCCTGTCTCATACGCGTCCTTGGGGTTTGATGTTAGGTGTACCCATACCCTTCTTCCGGGGAGTATTCCTTCGCGCCTTATTCTTTGCCATGCCTTCACCGTCGTTCCGTGGTATAGGGTCTTCACGCTCTCGTCAACAGCGTGCGTTAGGGTCACTTTAATGCTGTGCCCGTATCTTGCCCTTATCTTGT
>JALWZB010000147.1:0-2115 GCA_027002995.1 Desulfurococcales archaeon
ATGAGTCTTTGATTATTATTGCTGTGATCTTTATTGTTCTCTATTTTCTTCTTAAAAAGTTTTATGTAAAACCTTATCAATTTATTATTGAAGAAAGGGAAAACAAGATTAAAGGTGCGGCAAACAGGTTAAAAGAGGTAGAGGATTATTACAGGGAGAAGATGACCAAATATGACGAGGAAATTAGAAAAGCAAGAATATTTATCTACGAGCTTTAAAATTCTATTAATAAAAAATACCATTATAATTATCTCAATTTATAAATAAAGTTTAAAAACTTCTTGTATAACAATTATGGTAAGTGGTGTTAAAATGGCAAGCGTTACTCCTCTTAAACGTGTGTTAACAGATCTATCTAGGATCCCCCACGTGCAGGGAGTATTCGTAGTTAGCAAGGAAGGCTTCATCGTGGAAAGCATAACTGCTAGTGGGGCTTTTGATGAGGAGGCTTTAGCTGCTATGATTACAACCGCTATGGGTTCAATAGAGACTTTAGGTAAGGAATTAGAGCTTGGCAAGCCAGAGATTGCGACTTTGGAGTTCTCGGGCTCAATAACCCTGATAACGGATCTTGGCGAGCACGTAGTAGCGCTGGTGGCTGAGCGGGGAGCTGTGCTTGGTAGGTTAAGGTATGAGTTGAAGAAACAGCTACCTAGGATAAGGGCGTCCCTCTAAGAGAGGGATACCCGGTGGTGATGATGGCTATTGGGGGAAGATTTGACTTGACGGACAAAAAGGAGATCCCGACTGGTATGATTAACGCAATCATAGCTATGTATCAGGTAGCCCTATCGAAGGCTCTTGGAACGGGTTCTGCGGCATTAACCCAGCTAATACTGAGGGACGTAACAACGATAGCTGATGATATGCTCAAGGACATGGGTGTGGAGCTCGGTGAGGTAGAGGATCTAAAGGATGATGTACCGAAGGTCTTCAAGCTTATGGGCATTAGCAATAAGGTGGAGGTAGAGGTTCCCGAGGAAACCACGGCTTCTGGGAGCACCTACGTAATTAAAGTATACGACAGCATATTTAAGCCAGTAGCGCTCTTACTGCAGAAAAGAGGTATAAAGTTCACTCTATCGCCAGAGTCATTCATAGCTGCCTACGTCATAAGGAAAGCACTTCGTAAGAAAGACGCTAAGGCCCACGTACGGATACAGGTAGAGCCCATGAAGACGCCGGAAGAGCCGTTAATCATAAAAGTGATTGTTAGATAAGGCTTCCGGATTAGCATAGATGGTTAAGTCTTAAACCTAATAGTTTTTAATAGAGCACTCCACCCGACAAACAAGCGAATTATTTGGGGTGTATCCTGCAAGATGAGCGTGGAGGGAGGATCGGCTGGGGATTCGGTGAGGGTAGTTAACGATTACTTAGCTAAAATAGATGGTATAAGTGAGTATGTTATCATATCGGAAGGCTTCCCGCTGTACTGGGGTAAGAACATAGATCAGGGAAGGGCTGAGGAGCTAGCTGCTTTCGGAGTAGATCTTGTTAGTAGTTTACGTAGCTATACGCTCAGTAAGGATGAAGGCTACGTCATACTTGGAACTGAGTCTCTCAATGGTTACACAGGCATCATTGAGTTAGGGCCCAATGTGTTCCTTCTGGCACGTAAGGAGCCAGAGGTCGTTAGGAGGGCGTTGCTGGACGCGTATCACTACCTTCATGGTGGCTTAAAATGTCCTTGGTGCGGTAAAGACATTTCCTTACACATTGTGAAGTGCAGGAAGGGGCATTCATTACCGGTCGGCGTGAGGAGTTGTCCTCTGTGCGGCTCCGGAGTTAGGTACTTCGAGTGCCCGCATTGTGGCAGGCTTATTGACCCAGACGGATATAAGGTAGTGTTGAAGGTTCCTGGAGATAAGAGGACTGTAGGCTTAACACTAGGGATTACTAGTGCTGTGCTAGTGGGGCTGGCGATTCCACTATATAGCATATCCGTGGTTTTAGGCTCAGCACTTGTGGCAACAGCGGGTCTATTCCTTGGGTTACTTTACAGTACTGTAGAGAGGAGCCCTGTACGAATTAAGGATTAATAGGGATGCAGGGGCACTTCAGAACATTATAGAACATTTTCCCTGCACCTCAAATCCCGCCTCAGTAGCACCT
>JALWZB010000147.1:2125-3100 GCA_027002995.1 Desulfurococcales archaeon
TGATACGGTGTTCGTTGATAGGGAGGAGGAGCTGAGGATCCTTAGGAGGCATTGGGGTGAGGGGGGCTTCAAGCTGATAATAGTGTATGGTAGGAGGCGTGTCGGTAAGACTAGGTTGCTGAGGGAATTCTGCTCAAGTAACGGCGTGGAGTGCGTGTTCTACGTTTCCGTTCCGCAACCTGAGGGGGTGAGTAGGGACGAGTTAATTGAAGCCATCAGTAAGTCGTTGGGGGTTAAGGTCACTGGGAGGGACGTGGTGGAGGTTGTAGAGGGGTTATCGCGTGCACTCAAGGGCTTGGGGCGTAGGGTTGCGTTAGTTCTGGATGAATTCCAGTATATGGCTACGAGCTCCCCTGGACTGGTGGGGAGGCTTCAGAGATCGATTGATGAGGTCTTAAGTAAGGATCAGTCGCTGATGCTCATACTATGCGGTTCCGCAGTATCGTTTATGGAGACGGAGCTCCTGGGCTACAGGTCCCCACTCTACGGGAGGAGATCAGCATCGATGAAGTTAAAGCCGTTAAATCCTGTGGAGGTAGCCGGGTTCTACCCGGGCTGGTCCTTTAAGGAGGTTATGGAGGCTTACGGGGTGCTTGGGGGTACGCCTGCATACCATAGGTTCTTTGATCCGCGCGAGGACTTAAGGAGTAACATCCTCAAGAACATACTCACGCAGGGCTCATACCTCCTTGACGAAGCATTTAACCTCCTACGGCAGGAGGTGAGGGAACCTAGGACGTACTTCACGATACTCTCAGGCATAGCGGCGGGGGTGTTAAGCCCGGCGAAATTAGCCGTCATGGCTGGCGTGGACTCGAGGACCATGGGTAAGTACGTTTCGTTGCTTGAGGATCTAGACATAGTGCGTAGGGTAACCCCGTTAGGGCGGCGTAAGCCTGTGCAGGTTAGGTTCGCCGACAACTACTTCAGGTTCTGGTTTAGCTTCGTGAAACCTTACCAAGGCCTTATAGAGGC
>JALWZB010000148.1 GCA_027002995.1 Desulfurococcales archaeon
TTCCACTGACCGGTTCTCCTTCCGTATATGGGGCTCTTGTACTCTAACAATTTCTCCATCATGCCGATACTTGAGCCGCATAAAACGAGGAATATTTCAGAATCTTTAAGAACCTCATCCCACACCCTCTGGAGAATGGTAAGTACCCCTGGATCCAGCTGGGTTAGGTACTGGAACTCATCCAGCACCACAGCTACTTTCTCACCACGCACCTCCTCCTTCAACAGTCTGAAAAGCTCCTCCAGACCTACCTCTAACCTGGTGAAGTAGCTCTTCCCCGTAAGGCGGGCAAAGGCCTCCTTCATCACCTTAATATTCTCCTTTATAGAATCACCGGTAAGGAGCACGTAAACCCCTCTCTTACCCTTGAGGAACTCCTTCAGTAGGAAGGTCTTCCCAACCCTTCTCCTGCCGTATATCACAATAAGTTGCGACCCCTTCTCCCTCCACTTTCTCTCAAGAAATTCCAGCTCCTTCCTCCTATCAACAAACAATTCGTTCCCCCATAAAAATGCTGTAGATAAATTATTATATTTTATCTACAGCATTTCTCGGCTCATTAAACGCTTACGAGATCCAGCAGAAACAACCAAGATTAAGCGAGTCCGCCGGTGACGAAGCCCGGTTCCCGGCAGCGCAGAATATATTGAGGCAACCAAGAAACCCCTAAAAGAGGCTGGCGGGAAGCCAGGGAAAGGTAACGTTCAGCAAGCAGCGGAGGGAGTACGGAGAAGCAATAGCCCTAGCGATTGAGACATATGCGTGACGGAGAAAGAGAATAAGCGATAGCGAGCCCCGCACTACTAAATCGACAAGGTGTTCCTCTAGGCTCAAGCCCGGCTTCTCCGCTTCCTTCTTAGCTAGCTTTACGATCTTTTTGAAGAGTAACGGCATGAGTCACGCGCGGCACATCCATCATAGTGTAATTAACAAAAAGTTGTAGAGTGATTTCCTTTATCCTAGGGTTCCCCGCAGCCCTCCCGCTGCGGGGTCGCGGTAAAGGTAATTAGTTAGTGGTGCGTGCTTTAGGTTAGGTTCCATACCATGAGGATTGCCTTAGTGTCTAGGGGTTGGTGGCCCTCCATTAAGGGTGGGTCTGAGCGCTTCATCTCGAAGCTTGGGGAGGAGTTGAGTAGGAGGGGACATGAAGTTATTGGCGTGACCCGGTGGTTCCGGGGGGACGACAGGCCTGAGGCTCCCCACAAGCTAGTAATTAAGGAGGAGGAGAGGGCGCTTCCCATTATCTCCAGCTACGTCTTCTCGCGTTGGGCGGCTAGAGTGGTTAATAGTTTGAGTCCTGACGCGGTGATAGTGAATACTTACTGGGGTGAGACCTCACCAACCATGATTAGGGATGAGATACCCGTCATCGCGATCATACATGATGTTGGGTTACTGCATTCGGAATTAGCGAAGAGGCATAAGCTCAGGCACGCATTAAGGATGCGTGCGTTAAGGAAAGTTACGCGGCGCGTGAACAGGATAGTGGTGCCAACCAAGCGCGTGATGACGGACCTAACCCAGTACTTCGGGGTTGAGCCAAGGAAGGTCAGGGTGCTCGGGTTTGAGGGTGTGGAAGGCCCCTTCAAGAGGGTGCTCATCGAGAATGAGTGCTTCGACCTCCTTCAAGTAGGTCGTTTTGCTCCTAACAAGGGTCAGTTAATAACGTTGGAGGCTTTCAAGCTTGTGGCCCATGAAATCCCTAACGCGAAGCTTTGGCTCGTGGGTGGTAAGGGACTCACGTCCGAACACTTAGAGTACCTTGAGAGGGTGCGTGAGGCGGCGAGGAAAATTAACGATGCCCTTGGGAGGAAGGCGGTTGAGGTCGTGGTGGACGCACCTGACGTCAGCGAGTACTATGAATTAGCTGACGCCTGCATAATGTCCTCTATCGGTGAGGAGGGTTACGGCTTAACCGTGGTTGAGTGTATGGCTTACGGTAAGCCCGTCATCGCTTCAGACGTGTTTAAGGAGACTGGGGTGGCGTCTGAGGAGAGGGCCTTCATCTACCCTAGGGAGGACGCGCGCGAGCTCGCTAGACTCATCCTCCACGTGTACAGGAATCCTGAGGAAGCGTTAGCGAAGGCTGAGAAGGGCCTGGAATACGCTAGGAGGTGTAGCTGGGGCAGGGTGGCCGAGATCTTTGAGGAGGAGATAGAGTCGGTGATGAAGTTGAAGACAGGGTGACGAGCCATCCAATCACTACCCGCAGAGCGTTGAGGGATGGTGGAGCAATACCTTAGTTACGTAGCCTTGATACATACTACCTTATTACCTTAGTAACGCACTACATTATCGTGGGTCGAGAAAGTCAGTATACGTGTAGACCTATATCCCTAGGTCTTGACACGTATGCATGGTTTTCTCGACTCACCATTCACTTCTACCTCCCTAATCAACAGTCGGTTGCGACGTGTCCTCACCCTCATTGAACGCGGGATGTGGGGGTGAGGGGAGGGAAAACACGTGTTTATTCCAGTGATTTCGTCTGGTGCCTTGCTTCATCATCGTTACTCAGGCGGGGCTTCCTCAGGCTCCTGCTTCTTGCCCTTCTTCTTGGCTCTCTTGGCCATGGCTCCTCACCGGCGCCTTGGCGGCGCCGATTACTAAGTGAAGTGCCGGGCATTAAGCTAGTGTAAGCTCTCATCAACTTACCTTGATGCCCGTCGTGTCTGGCTCACGTAGTATCATGTGGTTGACTTCCTTGTTGAGAGATCCTTAAATACTTCCTCCAACCACGTGTTGTGTGGGGGGCGCTAACCCCCCGTAGCTTTAGTTAGGGGGTTGATGGTTGGTTGAGTAAGGTTAGGGGTGTTAAGAAGGCTAGCGTGATTAAGTTACTCACCCTCCTGAATTACCGGTACAGTTTGAGGGACCTTCAAGCCCTCTTAGGGATTCCCTACCAGACGCTATGGAAGTACGTTAGCCTGAAGTGCATGCCCGAGGAGAAAACCAGCGTGAAGATAGCTGAGCGCATAGAGAAGCTTAGGCTCCTCGACAAGCTCGTAGAGGAGGCCGTTGACGCTGCGCGCGAG
>JALWZB010000149.1 GCA_027002995.1 Desulfurococcales archaeon
TGCCCATAATAGCGGCTCCTGTTCCGGGGACAAACAAGTACTTAATAGTTGACGGACATCATCGATGGGCAGCTCTTAAGAGGCTAGGAGCCAGAAAGGTTCCAGCCATAATAATCAATTACTTCAGCCCCGAGGTCCGCGTGTACACCTGGTACCCCGGATTCAAAGGGGATGCAGGAGAATTCCTGGAACTCATTAATGAGGTTGGGGTGAACATAGAGACCGGGACAGACGGTGAGGACGCGATAAAGAGTGTTGAGTCAGGGAAATGTAAGGTCGGTGAGCGGGAGTGTGCGTTCATAATGTTAGGGAAGAAGGGTAAGTACTTCAAACTTGGCGGCTGGTTGGAGGGACAGAAGAAAGTCGTTAAGGTGCTTGATGAATTAGCTGGCATGGGCAAGCTAACCATGACGTGGTATGGACTGCTTGAAGACGCCCTTAAGGATCTTAAGGAAGATGAAATTGACTACGTACTGGTGCGGAGGGGATTAACGAAGGATGAGGTAATGAAGGTAGTTAAGGCAGGTAAGGTGCTCCCTCCGAAAACAACCCGGCACGTTCTTCCCTTCGTACCGGAAAAGGTGTACACGAAGCTATCCATGCTCATGTAGCTCCCGAGGCAAGCGTATCTAGGAACCTCAGCCTCTTTGCCGGGTCCGGATGAGTCATGAATATCTCGGTAGGCACTAACCTAGGCTGTGACTTAATCCACTCAACAACCTCATCAATGTCGATGATGCCGTATCCACGCACCTCAATACCCTCTTCAGGATCCGCTATTAGGAATGCCTTAAACTTACTTGCGGACGCGACCTTACTGGGTGCGAACGCCTTCAACTCACCGCTCGCTACGAGTATCCTAGCTAGTGCCCGCTGGAGCTTCCTAGCCCCGCCAGGCACGGTTAGGGCGGCATGCGCGTCTGCGTAGTACTCCCGTAACCTGCTCACGTAAAGTACGGCGAAGTTAAAGAGGAACGCCACACCCATGAGGACAGCTCCGATTATGGGAAGGATCGATGCTTCACTCTCTCTATCCCCGCCACCAAACCAGCCAAAGTACATGAGTACTCTCCCAAGCCAGAATATGAGTGCCGGAAGAATGCTGATAACCATCATTAGCTCAACGTCCTTATGCTTTATATGACCTACCTCGTGTGCTAAGACAGCCTCGACTTCCTCTGGGGGTGCTATGCGGAGTAAGCCCTCAGTAACAGCTACCTTGTACCCGGTGAGCCTGTTGCCGTAAGCAAACGCGTTAGGCACGTCAACATGGGCTATCATCGCCTTCGGAACGAAACCTAGGTCGGAAGCCCGAGCAATGCGCGCTATTAACTCCTCAACCCACGCATACCTCCCGCCCATGATTGGCTCAACATCGTATGCCATCTCAATTATCTTCGGACCCGCAAGCCACTGAAGCACATGTATACCTATAACAAACACTAGGGAGAGGACAAGAACAGTCGATAATCCGGTCGTTGGGGTAAGCACGTAAGTGAATAGCGCTGTGAGTATAAGCGTTGATAAGCCAATAAGGAACGCTAAGGTCGTCAACATCGATACCCTCAACTTAGTTAAGGTCCTCATCATATCCCACCCTAATATCTAAGGGATTTCTAGAAAGAATTAAGTTTTAACATAATTAGCGGTGGGGCCTGTCCATAACGTCATGCTAAAAGTATTATCGTGGATCAATACTTGAAGGCTGAGGATATCGCTCTCCTAATATCAGTTGGTAATGTCTTATAGTCTACCTCTGAGTCCTTAAGGCCCTTGAACTCATCCAGCTCTAGGAGGTCCCACTCTTTAGGTTCCTCTTCCTCCTTCCTAGTGTATACGCCCTTGAAGGTCTTGTGGATGGCTACGAAAGTCTTGCCATCAGGGGTTCTTAAGACCTCAATAAGCATGAGGTCATTCCCTTTCCTCACGAGATATGCTTCTTCCTTCGTAGCCTTCAGCATTCCTCACACCACTTACCTTTGAGGGGGCATCCTTTAAACCTTACCGCTCCTCAGAACTCAATGGTTGTTACTGGATTTCCTGCCCCCGAAGATATTGTTCAGCACTTTGTCTGGTATCTCATATGTTACGGATGCTATCTTAGCTACGTAACTATCGGAAGGCGTTGATTTAGGTATCCCTGTCTCAAGGGATATTAGCTGCTTCCTTATTTCCTTCTCGACTTTATTCCTTATTGAGCCGGAGGATATCTCCTCAGCTAACTTAACGGCAACGAAGAATTTCGTAAACCTACGTATGGTGTCCTCAAACTCTGGTAGTGCCTCTAACATCCTCCTTATAGCTTTAACCACGAACTCATAAGGTTCAAAGTCAAGATAATATAAGGTTAAAGCAAACCTAAGTATCCTAGCAACGTCACCCTCACTCATCTCAGGTATGAGCGACTTTATCCCCTCCCTAACCCTCTCCACGGGGAGGTCGGACGTTAGTAGCTTGATTATTTCCTCGTACCGTTCCTCCTTATCGAAGACCTTACTAAATACCTCACTATAGTCGTCCCTTATGCCTAGCCCGCGAACCCCTACAATATAGAGGCTTATGAGTTCCTTCTCAAAAATGTCATCAGGCTTGGAAGCCCCTCTGAAAGGCTCGACGCCCTCACTCTCTAAATGCTTTTTTACTAACTCAGCAGCCTTCTCACGACTTGGGTTAGGATCCATTAATAACTCACTTATGGCGTCAACGTATGCTTTTACTCGCTTTCTCTTAGCGTTCATGCACTCACCTCAACCGACATTAAAATGCCAGTTACCCGGTATTCCCGAGCGACCCTCGTTATTTTACTTTAAGTAATCTACGTTTTTAAGAATGCCTTAAGGCGCAGATGGCAGGAGGATAGCTTCCACTTTAGAGTCTGGCGTGTCAAGGGACACTATGGCAGTGTCATCGTTCCTTAACATTATATCTCCTTTAGCAATGACTAGGGATCCGGGAGGCATCTCAGCAAATCTTACCCTGTGAGTTATGAAGTATGTCCCACGAGAAGAGAGTAGTGTAGGTCTGAGTAACTCCACCTTGTATATTGAGGGTGTCCTATAGTCGAAGTCCACCACCTTAAAGACTACATACGTATTCTTAATAACGTGAGTATACGGACCAAGAAATTTCCGTATGCGGTCACAGTCAATTATCCTGAGGGTGTATCTCAGATCCCTAAAAACACCTTGCGTAAGACGATGCACGACCAACTTACTCATGTCACTCCAGCCAAGGGTTTCAGAGACTAGAGGCAACTCTTCAATGAATTCCTCAGGAGTCAATGGCTTTAGAAATCCCTTGATCCTTAGACCACGTAAGCACTCCAATGCATTTTGCTTCTCCTCTACGCAATTGATGTCTACGTCAGACCCCCTCCCAGCATACCCGCCTAGAAGGCTGCCTGTAGGGCCACACCGCAATCCACATTCTTCACGGAGCAGTTTGATTAGTTCCATAGCTACCGACTTAACCTTACTTCTAAAAACGTGAGTGATGCCTTCAACGTCGCTGAAGTGAAGGAACCTCCGGGTCTGCCTTATCCAGGAGGGGCTAATGACAGGTGCTTCCCTACCTAACTCAGGCACGTACTTAATAAAGAATAGGTAGTACCTAGTAATTATCTCGAAAGCTTCACCCAAACGCTTCACTTTCTTCCCATTCACAAGTCGGGGTACGGCAATAGGAGCGCCAGGGTGGACACAGCCCTTCACAACCCAGAGAGAGCCGTCAGTAAGTTCTAAGAGATCACCTTCTAAGTATGCTTCAGTACAGTAGTAATTCTGGTTAGCTGGCATGATCTATGTGGCGCCTCATGGTTGCTGGTTACCTAGGGAGCCTGAGGATCTTAGCTCCAAGTTTAGTTTGCGCGCGTGTCCTCCATGGTTCCTTATTTTACCTGTTCTCCTCTGTCCTCTGATGCGGAAGGACCTCCTATGCTTCTCTTGGCTAGTGGTAGTCTTGATCTTCATTTTCTTTAGGCTCAATGTTCCCCGCACACCCTTATCCCTGTTGAGCAGGTTTAGGTTCACCTTATACACTATGAAGCGACCTCGCCTCTTACAATGCACTTTCAAGTAGCCGCTTTCCTTGAGCTTCCTCAGCAAGTAACCAGCACGCTTTGTACTCATCTTAAACGCCTTTGCAAGCCTACGCGCATTAATGAACATGTCCCCCCTCTTCCTTAACCATTCAAGCACGTCATCAATTTCAGGCAAGAAGTTAGCACCTAATCAAACGTCTACAAGGTTCCTAAAATAGGCTTACCCATTATTCCCTGATTTCTCTCATTCGCGATAATTACCTTTTAAATTAAAATGAGAAGACAAATGACAGGTAGTGGAGTGGTGAGGGCTTGACACTCATGATTACTGCATGCACAGTGAGGGTCCCTGCCGGGTGAGGAGCGTGCTGGGAGCACAGCTCTTCTTCAGTAGCGTTGCTCAAGTAGTGGTGTTCATCATACTCCTCTCGCCACCGGTTATAATGGGACTCGTTCACGCCATCCTATACTTCCGGGGAAGAGGAGGTAGGGACTCCCAGGTGCTTAATGTTGCTGATAGTGGAGGTGACTTAAGCGGGGTCACGATAGTAGTTCCTGTGAAGGACGAGCCCGAGAGCCTAGTGCTCGGCATGATTAACCATATGGCGCAATTAAGGAGCGAGCTACGCGGCGATTATGAGGTAGTGTTTGTTTGCGATGATCCTCCCGAGAAGGCGGCACCCGTAAAGAAAAGTGCTGAGAAATTAGCTCAAGATTTAAACTTGAAGGTACGTTTCATGATAAGAACTGAGGGCCGGAAAGGCAGGGCTGCCGCCCTTAACTGGGTTGTCCGGAATTTTGCTAGGGATGTAGTCATTATCCTAGACGTTGATACGAGACCGCAACCCGGTTACCTAACTAACTTAGTCAAATGCGTTCGTGAGGGTAATGCAGCTTGCGTAGGGCGCTGGGACGGTTACTGGATAATACCAACAAAACTAGCACGTGCAGTGGGTCACTCAATGAAGTACCTTGTCGATACGCTCTACAGGGGGCGAGCTTCAAAGAGATTCTTCATCTTCCCCCTAGGATCTGGGACAGCCTTCGACAAGAGCGCCTTACTGAAGGTCGGGTTATGGGATGAAGGCATAGTTCAGGACGACATGCACATAGGCACTAAGCTCATGTGGAAGGGATACAGGGTAGGATTCATAGATAACGTGTCACTCAAGGTGCTAGTACCCTCCAGGTACGAGGCCCTGAAACTACAGCAGGCTAGATGGTCTTACGGAGCCATGGAGACGCTGAAGAACGGATGGAGAAGAATATTTCGCTCTCCACATCCCCTCCTTAAGAGGGTTGAAGCCACACTTTTTCTAATGCAGTACGTACCGCACGCGCTGCTGGCCCTGTCGGGCTTAGTCATCCCGGCACTTGCCTTACTTCTGAGGCAGGACATAATGCTTCTAGGGGTAGTACCTACTGCCTCCCTACTGGTACTTATCGGGCTTTACGGCTACTCCTTCTACTCCTCCCTAAGGGAGGCCGGGCTGCCAAGATCCCTAACTATACGTACGATGGGTGCATCATCGTCATTCACGATAAGCCTGTCACCAATAGTGCTGGCGTACACGGTAATTGGTTTACTGCGAAATCGGTATAGCTACAGGGTCACGCCGAAGGGTGAGTCAGAGAGCGCGTTAGTTAGTAGGTGTCTAGAAGAGAAGATCTTCCTAGCGTACGTAGTGGGGATGATGATCCTCAACATTATCCTAGGCAATTACGCGACCGGCTTATGGTTACTGATGTTCATAGCCCCATTAATCTACACACTCACAAACGCTGAGCGCATAATAGAGTTGAGGAATCCTCAGCCTGGTCTAGGTTCCTCATAGCAGTCAGTAGCTCGGCCTGCCGACCTCTTCATCGGTACTCCATAATAGTGGGTGGCATTCAGGTTATTAGGTGGTCTTACACAGGTTAATTTCAGGATGATGAGGAAGAGCCGACATGATCGATGAAGTGATTATCCTCGGCTGACCTACATGTTTTAACTTAAAAAGCAACACACCCCCTAACATAGTGTGTCTTGAGGGGTGATCATAAATGAGTGTCTTAGTTAGTCCCGCACTAGTTCAAAAGCATGTAGAAAACTCTGAACTCCTGAGGAAAGCTTACGAAATCCTAGAGCATGACGAAGAAGTACAAGAACTCATAAAGATGGCGAACATCATGGCTGTTGGGAGGCTAAAGTACAACGACCACGGCATAATTCACTCTAGGATAGTTTCAGGGGCAGCGCTGGAGATTTTTGACAGGCTAGTTAGGTCTGGCATTAAGCCAACAACCATTGAGTTCGGGACTGCGCGTAGCATAGATGAGGCTAAGCTAGTGGTTCTCCTGGCATCCTACCTTCACGACATAGGTAATGCTGTGCATAGAATCAATCATGAGATGATGGGGGCCATCCTAGCAAAGGATCTCATTGACAGGATCCTAACGACGGTGATCCCAGACATTGGTAAGAGGAGGTATATGCTGAGGCAGGAAGTGATGCATGCAATTTACGCAACCGAGATGAGTACTGATGCACTAACTGTGGAGGCGGGCGTCGTGAAGATAGCTGACGGAACCGACATGGCTGAGGGACGTGCACGTATACCCTATAAGTTAGGGAAGTTAGATATGCATGCTGTCTCAGCCTTAAGTATAAAGAAGGTAGCGATAGGCGGCGACGATAGCACCCCAATACGTATAGAGATATTCATGGAGGACTTCGCTGGTCTATTCCAGGTGGAGGCTGTCCTTAGACCGAAGATACTCTCCAGCGGTTTACAAAAGTACGTTGAGGTATACGCGAGCGTCAACGGTAAAATACATAGAGTTTTCCCAACGTAGAATGGGTTTTGTTTCAACATTGGGAGCGCTCAGCCTGATCCGACAGGATCGCATCTATCTTTATTAGTTTCCTCAAAAATATTGGATATGGTGTCCAATAAATGCCCGGGAAAGCAACGATCTTAGGGGTAGCTATCATAGCGTTAATCCTAAGCTTCGTAGCGCTGGGCTTCATGTACTGGCAGAATCAGTCACTTAAGTCCCTAATAGCTAAGCAGAACGAGGAACTAAACAAGCTAGCCCAGAAGTTAGGAAGCATAGAGAAAAACTTGGCGAGTAATTCAGGAAAGATAGAGGACATAGGGCAAAAAGTGTCTAGCGTAGCTAGTGAAGTGAGTTCCGTGAAGAGCAGTGTCAGTAGTGTGGCAAGCAACCTTCAAAGCGTTCGGAGCGGGCTTAATAGCGTGCAGAGTAATGTCAAGAAGCTTAGTAACACTGTGAAAAGCGTGACCGCTGAAGTTAAGTCCCTAGCTGAAAGGCTTGCGAGCGTTACAAGTAACATTACGCTGATTCAAGATCAAATTAAGGTGGTACAGAAACAAGTTGAGTCAATGAGGTATCCGCTCACGCTAACCGACGCCTTAGGCAGGCAAGTGACGATACCCTACAAGCCTCAGAGGATTGTCTCAACAGCCCCCTCCATAACCGAGATACTCTTCCTGGTTGGTGCTGGTAGCAACGTTGTCGGTGTCGATAAGTTCTCTAATTACCCCCCAGTAGTTAAGGAACTAGTCAAGAACGGCACCATCAAAGTCGTTGGGGGGTTCTCAACACTAAATATTGAGGCAATATTAATGCTGAAGCCCGACATAGTGTTTATGACGACAGGTGTTCAGGAGCGCTACGCTAAGGAACTAGCTGGCATGGGCGTAACTGTGTTCGTGCTCCCATCTAGGGACATGGCTGACGTGTTTAGCGACATCCTAACGGTTGGGCTAATAACGGGTCATTTCAATAAGGCACTTAAGGTTGTGGAGGAGATGAGGAACATAATAACTAGCACTAGATTAAAGGTTGAGGAGTACCTGAATAAGACAGGAGGTAAACCTGTTAAGGTGTACTATGAAATATACCCAGACTACTGGACTGTAGGTAGAACATCATTCATAAACGACATAATAACGTTGGCAGGCGGTGTTAACATATTCGAGAACGAAACCACCTCCTACTTTGTGGCATCACCGGAAGCGGTCATAGCAGCGAACCCCGACGTGATCCTAATGAACTATAACTACGGGTACTTCGGCACAGTGAATGACTTAATCAAGCGCATCACATCAAGGGAGGGTTGGGCAAACATAACGGCTATCAAGGACGGGAGGATATACGTGTTCAGCGGTGTTGCAGAAGATATCATGGTCCGTCCCGGGCCTAGGGCCGCGTTAGCGATAGCGCTCATGGCTAGGGTGCTTTACCCGCAGGCTTTCGGGATAACGGTAGTGCCTCACAACATAAACGAAACAGTTATGCAGGAGTGGGGCATACCTACATCGCTGGGGTAGCGGATGTGTGCGTTAAGGGTGTACGTTGAGGTAACACGAAGAAGGTTTTTCGTAGCATTACTGATCGCCTTACTAATCCTTGTTCTTTCCTTTATGGCTCAACTAGCGTTCGGTGCAGTCACGCTTAACCCTCTTCATGTTCTTGAAGATGGGTTAAGGGAAATACTTACCGCGACCACCGGTGTAGCTAGGTACAGGCTTGAACGTGCTTTAGCTGGCGTGGTGGTTGGAGCATCGCTTGCACTCTCTGGCTACTTAATACAGACAACTACGAGGAACCCCCTCGGCGACCCATACCTTCTCGGGATCTCATCAGGTGCTTTATTCGCTGTAGTGCTTACTTTCGCCCTCCCTGCCTCAGCCATCACGTTATTTGTAGTGAGGCCCTTTGCCGCCTTAATTGGGGGGATTATAGCGTACTTGCTTACCTTGCTAATAGCTAGTAAGGCTGGGATGACCCCGACCTCAATAGTGCTTTCGGGGGTTGCGGTCGGCACCTTCTTCTATTCAGCCTCGTTGTTTCCGCAGTACTTCATACTGCGTGACATACATAAGGTGTTCGCGTGGAGCATGGGTTCGTTGGTGGTGGTTAACCTTAATAAACCCATCGCAATAGCACTTGCCTTGGCGGTCTGCACAATATACTCGTGCGTATCTAGGAATGTCCTCAATGCGCTAAGCATTAGTGATGACTTCGTCCGTGACTTAGGTCGTGATCCCTCGAGAGAGCGGGTGATCCTAACAGCAATGGCCGCGGTGCTTGCTTCCTTCTGCGTAGCTTACTTCGGCGTAATAGGTTTCGTGGGTCTAGCATCACCGCATTTCGCGAGAAGACTGCTGGGTAGCGGCGACGCGCGCTACATAATACCGCTCTCTCTTGTTTTCGGCGCGTCATTGCTTAGCTTAACTGATGTTGCGGCTAAAACAGTGTTCTACCCTATAGAAGTGCCTGTGAATGTGGTCGTATCACTGGTTGGTGCGCCTACACTGGCAGCTATAATGGTGGGGATGAGGAGGCATGCTCAGGGTTAAGAACTTAAGCGTTGCTTATGGCAAGGCTAACGTTATTAAGAGCGTGAGCTTCGAGTTAAGACCGTCGTTGGTTGCGTTGATAGGGCCTAACGGGTCTGGCAAGACCACATTACTTAAGGCGATAGCCGGCATGATACCGTACTCAGGGAAGGTACTCATTAATGGTATCAACTTGAGGCGTATCCGCGCAGACGAGCGCACGAAGTATGTTACCTATGTGCCGCCAACAATATCAGCGCTCCCTGACATGACGATAGGTGACCTCCTCCTAAGCGACAGTAATGCTGACGTAGCCTTACTTGAGAAGTACGTAAGGATCTTCGGCGTAGAGCACTTGCTCTTCCGCAGAATATGGGAGGTTAGCTCGGGTGAATTAGAACGGGCCCTGCTGGCCAGGGGTTTAGCAAGGCGCTCTAAAGTGTTGCTAGTGGATGAACCTCTCTCATACACGGACGTGAGGTATCAGTTGGTGGTTATGAGGTGCTTAAGGAAGCTCGCTAACGAGGGCAGGGTGGTCGTGGTTGCGTCGAACCAGTTAAACCCCCTTCTTAACTATGTTGATCACGTGCTAGCGCTTAAGGATGGTAAGTTATTCATCAACGCCTCACTAAAGACCGGTGTGGACGAGGATAAGTTAAGTGAGCTCTACGGAGTTAAGATGAAGGTCATTACAATTGGCAACATTGTGGATGTTGTTCCTGTTGACGAAGCGAAGGGCTAGAGGTTGGCGGTAGTTGTTACTTAGGTAACTATCATTAAGGAGCACCGTATCCTTAGTTAATGATGGTGAGATAATATGGAGCCGCTGAAGTACGAGAAGGCTGTAAGCATTAAGAGCCTAGCTAGGACTGGCTGGATGAATAGGGGGGTGCCTCCCGCTTTAGCCGAGACCGTTGCTGCGCATACTTTCGAAGTGACATTCCTCACGCTACTCATCGCGAAAGCATTAGCCAGGCGAGATATTGACGTGGACCTCGGCAAGGCATTAACCATTGCGATAATACATGACATCCCGGAGGCATTGGCGGGAGACATAGTCAAGTGGAGTAAGGAAAGGTTACGCGGCGTGGAAAAGCTTGATGAGAAGGCTCTGAGGGACTTAGGCCTGGGCTCATTCAATGAGTTGCTGAGGGAGTTTGAGGAGAAAGCAACGCTAGAGGGCGCCTTAGTTAAGCTAGCTGATCACCTAGCAACGATGCTTGAAGCCAAACGCTACCTGAGGCGTGGATACGACGTTAGCGACATTGCTGAAGGGAGCGCATCAGCAATCAAGAAATTACTGGAAACACCTGCACTAAGCCAGTACAGGCAGGAGGTGCAGGAGGTGCTCCAAGAGTTACTTGGAGAAAACACCAGCTTGTGAAGCCTCCTCCAACGCGCGCAGAAACTCATGGTCAGTCTCAGCAACCTTATCGAGCCATCCGAGCCTCTCATAGAACCTCCTAAGCAACTTAAGCGAAGACTCAACGAACCAGAAATTCCTCACGTAGGACCCCCTCATGAAAGAAAGGAGCTAACAAGCTTTTATTGCTGACCACCATACCTTACCGTGAAAAATTAATAAGGAAGCACATGTAACCAATGCTGGAGGGCCCGTCGTCTAGCCCGGTTAGGACGCCGCCCTTACAAGGCGGAGGTCCGGGGTTCGAGTCCCCGCGGGCCCACCAAAACTTGTTCATTCCCCATAGATCTTCACTCACCATTACGATTCAAAAAGTCGAATGCTTTTAATTCTCTTATCAGAAGTAAGTATTAAGGGACCGCTAATTGCAGTGAAAGCCTCTGCATCCAATAATGCGTACACCCCTACAGCGTCTGCACATAAGTTTCAGATTAGCAGTAAGGTGATCAAATCGTGAAGAAAACTAAAATGCTAGTTTTAATCGTTCTAATTCTCCTTTTCCTGTTGAATAAAGTATTGTGCCTAAGCACTCTTTAAGCGACTAATGATACTCGACTGCACTAATGTGTCATGCGTAAGGGCTCCAAACACTTCCGCCTATAAGGGAGGAGTTCGAGTTTCGCATTTCTGCGAGTCAGTCACTCGTAATTTTAAGTCTGACCATATTGCTGACCTTGCTGTAGGGACTCAGATATTTCCTTTATCGCTCTTATGAAGTAGTTCATTTCATCTTTAGTTCCTATGGTGACTCTGACGTACTCTTGGAGCCTCTCATGGGTGAGTGGCTTAACTATTATGCCGTGTTTCATGAGTTCTGCATATAGTTCCTTCCCTTGAATATCGCTCACCCCTACCAGTATAAAGTTAGTGACACTGTCCCTTACCTTTACGCCACGTATTTTATTGAGCGAACTAACGGTGTTTTCACGGGTTTTGACGATGTTATTAACGTATTCTCGGATGATTTCCAAACTCTCTAAGGCTCCTATCCCCGCCGCTATCGAGGTTATCGGTATGTCAAACGCTCTCTTCTTGGATAGTACTTCGCGGAGGGTTTGAGGCTGGCCAAGCACATACCCCAACCTAGCCCCAGCTATAGCAAATGCCTTGGAGAGGGTCCTCAGTATTATTAAATTGCCATAACTACTTATCCAGTCCTTGAATGTTACGCCAGAGAATTCGAAGTATGCCTCATCAACGATGACGTACCTGAATTTCTCCAGCGCCTCCCTAAGGAAGTCCTCATTAACGATGAGGTTCCCTGTGGGATTATTAGGGTTGGAAACGTAGAGCACACCCCCCTTGCTGGCAAATTTAAGCACCAGCTCCTCATTGAGGAGAAGGTCATTATCTAAGGGAACCCTAATGACGGGAACACCGGCTGACTCAAAATCAATGAGTGCGGGCTCAAACGTCGGCGAGGGTGAAACCACGTAAAGACCTAAGCTCCTGAAGTAGAGAGCGCTGTACAGCATAAACGACTCAGAGCCAGGTAATAACTTAATGTACTCTGGCTCAACACCTGCGTAACCTGACAGTAAATTCATTAGTGATTCGTTTAAATCAGCATAATCATATCTGTTCATAAGGGATGCTGCTTCCCTAACTCTATCAATCACAGGTCTAGGAGGAGGGTAAGGACACTCATTCAGGTTTAGCCTTATGAGTCCGTCTCCGGTCAAGTTTCCCACCCTTATCAACAATCACACCAACATAATTATGTTAAAGATTTCGACGCTCACGAACGCTTTTTAAAGCAACTTACATAACGGGGCAGAATAATGAAAATTAATCGAAGAGGCATAAGTGGTCTTATAGCGGCAATAGTGCTCACAGCAATAGCCCTCCAGCTACTCTACGTACTCACGGAAACATACCGAAACTCTGCCAGAGCTCTTGATCGAGAGTATTTACAGTCAGTTAATAATTTAGCTAAGCTTCAAACCAACGTGAAAGTTAGTGTAAGTAACTCAACAATATACTTAAGCTCGTCCAACACCCTAAGAATACTTGATGCATACCTCGTGAACGGCTCCACGATCCAGAGAGTGAAATTACTGAAGTCCGTAGTTCGACCCACGAAAACCCCGGTTCTCGCCTCAACAATATATGATGCTATACGAAGAGGAGGGACTGCCTTACTAATATTCGATGGGGGAAAATACCTAGTGATAAGGAACAGTACGTTAGTTCAGCCCGTAACTAACAGCAACCCGACATATGCTGAGGACGCGAGGATAGCGACGATAGCCATCTCTGAAGTATTCAACCAATACTCTAGCGTGTTGTGCTTTAACGGTAGCTGCAAGCTTGACTTAGTTTGGTTTGCTCCAATGTTCGCTGGCTATAATAAGGTGCAACCACTGAGGTTCCCTAGCGTACTCTACTGGAACATAAATTACACCGGTTCTAAGTTCATTAACGAAACATGCTTTAACTTCACGGGTAAGATTTCTATTCAGTGGTTCTCGGCAGCATTCTTCGGCGTTGTGGTGTACTATTCACACGTAAGGACACTAAACGTAACCCTAACGATAGGATATAGCACTCCATATACTCCACTATTCAATAATAATGGTAAAGGCATAGTCGGTCAAGTAGTATATTATGTATTCCCAAGTAGCGATAACCCTGCAAGACCTTTTCACCTGCACCCGGTTGTCTTAACCGATGTAGGGATTCCTAACATACCGCTATATAGGCGAGTGGTGAGGATTTACAGAGTACCAAGTACTTGGGGTCAATGGGTGATAAGGGATAAGCTCACGTTCACCGCGGACCTAAGTAACGCCCCGCCAGAAGGGTATGTCCTCTTAGGTTTTGAGGCGAACATAAATACTCAGTTTATTTACTATCAGAATACCCACGTATCATAAAACTTAGGTTAAGTGAGTTAATTATGAAGATTTCTCGGGCTGAGTTACCTGGTAAATTAGCCTGCCGAAACCCTCCCTTGATGCTGACTTATCGTAAATTCTCCTTATCCGTAGTATGTATGCAGGATATTTAACACTCGATGAGCTGGGTGTGCCATGGTACAGATCATGCATTAGGTTCAGGTACTCCATCACCTCTCCCTCCTCCACGATTTTGGCGTCGCATTTAACCTCAAACGAGGTTATCGGTGGTGTATAGAAAAGTAGCGTTACTTTCCCGTTCGCTTTAATGTTCTCCCAAGTGTGTTTTCTCGCCATTTCAAGCGCACCGAAGACTCTGAGGTCAAGCTTGTTAACATCGTAAAAATACTCAGTAAGTTCCTTAAGCACGTACTTCATCCCCTTACTACTTTTCTCCCTCAAGACTTCCCGAGCCCTCTCAAGCATTTCATGTAGGTACTCACCCTTCGGCACGAAGCCAATCATTTTCACAGAACCATTAAGACCGGCAGGTCCATCCGTGATGAATACGGGATTAGCCCTCGTGAACATTAAGTAAACGTCTCGAGGATCAACCTCCCCCTTAAGCATTTTCTTAAGGAATTCCAGCCTATCATAGAAGACATACTTCAGGAACTTCTCAGGTAGTGCAGACACGATCCTACTCCCCTCATATAGGCGTCCCCATTAATTAGAACTTAACGCTAGGCACTAGTGCCTCGGTTCTCCCTCACCCTTAGCAACGAGCTGAAGTAACCTAGCCAGGATTAATGCCTCAGTATTAACTACTCTAAGCACCTCTTCACCATAGTCTGTTATGACGTAATACTTCCTCGGGGGTCCTTTACCGGACGCCTTGCCCCAGAAGGACTTAATCAAGCCACGCTTTTCCAAATACTTAAGAGACTCGTAAATAGTACTCTCACTAGGCGTTAAGGTATTATCACTCAGCTCCATGACCTTAGCCCTTAGGGCATACCCATGGATCGGACCGTTAGTCTTAATGATGTTCAGCATTATAAGTGAGTATATGCCGGTCCTTAAGTCCTTCAACAGCTTCCTTACAACAGCATCCGAATCGCTAGGCGTATTCCATCACCTTACATGCGTGGTGCTAGGGCATGAGCCCACACCGATTAATGTACGTATCATTGGTTCCCGTTTTTATTGAATACGCTGTCAATTAACTTAATAGCGTTTAGGACCCCTCTCGAAGACTTTACTCCACGGTCCCTTTAAAGACGAGAACAGCGTAATGAGCACAAGGTACGTTACAGGATGTGCTAACACTAGGGCAAGCAATGAGCCGTTAATTGTGCCAACAATAACGCCAACAATAAGTAGTGATATGAAAGGTACCACCCCGAACGCAGTAAAGTAAAGCATCCCGCTAATAAAGGCAGCTATGGGGGCGCTAAGGCCAGCTTTCGTCAGAACCTCAGCTATCACGCCAAAGATAGCTCCATACAGCGTGCACTGAACCACGGCAAGTAGAGGGGAGATTCCCAAGGCTATTCTAATTAGCCATTCGAATGGACCTGAAAAAGCGCTGTTGACGGAGCCTGCCGAGAACGGGGTAAGTGTGCTGTTAAAGTTACTGATTATAACGATAGTCGCAACGAACTGCACTATTCCTGATGAGATACCGGCCAGTAACCCATATAATACTAGCCTGCTCTCCACCCTGCTTGAATTGGCGCCGAACTGCATCTCCCTTCTTCCTTACTCGGGCTCCACTATTACGGCAGTACCGTACGCTAATATCTCTGCAGCACCTTGGGCTACCTGAGATGAGCTTAACCTGACGTTCACTACAGCATTAGCGCCCAGCGCACGCGCTTTCTCGATCATTCTCCTAATGGCTTCATCCCTAGCGTCTGCCAGTAGCTCCGTGTACTCGCTTATCTCTCCACCAACGATGTTCTTTAGCCCAGCCAGTATATCCCTCCCTATGTGTCGTGCTCGCACGGTGCTTCCGCTGACAATACCTAATACCTTAACTATCCTGTATCCGGGAATTGACTCAGTAGTGGTTATGATTATTTTCTCGGACAAGTCCATTCCCTCAAATAATACATCGGACTACGAGGTATTTATCCTTAACGTTGTGGTGGTGACCTTAACCTGAGGAAACGCTGACCCATGTAATGGATTAACTCAAGAGAGGGGTCGTTGAGTAATATCCTAAGGGCATCCTCCTCCGCTACCCCAGTGTTAGATACGAGTAGCCTAATAGCGTACTCCAACTTAAGGGGATGAACTTGAACAACGGATCTAATGTGGCTCAGGATCCTATCAAGATCACCTAGAGAGCAAGGGATGTCATGCGGAGGCTCTATATGACCCAGAAGCACAACGCGGTTCTTTCCTAGACCACCCCTTAAAACATCAAGGAATGCCTCAACAGCATTAGCAGGTGGAGGCAATACCCAATCCTCAGCTGGCGGGCGGACTGGAAGCATCACGTAAGCTACGCGGGGTTCAATACTTTGAAGGATCTCAAGCAAGCCAGCAGCATCCTCGACAGTATCATTCACGCCCCTCACCAGCATTGTCTCGGTAATCAAGTCACCTTGGAACTCCCTTGAAAAGGCTTGAAGTCCATCAAGAACGATTCTTAGACTGAGATTCGGGTGAGGCCTATTCAGTACCCTATACACTGATTCGGTACTAGAATCAACCTTAACGGATACTAAGTCAGCCGAACTCAAATCCCGCCTAACATCCTGCCTATACAGTAGCGACGCGTTAGTAATCACTGCAATCTTAACGTCCACAATATCCTTCAACATCCTTATCTCCATCCCTAGGTTCATGTCCAAAGTAGGCTCACCGTTAGGGACAAAGGTCACGTAATCAACCTTCCCTGCATTCTCCAGCGCCTTAATGACAGCATTAACAAGGATTTCGGGTTTATAGAATGCGGTCCTCTCAATAGTTAGATTGGTGGTTTTCCCCGCTTGGCAATAAATACAGGAGTAGGTGCAGTACTTCATGAACACGTTATTTACACCCAGAGACCTACCCAACCTCCTTGAAGGTACTGGACCAAAAACTATTTCATTCCAAGATGTCCTCACCCATACTCCCCACTTTATAACCCGGTACTGCCCTATAATTACGGTGTCGGTGTTGACCCAAAGAATCAAGGAACTAATAACGAACTGGCTGGTGGAGGAGGGTTTCGAGGTTAAGAACTTAGGCTCTCTACCCCCAATTCAGATTGCTTGGGGCTTAGACGTATTCACCCCTCCCCCGCTAAAGGTAAACCTAAAAATATTCAAGCCTAAGGGGAAGGAAGACAGGATTATCATCCTACTCGGCGTTGGTGTGTCACCCATTCACGCCAAGAAACTAGCTGAGCTTAAGCCCGAAGGCAGGCTAAGGTTCTCATCGAAGCTCCTAGGAAGAATATTGTCGGTATGCAACATATGCAATGTGGCTATCCAGCCAAACCCCGTGGAGATCCAAGCAATAACGGTTGCGTTAACGATATTTGATTCAAGGATCAGCGAGGACTCGAAACCCGAATTCCTGGAAAGGGTAACCTTAGTAGTCAATGCGTTTCTCGAGATAATATCAACGTTTAACGAAGAATTCCCTACCCTTCCTGAGACAGGAGGTAAGGAGGAGAGCACAACGACAAGAATCTAAAGAACCCCTTTTTTGTTCATTGCTAAAAAGGGAATCTGACGCAATTATGAAACCTTAATCCTCGAAGTCCATCGCTTCATAGATCTCTCTAGGAAGCCCAGGACAGTTCTTGTCCAGCCAGTACTTACTAACTTCAATCTGTGCCTTCAACAGCCTCTTGAACTCCTCCATAGTCAAGTAGGTAGTCGGCTCAAGCTGCTTAAGCCTCTCAGCAGATATTCCAGGAACCTCCTTAGGTATCAACATCTTCTCTCCCCACACCGGGTGGGGCTTGTACTTAACGGCTCCACGCACAGCTTGCAGTATGAATAACTCGGTCTCCTCTATGGTCGGTCTCTCCCCACCCACAGGCCTGGGCCTCCCGTCCTTCTCCACCAGAACCGGTTCGGGCACCTCAAGTACCTTATCACCGAACTTCTTCTCGGTCCAGTAGTACTTAGCTATGATCCTACCGGTATTATTAAATACGTAGACCTCGACAGGGTCACCCTTCTCTATCCTCTTCTTAAGGTACTCGTAGAACCTAACCACGTGAGCAGTGTTCGGCACACCCATTGTAAATGGTTGCGCGAACCTAGCGACATACCTTATCCTCCCAACTACTTCCTTGGCTTGTGCTGGGTGACCTATTGTCCTCCCATCAGCCAGAATCTTCGCAGCCAGTGCAGGGTCCGTTACCTTAGCCCAAGCCCATTCTGTAAAGTAACCTGGGCTGAGAAATATTGCTGTGGTTAATGGACCGGAGGATTCAACATCGCCGTCGAAGTACCCCGTGTCCTCTAACTTAAGCACCGAACGGGCGTTTCTGTTAGGAGCGCCGAAGTACTGGAATAACTCGCCCTTGAAGGATGGGTATCCCTTCTCATCGAATTCGGTGTTCTCGTGTAGGGCTCTGGGACTCATAGCTGCTCTCCACATAGCTTCCTGCTCCGGCGTCAGGTCCTCAGTCTTAGTCCAGCACCCGGCTTCTGACCCTATTACCCTATCCTCGAATATCGCGACTATGTCGTCATTCTTTATTACCTGATCCTTAACGTAGTCGAGCGGGTTTATGCCGAACTGCTCTATGTACTTCTTAGCGTTATTCTCGGTCCAGACGTAGAGCCCGTGCGTGGACTTCCCTGTCCCTGTGAGACCCCAAACACACATGACTATGCGCTTCCACTTACCGTCAACAGTTTTGACAGTGAATTCCCTTAGTGATGCGTGCTCGCCAGTGCCTCCTCTCTGATAGACGTGAAATATCCAGTGAGTTAGGACGGCCTTCTTAACCTCGCCTTGATACGACGATACCGTTATTATTGTGAAGTAATGATGCGGGAACCTCATAACCATGAGCATCCTGTCAGTTCCCGGTATATTCGGGTTACCTAGGTAGTGCGGTACGACGAAGACCTCCACGTCAGGCTTCTCATCGGGTGGCGCTGGAAACACTAGTTGCTTCCACCTATACGCTAAATCAGGGAACTGTGGATCAACATACACAGTTGCATGCATCTGAGCACGGGTTCCAGGCTTACCGACGTAGCCGTCAACCTTAATGAACGGTCCCTGCGCTAGTATGTGCTCAAGTACACGTAACATTAGTAACTTATGTTCATACTTGAGGTCCTCATCCTTCTCTATAACTACGGTGTTTTTAGCTGATCTACTCCATATATTGGATGCCCAACCCCATGACCCATTTCTATACTGTGTACCGTACATCTTCGCACGTTCAAACAGGTCTGGCGGATTATCTCGTAAGGGGACAAGACCCGCCTTTTTCTTTAACTCTAGTATCTTCCTAAAGGTTTCCTTGAATTTCTCAGGTGTTAACTCCTCTACGGGAGGAATAATTTTCCCCAACTTTATCTCCGCACTGAAGTATCGGGAGTCTCCCTAAATAATGTTTTCAAGAGTCAAGCAATCATGAATTTTTATACACGATAGCTAGTTCTAGCTAGATAGGGATGTCGTTGGCGCTATAAATATCGGGTTAAAGTACCTCTCCTCAAATGGGAGGGCTGTGGCGTTGCCCTCGACCGAACCCCATGAGGTGCGGGCGAAGCCAATGAACCCACACCAAGGGCTAACCTCGCTCACGGAACTAAAAATACGAAAACTAACTAAAAGTACCGTGAGTGGGGAAACGCAACTATGCTTAATAACGCACATGTTAATGACTTAATCGGTTTATGTGAGATGGAAAAAGTCGGAACCTTAGGCGAAGAAAAGATACTTGCAAGCCTTCACCCACATCCCTTAGCCTTCACAGGACAAGCACTCCTATGGGTCTACGTGCTAGCAGTATCCCTTACGATGTACTTTGTAGGCAATCAAGTGAATGCATTATTCAAGAATATACCAGTGATTAGCGGGTTGATAGGTGCTTACGGAGAGTACGTGGTCTACGCGTTAGTGATAATTATACCCACACTCATATACACCGTAGTTAAGATCGTGTGGAGGTACTTCCTCATAACACTACTCATTACCGTTGGAGTACCGCTAGTGCTAGCCTTCGCTGTGAAGCTACCGTTACGGTACACATTCATAATAGGTACTGTGGTAGGCATCTTAGGAGTGCTTGCTGTAGAGATGCATAGAAAGGCGCATAGGTACATAGTTACTGACAGAAGGATAATATTTGAGTACAATGGACTATTCAAGAAGATCAGGAGGGATCTAGTTTACTCAAGAATCTCCGACATAATACTCGAAAAAGGTGCCCTAGGCAAGCTATTTAACTTCGGAAACCTCATACCAGTCTCGCAACCAGGACTAGGCCTTGGAAGCGATATGTCCTTCGTCACCTTAGGAGGCAGTGTAGGTAAAGACGTCCGAGCAGGTCTTGCGGTAACGGGAGGCAGGTCCGTTAAGGTACCTAGGTCCAGATCGTTCTATATGCTGTACGGTGTCCCACATCCTGAGAAAGTATACGACATGATAGTTGAAGCAGTAAAAGCCAGTGAAGAGGCACCCTACCTTAAAAAGATTTTAGATAAAATGGATCAAGGATCGAGTCTTAACATTAAATAACGTATATTACGGGAAAACATTTAATTCTCCTTCGAAGATTTTTAATAACGGTGTTCAAAACTTTGAGGAAAATATCAAGAAGAGTAAGCGTCTTCCAACCCTCACCCCACAGAAAACTTGTTGCAAAGGTCGACGAACTACTTAGGGCAGGGCGCGAAGTATACAGCTTCTCTGCTGGGCAACCAGGCTTACCGCCTGACGAGGAGGTTATAAGGAAGACCTTCGAACACGCCTTAAAGGATCCCTTCAACCACTATAGATACATGAGCACTAGAGGCATGATGCAGCTACGGGAAGCGTTAAGCCAAGACCTTAAGAAGTACGGAGGTATAGACGTGCCCCCATCAAGGATAATAATAACTAGTGGAGGAGTTGAAGGATTTAACCTAGCCTTAGCGGTGACTACAGACCCCGGCGACGAGATAGTATTGCTTGACCCAACCTACAGCGTGTACTGGGATCTTGCAAAGTACCTTCAATTAAAAGTTAAGACGTGCCCACAGTTAATTGAGGATGGTTTCCAGCCCAGCGACGAATGCTTAGAGCAAGTAATAACGAAGGATACCGCAGCAATAGTTGTTGTCAGCCCAGATAACCCGACCTCAAGGATACTTTCTGAGAAAAAACTCCGCCTCATAGCGGACCTAGCATCAGACAATGACGTGTGGGTAATATATGATGAAGCGTACAAGCACGTCATTTACGAAGGACAACACGTGTGGATCCACAACTATGGCGACATGCCGGAAAGGCTAATCAGCGTTAATTCATTCTCGAAGGACATAGCAATTCCGGGCTTCCGACTGGGATACACATACGGACCTGAGAAGATAATCAATGAGATGGCTAAGCTTAAGGGAATACTAACGATAAGCTCCTCCGTACCTGCCCAGTGGTTCGCATACTACGCACTAACTACGGGAGCTAAGGAAAGGTACCTGAGGAAGGTCCTACCCATATATAGGAGCAGAAGGGACGCCGCCTACAACGCCGTCAAGAAGTACCTCCCTGAAGCGAAGGTATGGAAACCGCCAGCAAGCATGTACCTATTCCCCGACCTAAGCCCATACCTGGAGAAACTAGGCATGGATGACATAACCTTCGCCTACCAGCTAGCCGACGCCAAAGGCGTTGTAGTGATACCTGGCTCAATATTCGGGAAAGCTGGTAAGAACCACCTACGCCTAACATTCGTGACGCAACCCGAGGAAAGGCTGGAGAAGGGCATATCACTGATAGCTGAGTTCATCGAGGAGAAAGAATCTAAATAAAGAGCATTTCTTCCATCTTAACCTCAAGCACTCATGGACTCACTTAAGGTCCTCAGAACCTCATCGTATTCATTTTCCTTAATACGCGTCACAACATGGTAAACCGTGGGTGGGCTTAAGGAGTCCCTCTTAATGAGACCTAATACTTTCCTCGTGCTTATCGATAGCCTCATGCGAAACGCCTCATCGAGGCTAAAGAACCCGGCATCCTCGCTTTCCTCGTTTAATCTAAGTTCGCCGCTAAAGTCCTTAATTAAGAAATCAATAATGACATAATGATACTTCAAGTGTCCAGTAGTACTCAGGCAAATATACTCCGTAACCGCCAGCAACCTTGGATCATAACCAACTAAGCCCGTCTCCTCTAGCAATTCACGTAACACAGCCTCCTCCAGAGTTTCCCCTGGCTCCACATGTCCCCCTGGGAAAGACCAATACCCTGCTGACGGCTCAAACCTTCTCTTAACCAGGAGTATCTTGTCCTGGTCTATGACAACAGCACCCACCCCTACCTTAGGTTGCGTGCTCATGTTCTCCCCTCTACGCTAACCATGGTGTTTCGCTGGCTTAGGCTAATGTTATTTTACCTCTACTTCACTCAGATATAGTATGGTAAGTAAGGCTAATGAAGAATGAGTTAACGTGTGTGGAGTGCGGCCGCACGTACCCTGCGACGTCAGGCAGGGTTAGGTGCGTTTGTGGGGGGCAGTTAGTCCCAACCTTACCCAAAAGCTTGAGACGCGTTAACGCACCCGGTATTTGGTCCTGGGAAGCCGCCCTAATGACATCAGTATTTAGTGACAGGGTAACGCTGTACGAGGGAAACACACCGCTGGTACGCGCCCCTAAGCTAGCTAAGGAGCTTAACCTGAAGGAAATTTACCTTAAGGACGAGTCTAGAAACCCGTCAGGTACGTTCATAGACAGAGGTTCAGCAACCCTCGTTACCGCGACTAGGTCGTTGCGTCTAGCACGTCTAGTCACGGCGTCCTTAGGTGATTTAGGGGTATCGGTGGCTACATACTCTAGACGTGCAGGGCTCAGATGCAAGGTGATAATGCCCTCATACATTACTCCAGTGAAGGCGTACCAGACGGCAATGCTGGCAGATAGTGTTGAGTATGTTGAGAGTTACGAGGAATCGCTGAGCAAGGCTTGGAAGTATGGCTCAGCACCAGCCAGCATGCCAGTAACGCCACAGAACCCCTTCTTGCTTGATGGCTATAGAACCCTAGCCATGGAGATACTTACCGACCTGAGGACAGGGAAACCAGGCGTGGTACTTGTCCCCGTGGGGGACGGTGCCTTAGCTTACGCGACCCTGCAAATCATAAGCAAGTTCAGCCCAGACACGACGGTCATAGGGGTTCGAACATCCTCAAAGTCACCACTACTCAAAGACGTGGCTGTTGACCACCCTCTCTTCGCTGACCTACTTAAGGATCTAATGGACCGTAGTGGAGGATACATGATTGAAGTTGAGGAGGACGATGTTGTGTCGGCGCTCAAGCTACTAGCAAGGTGCGAGGGAATGCTAACGGAACTCACCGGCGCTACGGCTGTCGCCGCATTGATTAAGCTATCTGACGACCTACGTAGTACGTCACCAATAGTCTCAATAATATCGGGAGGACCTGCCAGGGACCCGGCAGTCCTCAGGATGGTGGTGGGCGAGGGGCACCCCAGGTACTTAACAAGAATAGGCTTCACTAAAATGAAGATCCTAGAGATCCTTGCACTCCAAGGTCCCTTACACCCTTACGCCGTATGGAAGATCCTGAAGAGCGAGTACGGAGTGAACGTAAGTTTACGTTCCATATACCAGCACTTCAGCGAACTGAGCGAGATGCAGCTCGTGGAGAGTGCCGAGGAGAGGGAGGGTAAGAGGAGAAGGAAGGTGTTCAGAATAACGGATGAGGGTCTAAGCCTGATCAGGTAGTCCTTTCGCTAAGCACGGATGGACAAGGGTATTGAAGCGCATACTGAGGTTAACTCCCTTATTGATGGACACCTTCTTACAGGCTTGGGGAGATCATGGGTAGGGTGAGCGTAGCTAAACTAGCGCTCTTCACGGCGCTAGTTTACGTGGCGACCATAGTCCTTCAGGTATACACACCCGCGACCAGAGGTTACTTCAACTTAGGCGAGACCGCTATCTACGCCATAGCTGCTTTAGCAAATCCGTTGCTAGCCGGCATTGCTGCTGGTGTAGGGTCGGCGTTGGCGGACCTAACGACAGGTTACGGATATTTTGCACCCGGTACCTTAGTGATTAAATTTGTTGAGGGATTCACTGTAGCGTACCTAATGAGGAAGCTGGCCCCCAAATCAAGGTACTGGTTAGCTAGGGCGTTATCCGTGATTGCTTCGGTAGCCACTGGCGCCGCAATAGCCGCTGTAGGTTACTTCACACTATCGGGTCTATCGGAAATAACGTCAATACCGATTCAGGTCGGCGGCTTTGAGGTGACGGCCTTCTACGGTAAAATAGTGATCCCTAGCCTCGTGTGGTTGCTCATAGGCGTGCTAGTGACGGTGATACTACTGTACGCTGTCCTCGTAAGGAGTAAGGAGAACGTCTCTGCCGCAGCCTCTATGCTTGTGGGAGGTACGTTTATGGTGCTAGGATACTTCCTCTACGAGTTCTTCATCACGAACCCGCTGATATATCACGCGCCGCCAGAACAGGCACTAGTGGAGGTACCAGTAAACTTTGGTCAAGTACTAGTTGGCATCACGGTCGCATTACCGATAACGTCATTCATAAGAGAGGCTACTGGAAGTGAGGGTTAAGGTAAAAGACTTAAACGTAGTTTTCGATGGTGCGAGTATTCTCTCAAACCTCAACTTAACAGTATGTGAGGGGGAGGCAGTACTCGTCACGGGACCGTCAGGGTCAGGTAAAACAACGTTGCTCAGAACGATCCTTGGCATAGTGCCTAATGTAATCTCCGGGTCGGTGAGGGGATTCATTGAGCCTGAGCCATGTATAATTAGAAGTAAAGCATATTACGTCCCTCAAGAGCCGTGGTTTTCCGTAATTACACCCTACGTCTGGTCCGAGATAATGTCGTTTACTCCCTCCCAACTCGGGTTGGGAGACGTTGAGGATATGCTTAGTGCTTGGGGCATGAGCGGGTATGCCTTCAGGACAACGTACACCCTGAGCGCTGGGGAGCTACAGAGACTAGCGTTAATGGTGGCTATGCTCTCACGTAAGGAGGTAGTGTTGCTTGATGAGCCAGCATCACATCTAGACTCGAGAAACGCTGAGAAAGTCGTAAGAACCGTTAACGCGCTCAGGGACTCCGGCGTAGCAGTGATTATAGTTGATCATGACGTTAAGGCGTGGATGGGCTTAGTTGATAAGGCCTACGTTCTCAGAAACGGCACGCTGGACGAAGACATCACGAGTTACTACAAGGAGTTTGATAAGCTAGTGAGTGAGCTAAGCAAGCCAAGGACGCAGGGCGACACTGCACTTGAGGTAAGGGTAACCAAGTACAGACCTCCGGGATCACGCAAGATAGTGTTAGAAGACGTAGAGTTCACCGTGAGGAGGGGTGAGGTAGTGCTGGTGAAGGGCCCATCAGGCTCCGGTAAGACGACGTTGCTTAGGTTACTCGCAACGAGCGTCAAGGAGCCTGTGCCTGGCATAAAGGCTAACGTCACCGGCAGGCTCATCTACGTCCCGGACAACCCTCTACTTTACTTCACAGAACCGATAGTAGCTAAGGAAGTGGGTGAAGGCGGTATTGAGAAGTTAAGGGAGTTCGGTATTACCGGCAGAGAATTCACGCCGATCACTAGGTTAAGCACGGGCGAGAGAAGAAGAGTGGCTGTGGCTTCAGCCATAGTTAGGGGTGCTTCAATTGTCGTCATGGATGAACCGACGGTGGGGCTAGATATTATCAGTAAGGTGCGGGTGTTGAAGGCCATAGTTAAGGCGGCTGAGGACGGCGCAGCTTTCGTTATCGCCTCCCACGATCCCCTGGTGGAACGCATAGCGAATAAGGTAGTGAACATCCATGGTTAGCGCAGGCACGGTGTTTCGGTGGATCTCCGAAGTTATATTCAGGTCAATCTTTGCTGGCGATGATACGCCGTTCAAGCACTCCACGCTACTAATAAACACACCTTTAGTCGTTACTCAGATACTCCTAGCATCCGAGGGACCAACAGGAGTAGTTGTAACAATGGCATCCCTCTTAGCAGTTCACCTCATGGCAGGAACTTTAGAAGCGCTAGCATACGCGTTAATAATGACTTCCTTGCCGGCAGTCTGGTACTTCCTGACAACACTACCATTTACAACATCTTTGACGACATCCGCCATAATTGCGTTCAGAGTAATCGCCGTTGGGTCAGCACTCTTAACGTTCATATACTTCCTGAACCCGCTGGAACTCTCAACGCTGGCACATAAGCTATGCCTTAAGAAAGTATCATTGTACCCAGCAATGACGTGGAAGGTCACACCCCACGTGATGAGGGACATGAAGTCAGCAATGCTCTCGGCGGAATTAAAGGGTGAGAAACTCTGGAAGGCATTAGCAGTAACAATACTTGCTGTGAACGAGTATAGCAGTATGTATGAAGAGGGAACCTACGCGCGTATGCAGGACTTCAAGCCACGGTACTGGTATGACGGCAAAGCAATGTTGGTATTCACCCTAATCCTTGCGGTAGACATTACTGTGTTACTCCTGCTCTACCTAAGGATGATTCCAGCTTAAATTATCCGCTAGATTTAGATAGTAGGGTGTGATACATGAACGTAACTCCGGGAGAGAAGTTCTCATTTAAATTCAAGGCAGGACCGGAACACTCAGCCAAACACGTGGGTTCAGGAGATGTTGACGTTCTCTCAACACCCTCAATGATACTATTTATGGAGGAAGCGTGCAGGCGATTCATGGATAGGCACTTACCAGAGAGCGAAACCACCGTCGGCACAAGGGTCGATGTCTACCACGTGAAGGCAGCCCCTATCGGTAGTGAGATTGAGGTGCGAGGAACACTCCTAGCTGTTGAGGGGAGGAAGCTAGTGTTCTGGGTTGAGGCATGGTACGGTGACCGACGCATAGGGTACGGCGTGCATGAGAGATACGTAGTGAATAGGGAGGCATTCATAAGCAAGCTTAAGGGTGAGAAGAAGTGAAGGAATGGGCCTCCCTAACAGGGAAGGAGTTCGAGGAAATACCTAAGGACGTAGCCATACTGCCAGTGGGTAGCTTAGAGAGGCACGGTGACCACCTACCCCTAGGAACAGATATATTCGCGCCCGAGCGGATAGCGCGTCAAGTAGCCAGTAAGTTGCGTGAGTATGGAGTATCAGCACTAGTAATGCCTACAGTGCCGTACGGATCCTCAAGAATCCTCGCCAAATTCCCTGGAACGATAAACGTTGATGACTCAGCTTTCAGGGAGTACGTCAAGTCAGTCTTGAAGGAAGCTCTAAGGAATGGGTTCAAACTCATCCTAGTAATAAACGGTCATGGAGGAAACACGTCCCTACTCAGGGAAGCTGCGAGGGACGCCGCGTACAGTACTGGCGGGGCGGTACTACTGATTAACTGGTGGACGGACGTAGCACAAGATAAGCGTAAGTCGCTCTTTCCAGAGGAAACCCTAGGCCATGCGGGGGCGGATGAAACCGCCGTGATGATGGCTATAACACCTGACCTAGTCAAGATGGAGCACCTAAAGAAAAACCCGGTCAAGTATCCGTCACTAAGGCTATATTACAGGAAGTACGAGGAGGAAGTGCTCTTCCCTGAAGCACTCTCAGGTGACCCAAGCGTGGCAAACCCAGAGAAGGGCAGGGAGCTACTTGCGGCTGTTGTTGACGGTATTACTGACTCCGCGCTGAAAGCACTTAAACTAATTCAAGAATGTGGGTGAGGACCCCGCAGGTTTTTATGCGGTAAGGCGGCCACTGTTAAACATTAAATATGTAAAGTCACTTCACTATCCTAGGGTGACTTTAATGGATACCGAGGAGAGGCTACGGTTAATAACTAGAGGAACTGTAGAGATAGTTACTCCGCAGGAGCTTAAGGAACTTATTGAAACAAAGTCACCCTCAGGGTATCTGGGGTTTGAGCCCAGCGGTATATTCCACGTTGGGTGGCTTGTTTGGGCACTGAAATTCAAGGACTTAGTAGATGCTGGGGTACAAATGTACCTACTGGCAGCAACATGGCATGCATGGATAAACGATAAGTTGGGAGGGGACCTAGAACTAATACGCTTCGCGGCGACCCACGTTGAGGAGGTGCTTAATGCGTTAGGGCTTGAAGGGAGATTTAACCTAGTATTTGCTGAGGATCTAGTCTCACACATCGAATACTGGGAAAAATTACTGAAGACCGCTAAATCCGTTTCTCTAGCAAGGGTTAGGAGGGCACTCACCATAATGGGTAGGAGACTCGATGAGGGAGAGGCAGACTTCTCAAAATTAATATACCCGCTCATGCAGGTAACAGACATGTTTGCCTTGGACGTCGACATAGCGTTAGGAGGTATGGATCAGAGAAGGGCTCATATGCTTCAAAGGGACGTGGCAGAGAAGCTAGGGTGGAAGAAAGTGATTGCGATACACACACCGCTAATACCTTCGCTACAGGGTATTGGGAGAATGGACTTGAAGAGCGGTGAGGCAAACGAGCTCCTAGCCCAGGCAAAGATGAGCAAATCGAAACCCGAGACAGCGATCTTCATAATCGATAGCGATGACGAAATAAGAAAGAAAATCCGTAAGGCGTACTGCCCAGCAAGAAGCGTTGAAGGCAACCCCATAACCGAGATAGCTAAGAACATAATCTTCCGCGGCGAAGAAAAAGAATTCACCATCAACAGACCATCAAAATTCGGGGGACCCATAACTATATACACCTACGAGGAATTAGAGAAGCTCTATGTCGAGGGTAAATTACATCCACTAGATCTAAAAAACGCTGTTGCTGAGTACCTAATCAAGATGATATCGCCATTAAGGGAGAGGTTACTTGCAAGCAAGAAATCAAGAGAATTCATAAAGACAATAATGGCGCGGGTAGGAAGGTAATAACTCCTGTGAACGTCTAGACTTTAATCACAGTTAGTTAAACTCAATAGCTTATTACGAGGGCCAGGGGTGACCCTCCCTGCTTCATAACCTCCCGTGACGCGGGAGCTTCAGCAGGGCCAAGAAGACTTCTCCCTTCAGGACTTATTAATCCTTCCACTGCTATATCTCCTGCCTCTCAAGAGGAAGTCAGGGGACTCAAGCTCATCGATGCGCTCCTCTAAGTGATCAACACGTGAGAGGAGATCGTGGAGTAGGTTCTCAAGCACGTATAATTTACCTTTAAGGAATGCTATCTCGTCTTCGTAATCCTTAATCTTCTTAACTACTGGTGAATTGCTTCGGATATCGCCATGAAGGCCCTCGCTTATAAACATTTTTATCACATCAGTTACTTGGACACCCATAGACGCAGCTAAGGTCTTCAGCTCTTCGTAGGTCTTCGATGGTAGCGATACATGTACTGTCGGTATGTCCTATCCCCTCAAGAGGAATACTGAAGTCTTACTATATAAAATTGCCCTCCAATATGTCTTCCGCTTTAAAGCAGAAGACATATGGTAGCAGTACATGTAATAGTTATGCATCTTTTTTCATGGACTCTGTAGTCAAAGGATTGGGGATATGTTGTGAAGATAGTGACTTTCAAGGTAGAGGAAGCACTACTTCGAAAGATAGACGAGATAGCTAGGATGGAGGGTGTCAGTAGGTCTGAGATAATTAGAGAAGCGTTAAGCGTCTACGTTACTAGGAGCTGGAGAGGGGAGAGGGTACGAAAAGGTATCCGTATAAGGCACGTTATTCTGACTTGACGGTCTTATATTTCGTGCTTAACCGCCCTCAAATTTATTCTGTGCTTTTAAAAAGGAAAAGGAAATACGACAACCTTGGTTTTAGGCCACGATAGTAACTCATTCTTACTTGCATTCCATTCATTGTTTTCGAGCCTCAAGATTTCATATTTGTTACTGGCTATTTTTAGGAAATCATCTAGCGGTCTTAGAGGAAGGTTAACTCCTTTTACCCAGTAGTGCATTGGTATCACGGCTTTGGGGCTGATCATGTCTGATAATTCAAGTGCTGCCTTACTATTTATGGTAAATGTGCCGCCTACAGGGACCATTAGGATATCGATTTCACCTAAATCCTGTATGGTTTTATCGTCCAGTAAGTGACCTAGGTCACCTGTGTGGAGTATGCGTAGCCCCTCAACCTCAATTAAATACATTATTACCTTACCGCGTCGCCTTCCCTTGAATTCGTCATGGTATGCCTCGAACCCCGTTACGGTGAAGCCATCCACCCGGAACTTACCTTTCTTCATAGAGAACGTCCTGCCTCCCTCCTTCAGCACTACTTGGTAGGCGTTATGATCGAAGTGCTCATGCGTTATCAGGACGGCATCAGCCCTAACCTGAGGCTTAGGAAGCCCTATGCTTCCACCATCATGGGGGTCTACGACGAGCGTGAACCCATCGCTGGACCTTATCTCAAAGCATGCATGACCCCACCACTTTATCGTGACCATTGCTGGCACCTATAGGTAAGGCGTTTCTAAGGTTTTAGAGATTTGCAGTACTTCAACGCTGTAATGCGTCTTGGATACTCGAAAAATTCAAGAATTCTAACCATGCATTAAGTAATGGAGCCGTGCCGGGTTGACGGTGCCAGTCCCTTGGATACCGACAGAGGGACGGGTGATCAAGTATATTGTCGAATTACTTAAGGCAGGTAAGGGCAAAGTAATAGCTGAACTTGGATGCGGTGATGGGCGCGTTGCGATAGCCTTAGCTAAAACGGGATCTAAAGTCTTGTGTATCGAATTACGGAGGGAGTTAGCGCGTAAGGCTAGGCAGAATGTTCTCAAGGAAGGTGTTGACGATTTAGTCACGGTCATTGAGGGAGACTTTATGCATGTACCGCTTAACAACGTTGACGGCGTGTATGCATACTTAACTGAAAGTAGTAACGCGAAGTTAAGACAAAAGCTCGAGTCGGAGTTGAGAAGTAGTGCACGAGTAGTGACTCTGGACTTTCCAATACCTGGGTGGGAACCTACCCACGTAACTATAGTGTCCTCCGTAAATGGCGGTAGGCCCAGAACCCTCTTCCTGTATATCAGGGGGAGATGATGAATGTCGGTACAGGGTTTCCGTTCAAAGCCACTACTAGGTCACCTTGACATGTTGTCTCCTCTACCACCGTCGAGTTAGGCTCCACAATCACGGACTTAGTAGTTATTGACCCGTTATCCATCACGCACACCAAATCTACTTCCTCTTTCTCGTCCCCCCAATTCGCTATGATGACTTTGTTTGACCCATTAATTACGTAGGCGGCAACGTCACCTGCTCTATCTTCCACACTCGGTGGCGGTTGAACGCCTCTTACTGTTGAAAGTAGTATTGTGCCAAAGGCTACGACTATCATTGTTAATATGAGTTCTGTGTAGAGGTTCTGAATGCCTTTCCTCAAGCACTCACCCATCAAGTAAGAGGGTAATTAAATTGTTACTTAGTCTCGCCTTTTGAGGTTTCTTGAAGTTTACTTCTGTGATAAGGGCACATGGAGTTAATCATGCATTCATGGCATAGGGGATTCCTAGCTCTGCAGACCTTACGACCATGCATAATTATCGCTAGGTGTGCGGCTAAGAGGAACTCCGGGTCTCTAGGGAGGAGTTGCAGTACTCTCCCCCTAAGTCTCTCGTATGGTTCACTTCTACGCCCTATACCCATCCTCTCTAGGAACCTCCTTATATGCGTGTCCATGGGGAAGGTTGGGTAGCCCCTCACAAACAACAGGAAAACGTCTGCGGTCTTCGGTCCAATACCACCTATTCCCAAAAGTCTCTCCCTCAATCTCTCGGGGTCCTCCCTCATCAGCGCATCTGGATCGCTCCTAAACTCCTTCAGTACGTTGGCTATTGCCCGACTCTTTTGACGCTGCATTCCTGACGGCCTGATTATTTCCTCGAGTTCCTCAACCGATACCCCTCTCAACTTAGCAGGGTCTAAGAATTCACCGACTCTTTCCTTGAGTCTCCGAAGCGCGATACTAGCATTCCTGTCAGATGTGTTTTGGGATAGGATAATGGACACTAGGATACCGATAGGGTGGATGCCCCCATTCCTGACGAGCTTATATGATGGGAAGTCATCTAAACGTATGTTAGGGTAATATACGCTAATCAACGTTCTCACAGCCTTAAGGAATTCCTCGCGCCTAGCAGTAATGCTCTCATTACCCTTTTTGGAGGTGATGTCGTTCAAGGGGCGCAACCACTACCCATAGTGGTAGTCTCAGGATAAAACTGTCGGTGCTTCGGTGTTGCCCGAGTATCACTTAGGAAATACTGATCCACCTAACCCCCGGTTTTTAATGCTTGAGTGACTTAGAGAGGAATATACGGTGGGGAAGGTGAAGTGGGGAAAGGCGATAGCGTACGGAGTAAGGTTCTTCCTAATGTCTGCGGCATTCACTATTATTGGATTAGTTATGTTGGCCTCGGCACTATCTGTGAAGATAGCGGCGGATGGTGATGGTGCATACGTCCTCAGCGTGAACGTATCAGCCCTAAGCAACTTAGGCGCGTTAATACTCGCTATCATGGGACTAACAATACTAGTTATAGGGAACGCCGCCTCATTCTTTAAGATACTCTCTGAACTACTCAATGATTCATCCTCACGAGATTACTTCTGGTAAGCTTTCCGTACCCTGAAATACATTATCCCCATAGCAACCGCTAACGCTATGCTTAGGGCGAGTAATGCGTAGGGAACCCATCCCGGCATTGAGGAGGTTTTGGTCGGTAGTGTGGTTGATGTGGATGGTACATGACCCACCACAATCTCCTTCAGAAGTTCCGTGTTAGCCGCAACTAACTTAACGTACAGGGTCACCCGAACCTTAACATTCCTTGAACCTAGGTTCATTACGGACGTGGTCCCATTGACGTACCTTAACAGGATCCCTGTCCTGCATTCGTAGTACGCCTCACCACTGACACCGACATCATATCTTCTCGCGTTAAACAAGGCTTCATCCACACTGATTAGGTTGCACGATTTTGACGGAACCTCCAATCGTACTGGCGAGACAGCTGCTACGGCCCTCAACACTTCCTGCAACTTACTCTTAGGCACTACGGCATTATCTATGGACGGGATAATGAACTTCTTAATGAACATGGTGACGTTACTCCCCGCCCAGCCAAGCAGTGCTGCCAGCGCTACCCACGATCCTGAAACGAACCTCACGGTAATGTTTCCTACGGGGCTTGAAATAACTTTAACGTGAGTTGAGTTTAGGTTAGTTATTACGTACATATAGTATTCGCTCACATTAAGTGTCACGGAAGCGCCGCCTATGTTGCTTACCTCCACGCTGTACGTATACTCATACTTCAGCCTAAGGCTTTCTCCAACAATATTGAAGGCGTCGTCAAGTCCGCCCGCACGTACTGCTATACTAGAGAAGACCATCCCAACCGTTGCTAAGGCAATCGGAACAAGAAGCACTACACTAAGAATTACTCGTGGGTGTTCAGCCCTCATCGTTTACCCACCGTTACCTAGGGATTATGTGGAGGTTCCTTTAAATAATATCATGCATTAGGGCACCTGAGGACACGATATATTAAATGCACTTCATTGCCGCACTCACATCTGATGACGTGGATAAGTTTCAGTTTAACCCACTCACTGAAGGCTCCGAAGCCACGTCCCTCCACGGGTGTGA
>JALWZB010000150.1 GCA_027002995.1 Desulfurococcales archaeon
GAAACACCAAGTAATTAAAAGTCACTATCAGTTATCAAAGGTTCAAAGGTTACGCAAGCTTGAAAAATTTGTATTTGTATTGATAAGCCAATTAGTTTCCCTACAGAAGTCTTAGGGTGGGTCCGCTATACGATATTGGGTACAGGGGAAGGCTGGGACCCGCCTCGTTAAATATTGTGGTAGGTTCTGCCCTCTTATTATGGTGTGATTGACCGTCTCCGTATTCTTGTGTCGGTCACTACTGTTATGTAGCCGTATAGTCGTTCCCCGAGCTGTAATGCTCTTAGAATAGCCTTGATCCTAATTAGGTATTCTTGGATCCCTTAGCCTTAGAATAACTATTCCGGGTGGTCTGTACGCTTGGGCGAGATACCCAAAATAAAATCTTTGTCCATGGTTATCATTACCTTACCCCGACTAATAGCTACCTTGATAACTTCCTCGTCAGAAGCACCTCTACGCTCTGTGATCACTGACTGCACGTGGTAGCCCTGACTCTGAAGCTTGCGATACACCTTTAGCCCAATATTTTCGTCTAAGAGGAGCTTAAGCTCTTGTTTCAATTATTATCTCCTCTTTCCCGAGAATCTTAGCAGCATATAGCAACGCTGCCCTAATATCGTCGAGGCTTATGTTATAGTCCTCAGCAATATCCTCTGGCTTCATACCAGAGGCTAGAAGCTCAAGTATCGTATCAACTGTTATCCTCGTACCCCGGATCACGGGCTTGCCAGCCATTACATGCGGGTCACTAACAATCCTCCTCAGCAGTTTTTCCACAGCAATCTCCTTACTAAGACACTATAATCAGAGACTATTAATCCTAATCATTCCATAATGGGTAAGGCTTTTGCCGAGTCTCTAAGTCGAGGTGCCTTATACATTATTTGGGTGAAGGGTACGAACTCCTACTGTAATTGCCCCAAACATCAGTCTCTGGAACTAAAGGTATTTTAAGTGCTGACTTCGGATCTTGAGGGCACAGATTCAAGCCTTACGGTGACCCTGATGAAAGTCCCCCATCGCTTAGGCGTGTACATTACCCCAGATGGGGAGACCCGTGCCGTTGGGCTCAACCACCATTCATGACCCCATAACCCCCACCTAAAGGGTTATGGTCGGGTGGGAGGCCCTACCGTAGATACGTTCTGCCACAATTCTAAGCAATATGAAGCGATAGGGTTATGTTTAATTTTACCGGGCTAATAATTAACTACCTGGTGAAGCCTGTTTGCCTGGTAGGAAGGCTTCTCTAACGCTTGAGAGGAGGATTCGTGTAGGCAGGAAGAGAGCCTTATACCTGCCTAGAGAGATATTGGAGGCGGTAGGGCTTCATGAGGGTGATTTTGTTATAGTAAGGGCTGAGGGTGAGCGTATTGTGGTTGAAAGAGCTCCTGATCCATTTCTCTTAGCGGTTAAGAGGGAGAAGTGGGCCTCAACAACCGTCGAGGAGTTCGAGGAGGAGAGCGAGAGTGAGCAAGAAGGCTGGAGCCGATAAAGGCTTAGCGATACTTCTGGACTCCACTTACCTGCTGCCCGTGTTTGGTGTTGGGGTGAAAGAAGTCAGTGAAGAGGTCTTGCTTAGATTACGTAGTCTAGCTCTAAGAAGGCTCGTAGAGGTATATTACTCTCCAATATCACTAGTAGAGGTCATCTCCAAGGTTGCGAGGGAAACTATAAGGAGGGGAGGAAGAGGTCTTGAACCTGGAGAGGTAGAAGCTACTATCAGAATCATAGAGGGATCCGAGTACCTGAAGCCCGCGCACCCTAATCCCCAAGCTTACGCCCTCGCTTACAGAATGAAACTGTTAGGACACAACGATATGATAGATAATCTCCTCTACGCCACCGCAACCGTACACGGACTAACATTCATCACAATAGACCGAAAACTCAAGAACTTCATACAACACCACAAAATAGAGGGAGCGACCATACTCTCACATCATGAACTTCTACAACACTACCAGCCACAACCACCATCCAGCACCAATCACCACATTAACACTATGAAAACACGTAGAAGACATGAATCATCCGGCTAGCCTTCATCAATGGTTATACTTGGCTATGGTTATACTTGGTGTGACGTGTGGTTAGACTTAGGGTTAAGGTGGGGCCTAAAGGCCAGGTCGTCATCTCAAAGGTTCTGCGGGAGGCGTCTCCCCGCCCTACAGGATTAGGGAGGGTACGCGGTCATGGAGCCTAGGGATGATGGAATCCTAGTAAGGGGGCCTGAGGAGGTACTGAAGTGGGTTAGGGAGAGGAGGAAGAGACTAGGCGGTAAGGTAGCTCGGCTCGACGAGCTGACTGAGGCAGAGCTTGAGTGGGAGTTCAGCGATGAAGGTGCTTGTTGATGTAAGTCTGCTGGTGTACCTGAATGTCAGGATGCCTGAGCGGGAGGCTAAGCTCGTCGAGGATTTCTGGCTGGGCCTCCTCCGCAATCACGAGCTCCACACAGACGTGCTCGTGTTTGGGGAGACTTTAGAGTTTATTGATAGGGGCAGTACTGCCTTACGTTGAGGTGATCCGGCTGGGGAGTGCCGAGTACTTGAGGGCTAAGGAGTTCATGCTGAAGTATGGGCTCATACCCTCCGACGCCCTACACGCGGCGACCGTAGTCGTTAACGGGCTCCAAGCAATAGCGTCCGAGGACAGGGACTTCGATAAGGTAGACATAAAGCGTCTATGGGTGAAGCAACATTAACTCACGTTAACTTGCCTCAACACCCCGCCTAGGGGAGGGAAGGTGGCTTATTACCTTAAGTGCTTTTGAGCGCTTATTAGTTGCTATGCCTGGATACGCGTAGCTACTATCGAGGCGGGAACCACAGCTGGTTTATCAGGCTTTAAGCGCCGGCATAAGGTAAGTGTGGGGGTTGATGTGTCGGCGGCCGTGCCTGCGCGTGGAGGTATTCTCCGTTTCATTGAAATCCTTGTTGAGGGGCTCAGGGTTGCGGGGCGTGACGTGAGGGTGGTTAAGGTTGCGGGTGTTGAGGACGTTTCCGGTATTGGCGGGG
>JALWZB010000151.1 GCA_027002995.1 Desulfurococcales archaeon
GAGTTCCGGAGGCGTTATGTCGAAGGCAGGGTTGAGGACAGGAACGTCTGGGACGGTTATCAGTAGCTTGCCTAGGACCCTACGCACCTCGTCAGGGTTCCTCTCCTCTATCACGACTTCCTCGACGGGGGTTTCGAGGTCTATGGTTGATATGGGTGCTGCTGAGTAGAAGGGTACGCCGTGCCTGTTGGCCAGCACGGCTATGGTGTAGGTCCCGATCTTATTGATTACGTGCCCCGTCCTCAGTACCCTGTCCGCGCCGACAATGACCTTATTGACTAGCCCTTTACTCATGACGTACCCGACCATGTTATCCGTTATTAAGGTGACCGGTATCCCATCCCTAACCAACTCCCAGATGGTTAGGCGGGCGCCCTGCAGGACGGGCCGTGTTTCCGTGGCTATTACCTTGATCCTCTTCCCTGATTCCCACGCAGCCCTTATTACGCCTAGCGCGGTTCCGTAACCTGCGGTAGCTAATGCCCCCGCGTTGCAGTGTGTTAGGATTGTGTCGCCGTCCTCTATGACCTCATTACCTACCCTCCCTATGGCTTTATTGACCTCCACGTCCTCCTCGAAGATCCGCACCGCCTCCTCAACTATGGCTCTCCTTAACTCCTCCGTGTCGCCGTAATTCCCTTCAAGCACCCTCCCCATACGCCTCAACGCCCAGAACAGGTTCACCGCGGTGGGCCTCGTCCTGCTGAGCCTCTCTATGGCTTTGCGGACGTCCGCCTTAAGACCCTCAACGTCCCTAGCACCGGAGTAGAGGGCGGCTAGCGCGACTCCGAAGGCGGCGGCAACACCTATGGCTGGCGCGCCCCGGATCTCCATCCGCTCAATAGCTACCGCAACGCGCTCGTAATCCCTAGCCTCAACCCACTCCTCCTCCCAAGGGATCTTCAAAGTATTTATCCACCTTACCCTATCACCTAACCACTCAACAGGGTGTAACTCGGTCAAAACTAGCACCTTGGAGTAAACGTTGATTTAGAATAAATTACTTTATGTGTAGGGTTCGAGGCTAATGATTAAGCGAGTAGTGAAGGTGAGGCGAGGCGAGGAAGGAAAACTACTGGTAAGTGAGGGTGAGGCCTTACTAAGCAAGCTGGATTTAGGGCATAAGTCAGTTCTGAAGGGTGTGTGGGTGCTTGACGTTGCTGAGGCAGCCTACCTAATATTTACCGAGGCTGCTCAACTAGAGGATGAGGGGGGCCCGCTCGACCTAGCTAGGCTATTCGCTAAGTACTCGAGGAGCAAGTACGACTGGATACGCTTCGTGGTACTACTAAACCTTAGGGAGCGGGGGAGGAGGGCCAAGGTAGGTTTCGGTGTTAACGATATCATCTACGGTAAAGGTAGTGACAAGACAATGGTCTTCGTAATTGAGGAGAACTCACCGCTCAGGGCCGGGGCACTCATAGAGTGGACTAGGGACGCGATAATGAAGGGGTACGAACCGGTAATAGCGGTGGTTGACGCACACGGCGACGTAACTTATTACTCCACACGAGTCCTTAAGGTAAGCGACCTGAGGGAGGTGGTTAAGAGTGCCTAAAATAAGGCTCGAACCTGTTCGAGGAATGCGCGACATAATACCCGAGGAGTCAACGGAGATACTCTGGCTTGAGAGGAAGTTCGCTGAGGTGGCGGAGCTCTACGGGTACGAGCCAGTAATAGCGCCCACGGTCGAACTCTTCAGCCTGTTCGAGGTGAAGTCAGGCCCGGAAATCAGGAGGAGCATGTACGTGTTCCAGGATAAGGCAGGGAGGACGGTGTGCTTAAGGCCGGAACTCACGGCGAGCATGGCCCGCATATACCTCAGGAGGCTTCAAACACTGCCCAAGCCCGTGAAAATATTCTACATAGGGTCGGCATTCAGGTACGAGGAACCTCAGCGAGGCAGGTACAGGGAGTTCATCCAAGCAGGGGTAGAGTACTTGGGCGAGGAGGGCGTTGCGGCGGACATAGAGCTGCTATTGCTGATAAGGGACTACCTGCGCGAGATAAGGTTCGTGGACTACAGCATTAAGCTCGGCCACATGGGCCTCTTCAGAGACCTATTCAGCATGTGGGGCATCCCGGAAGACGTGCAGGACGAGATAATACACTATATTGATAAGAAGGAGTTAGAGAAGGCAACCACGTTATTGAGCGAGTACCCTAAGGCGAAGCCGGAAGTGATTAACGAACTATCAAAATGTAAGGGTAGTGACCCCCAGAAACTCACCTCATGCGCGGAGAGCGCGGGTCTCCCGGAGGAAGTGATGAAGCACGTGGAGCTATTAGCACACGTTACCAAAGTAACTCAAGCACTCGGTATCCCAGAGGTTTACGCTGATCTGGGTTTCGCTAGGGGGCTGGCTTACTATACCGGCTTAATCTTTGAGATCGTGCCCAAGAAGGCGCTTAGCCTAAGTGTTGGAGGTGGTGGCAGGTACGATACGCTTGTATCGCTTTACGGAGGACCCGCAACCCCGGCGACAGGTTTCGCGTTAGGTGTAGACAGGATTCACCTAACGCTCAAGGAATCCGGGTGGTCCTTGCCCGAGCGGAAAATTAAGGTGATGCTAGTGTCCTTAGAGAGCAACATATACGGCTACGTGGACCGCGTGGCCACCGCCCTAAGGTCGGCCGGGGTCATCGTTAATGTGTTCCCAAGGCCTAAACTATCCTCCGCCCTGAGGGTAGCGTCCGAGAAGGGGTACGACTACGCAGTAATAATCGGGCGTAAGGAAGTGGAGGGAGGTTACGTGACGCTGAAGGACCTCCGCGAGAGGAAGCAGAAAATAGTTACCGTGGAGGAACTCAGGAAGGAGGTGGTTAAGGCTGAGTAAGCTACCCCCCGTGAAGGACGCGTTCGTGAGGCCCGACATGACGGTGAGGGAGCTCGTGGAGTACTACGGGGAAATCCACGGCTTCACAGCGGGGGACGTCTACCGCGCGGTACAGATACTTAAGGAGGGGGTGGAGGAGGCCGACCTACGCTTCCTATCATTCACAGGCAATATAGTCGCGACAGGTCTCAGGGGTGTCTTAGCCCAGTTAATAGACGCGAAGCTCTTCGACATCGTCATAACTACCTGCGGGACGCTGGACCACGACATAGCTAAGTCGATGGGCGGGAAGTACCTTAAGGGGTTCTTCGAGGCGGACGACGCTGAACTCAGGAAGGAGGGGTACCACAGGCTAGGGAACATATTCATACCGTTCGAGTCCTACGGGTTGACCGTGGAGCAATTTGTTAGTAAGTTAGTGCCGGAACTCACTAAGGTGAAGCTAGAGTGGGGCGTTAGGGAACTCATGGAGGAGGTCGGTAAGAGACTAGCTAACGATAAGCACTCAATACTTGGGGCAGCGTACCGTTCCGGCACTAAGGTATACGTGCCAGGCATAGTTGATGGGGCGTTCGGAACAAACCTTTTCATTCAGTCGCAATTCACGGGACTTAAGATAAACCTCTTCAAGGACATGCAGGAACTTTCCGACGCCGTATTCTCAGCGAAGAAGAGCATGGCCCTCTGCTTAGGCGGCGGGATAAGCAAGCACCACACGATATGGTGGAACCAATTCAAGGAAGGTTTAGACTATTCCGTCTACATAACGACGGCGGTGGAGTGGGACGGGAGCCTAAGCGGGGCTAAGACTAGGGAAGCGATAACGTGGGGGAAGCTGAAGCCTGAAGGGAAGCACGTGACCCTCTACGGGGACGTCACGGTGCTCCTGCCGATAATTGCGGCGTGCCTGATAAGGTAATCGAAAAGATAATCCTTACCTTGCTGATGGCTTAAAAGCATTTTTGCTCTTAACATTTCAGGTGGTGTGAGGGTGGCATCTGAAGCTACTGCTGAGAAGTTCAGGGCGCTGACTCCCTCCGAGTTTTTCTACAGGAATAGGGAGTTAGCTGGCTTCAGCAACCCCGCGAGGGCCCTATACCAGGCGGTAAGAGAGTTAGTCGAGAACGCGTTGGACGCCACGGACCCCCACGGCATTCACCCAACGATAAAGGTGATCCTACAGAAAGTCAGTGCCGAGAGGGACAACATATTCAGCATAAGCGTCGAGGACAACGGCATAGGGATACCCTCCGCCCAAGTGCCTAGGGCGTTCGGCCAGCTCCTCTACAGCTCGAAGTACGTTCTCAGACAGACTCGAGGAATGTTCGGGCTCGGCGCTAAGATGGCCGTACTCTATGGGCAGATGACTACGGGCAAATCCGTTGAGGTGTTAACTTCCACAATCACTGCTAAGAACATATACTACTTCAACATAGCAATAGACGTCAAAACAAACACCCCGATAATTCACGAGAAGGGCGTCTACAGGAAGAACAACGGATGGCACGGAACGGTAGTTAAGCTTTACCTGGAGGGTGACTGGACCCGATCAAAATCTAAGATCTACGAGTACCTGAAGCGAACCGCGATAATCGCACCATACGCGGAGATAGTCTTCGAGGATCCGGACGGAACAATAACTTACTTCGAGCGAAGCACCCGTAAAATGCCTCCCCCACCAAGGGAAGTGAAGCCCCATCCAAAGGGCGTGGACATAGAAATGATGAAGATGATGCTGAAAGCAACGAAGGCCAAGACACTCCTAGAATTCCTCATAAAGGAGTTCCAAAGCATTGGCGAGGTAACCGCGAGGAGGTTAATAAAGAACGCCGGGCTACTCCCCGATATGAAGCCGCATGAGCTAAGCACGGAAGATGTTGAGAGGTTAGTCCGGGTAATCAAGAGTGACACCAAGATAAAGCCACCGAGCGCTAATCACCTTTCCTACGTGGGGGAGGAGATAATTAAGGTGGGTCTAAAGGCGATCCTAAAGCCAGAATTCGTGACCGCAGTCACCCGCAAACCCTCAGTGTATGAGGGCCACGCATTCATAGTTGAGGCCGGGCTAGCCTACGGCGGTGAAATACAGCCCGAGGACCGCCCCGTCCTCTACAGGTACGCCAATAAGATACCGTTACTCTACGACGAAGGCGCCGACGTAGCTAGGAAGGTCGTGGATAGGATTGACTGGAGCCACTACGGCGTGACGTTCCCAGCACCACTCGTTATACTAGTACACATATGCAGTACTAAGGTGCCCTACAAGGGCGTGGGTAAGGAGTCAGTGGCTGACGTGCCGGAGGTCGAGCATGAGATGGAGTTAGCCATAAGGGAAGTCGCTCGCAGGCTGAAGCGCTACCTCTCAAAGAAGAAGCGCGAAAGGGAGGAGGCTGAGAGGGCGGTGGCGATCGCTAAGTACATACCTGACGTCGCGAGAGGCTTAGCGAAGATCGTCAATAACGTGAAGGAGGAGATGATTGAGAAGGAACTCCTGAAGATGCTCAATATGAAGCTAAAGTCATTCAAGATTAATTCGGTGTCGGACGTAGTGGTAAGCATTGAGTGAGGAGGGTGAGCGCAGTGTCCTACATGTCAGCAGTAGATGTTAAGGCCCGGAAGAAAGCCCTTAAGAAAATAGAGAGGGCATTCTCGAAGCTAGTTAAGGACATACTCTCCGGGAAAGCACCGACGTTAGTAATAAGGAAGAGGACGCTGGCCAACACGGTTTTCGACGCTGAGAGGGGGCTACTTCGAATCGGTAACGCCACACTAAGGAGGTCATTCCTAAACGCTGGTGAAGCCAAGAAGTTCATGCAAACAGTACTGATCGCGAGCATAATACATGAGGCCTTGAAGAACGATGAGTACCCAACGATCAGGGACCTCTACTACAGAGGTAAGCACACCATAAGGTTCAGGGACTTAGTCACCAGCAGGATAAGAGAGGAGAACACGTGGGACGAGCAGAAGGAATCCGACTCAGTGATACGGGATCTCGAAGTACTCATAGACATGTTGCGTGAGGAGATGTTGATACTAAGCAAAGAGAAAGGTAAGGTAGTAGGTGACATGAGGATAAAGTCCGGCGACGACATAATAGACTTAAGCAAGATGGGTCACGGCGCGTACTCCATAGAACCCACACCGGACTTCATAGAGTTTAAGGACGTCAACGCGGAGTTCGTACTAGTTATAGAGAAGGACGCCGTATTCCAGCAGCTCCACAGGGCAGGTTTCTGGAAGAAGTATAAGGCGTTACTGATAACGAGCGCTGGTCAGCCAGACCGCGCCACACGAAGATTCGTTAGGAGACTTAGTGACGAGTTAGGCCTACCTATCTACATACTCACCGACGCCGACCCATACGGGTGGTACATATACAGCGTGTTCAAGGTCGGCTCAATAACCCTATCATACGAAAGTGAGCGGTTAGCTACACCATCAGCACGGTTCCTAGGGGTTTCGATGATCGACATATTCGGGAGTGACAAGTTAAAGAAGAAACCCTACCTTACGGAGGCTGAACGCAAGAACTATATAATCAAGGCAACCGACACCGACATAAAGAGGGCTAAGGAGCTGAAATCCTACGAGTGGTTCAGGACAAAGCGTTGGCTAGAGGAGATAAACATATTCCTTAAGAAGAAAGCTAAGCTCGAAATCGAAGCCTTAACAAGTAAAGGATTAAGGTTCCTCATGGACACATACATACCGGAGAAAATAGAGACGGGTGATTGGATTGCGTAACATGCCAGCAGAAGTTACTCGGGAATTGAAGGTAATATTATCAGGTATTAACGCACGCATAGATCAAACACTCCTTAAGTACGATAGGTCCTGGAAGGACTACGAGAAATTCGTTGAGGAATCCGACCCGTACGGGTTCAGAAGCCTAGTAGTACCTCCAGCAATGGTGCGGTTCGTAGCCAGCATCGCTAAAACACCCGTAGCTGGTGTCGCGGGCTTCCCCCACGGTTACGTGCCCGTCGAGTCTAAGTTAAAGGAAATAGATGTGATAGCGGAGGGCGGTGGAAAGGAGGTTGACGTGGTCATTAACGTGATAAACGTTAAGTCCGGTAAGTTCGATGCCCTAGAGGACGAATTGCGGAAGGTCGTGGATCACGCCCACGAACTTGGGCTAGGCATAAAAGTAATAGTTGAGACAAGCGCGTTGAACGACGAAGAACTAAGAAAGGTCTCACTAGCTGTCGCGGAGTCTGGAGCGGACTTCATAAAGACGAACACGGGGTACGGTGCGCGAGGAGCGTCATTAAGGGACGTGGTTCTAATACGAAGATTCGTCGGAGATAGAATCAAGGTTAAGGCATCCGGAGGGATAAGGAACGCCGTGGACGCAGCGATGTTCATCCTTGTTGGCGCGGACGTGATAGGTACGTCATCAGGAATAAAGATTGCAGAGGACGCGAAAAGAATCCTAGAGTTGCTTTAGGTGGGGATTAGAGCAATTCACAGCGCAACTAGCTTTAGGGTCACGTAACGGGTCAGGTCCGTTAACGTCACGATACCCTTAATCGTGTTTTCCTCCATGATTAGCACGCCACGTATGTTCTTCTCCACCATTAACTCGGCCGCCTTACCGACGCCCTCAGAGGGACTCACCGCTGGGACAAGCGGGCGCATTATGTCGCCAACCCTAACGCGCTTCAGGAAGTCCTTATCGCCGCTGTCAGCGAACTCATTAATGATGTCTACGAGAGTGTTCACGAGCTCCGTCAGCGTGACTATCCCCACGACCTCACCGCTGGACGGGTTGACTACCGGTAAGGTTGAGAAGCCGTTATCTATCATGAGCCTCCTCACCATAATGAGTGAGTCGGTCTCCGAAACCCTAGTGACGGAGGACGTCATTATCTCCGTTACTGGGGTGCTGTCCCCGCGAAGTAACTTAGCTATGTCCCACTTGCTGAAGAGCGCCACCACCTCCCCCTCCCTCTCTGCAGGGACGCTGCTGATGTTGTTCTCAAGCATCACGCGGGCCGCCTTCGCCACGCTCGTGTCGTGCGGCAACTTAATCAACGGGTAACTCATGACCGACGAGACATGCAGTGTCGATATAGGCATCCTCGCGCTCCTTGAGGAGCCGACCTTAGACACAATATCTTTTAGAGTAACCATGCCTTCAGCGCCGTGCTCACCGTAAACCACTGCCCTATCAGCATCGTTTTTCCTCAGTACCTTAACTAGGTTGTAGAGGGAGTCATTCTTGTGCACACGCAGGAAGTCCTTAGCCCCGGCCTCCGAGATCGTTATTAGGTCTACCTCCATGATCACATCCTCCTGATGGCCTGAATGATGTGCTTCTTCGTGAGTATACCCACTAAGTAATCGTGCTCGTCAACAACCGGCAGCGTCCCTATGCCGTTCTTCACCATGACGTCAGCAGCGCGCGCTAAGTCCTCATTCGGCCTGATCGTGATTGGGTCAGGGGTCATGATGTCCCCAGCTAACGGTAACGTGTATATGCGTATGACCCCCTCAAAACCCCTTCCAGTGATTCCGGAGCGCTTGTAATACTTGACCCTCTTGCGCGTCACGCTTTCCATGTTAAGGAACATTATATCAGACTTCGTTATGACTCCCACAGGCTTATTGCCCTCAGTAACCACTACCTTGCCTAATCGCGTCTCGTTCATAAGGTCTATGACGTAGTAAAGGTTATGCGTTTTCTGAACCGTCGGGACCTTCGGTTCCATGAAGTCATTCACCTTTGCCTTCCCATGATACCTCTCGGCGTAAGCCCTGATCAGGTCGGCCTTAGTTATTATGCCTACGGGTTTCCGCGACTTCTCTATAACAAGTAATGACCCTATATTCCTCCGTAGCATTGCTTGGGCTGCTGCCTTAATGGTTCTGCCGGGCTGTATTGCGTATACTGGGTAAGACATGATTTCGTACGCCATGATGTTAGATAATGGCTTAATGTAGCGCTTCCTATTGTAGACTATCCTGATGAAGTCGCTCTTGCTTATTATTCCGGAGACGTTCCCGTTGTTATCTGTAATTACTATCTTACCTATGCGGTGACGCATCATTAGGTTCCTTATGTGGGCTAGGTTGTCGTTCTTATACGCAGTTATTACGGGGCTACTCATGTACGTAACTACGCGGGGCGGCACGATCTACACCCCCATTAACCTGCTACTGTGCCGTAGAGGATGTCCCTTGCCGTAATTATTCCTTTTAGCTCACCTCCCTGAATCACCAGCAGTGACCCCACCTTCTTCACGTTCATTATCGACGCAGCCTCACCTATGTCGGCCTCGGGGCTTATGGTCAGAACGTCCGTACGCATGACGTCAGAGACGGGAAGGTTGAGTAGTTCGTCTATGGTCTTCCGCTTCAGTATCGTGAATACCTTGTGGCTACCTATGAATCCTGTTACGTCCTTACATGACAGCATACCCGCTACGACGCCGTCCTTAACTACCGGTAATCTCCTCACACCGGTGTTTACCATGGTTTTCATCGCCTTACCGAGGCTCGTGTCCACCGTCACGTATATTACGTTCTCGGTCATCACATCCTTTACCAGGACGCCTGTTACCTTGCCTGTTAGGTACTTTATTAGTGACCTCTCCGTTATGAGCCCAACGTACTTTCCGTCCTTGTCGGTTACGGGTACGGCCCCAATACCGTACTTTATCATTACCTCGAGTAGTTGGGGTAAGGTCATGTCAGTCGAAACCGTTATTGGGTTATTCCTCATTACGTTGTCTACAGGCACGTCTAGCGCGTCGTAGACGGAGTTTAGGTTGCGGCTGAGTATTATGTTGTAGCGAGGTCCGCCGCCCAGGTAGTCGATGATGTCCATCCCCGTAACCACACCACTTACGAGGTCCTTCGATGATAGTATGGGTATCATCCTGTATCCTGACTCGTACATGAGCTCAGTGACCTTTAGGATAGGTGTCTGCTCGGAGGCGACAGGCACGTCCCGTATTATTACTGGTTGAAGTTCGGAGGGTTTCTTATGTATTCTGTCATTGAAGTTCGGGGTCCCGTCACTACGTAACCAGCGGTTTCTTTCACGTATTCTCCTATATACGTATACCTTAACCAATTCTCTCAGACCTCCAAACAAACTTATCTAAGATAAGCTGAGCAAGCATCACCTCTATCTATGATCCCTACTAGCTGTCCCTTGTCATTAACTACTGGCACGCGTCCAATATCATTCCTAACCAGTATCATCGCCACCTCCGCAAGCTTAGTGTAGGGCTTCACAGTTATTGGTGGGGATCTCATGGCCTCACTGACCCTCGCTCCGTGTCTAGGGCCGGACTCGGACTCCAGCTCTATCCTAGTGTACCCTTTACGAAGCAGGTCGTGCTGCGTTATGATTCCTACGACGTACATGTCCTTACGCCTGACTACCGGGAACCCGCTGTAGTTAAGTCTAACCATTTTCCTCCAGAGCTTACTTATGAAGTCGTCCGGGTACACGTATTCCACATCGGTAGTCATGATGTTCTCGGCCCTTAGGCTGTGCTTGGGGTGATCCCTGTTAAGCACCTCCTTAAGGTAGGACGTTAGTGACAGGACACCGACGTACCTATTTGAGGGTTCCTTAGTGACCGGGACGAACCACTCGTCAAGTTCTATCATCACCTTAAATGCCCTCTCACCGTCCTCGTCTGGTTTAAACGTGAGTCTAGGGGTGTCCATGACGTCCTTCACCAGGGCATTCGACCTAGTTGAGGAGAGGGCAAGTACCTCTTTCCGCTCAATTACCCCTACAAGTGTGCCCGACTCGTTCACCACGGGGAGCATGCGGAGGGCGAGGTCACGCATTAGTGCTCGGGCATGCGTGAGTAAGTCATTAGGGGAGATCTTAGGGTAGAAGCGATCTACAAAGGAGAGTACACGCAATTTCACACCATTTTATGATCAGTTCCAAAGCATTTATCGTTTAACACCTAATAATACAATGCCCTAATCGATGGAAACCTTTTTAAGGATCCTTGATGTGCCGGGGATAAACTTAAGGAGGGTTTCGGAATTCAAGCCACTTAACCTGTACTTTAGCTTCTTGAGGAATGCGAGAAATTCATTAGCTATCTTAGCTGGGTGTTCGTCTCCCGGCACTAATACGAAGTAAGCTATGGATTTCCTACGAACTAAGTTCTCCGGTCCCACTATTATGGTGTAGTACTTATTCTCGAGGACCTCCACACCTATTGCTAGTTCAAGCGGTATAGCACGTATGTAGTTACGTTTGCCGTACACCATGAAGGACCCTGTTGGGAGGTATTGGCCGGGGGGTGGTGACTTGCTGACTTGCCTCCCCCAAACCCAGTAAGCATCAAGGGCGGCAACGCCTTCGTGCCATGCCTTGCTGTAGGAGACAGCAAGTACCGAAACCTCCCAGAGATCCTCTGGCGGCGGTTGCCTTCCTTCACACTTAATCACGAAGACGGGGGCGCCATGTATGTCTGCGTGAAGGAAGATGTCGTCATCGTTTAAGTACTTCCTAACGACCTTCTCGTTTTGCTGCGCGTTTCTCCCTCCTATTGCTAGGAACCCGTTTGACGTGATGATCCAGTGAAAGTGCATGTACCATTCACTTCTCGGAAGCAACGTGACTTTAGATTGCTCCTCCTTGAGGCGAGAGAGTTTTTCACGTAGTTTCTTCTCAAGATCCTTTATCGCCTGCTCCGACCTCTCCACCTTCTTCATGAGCTTGCCGTACTCTTTACGCATGCTGAAGTATGTGGAGTTAATGTCCTGAGTGACGCTAAGTTCAACCTCAACGTCATCGATAGTTACTGTGAATACGCCTTTACGGGGGTTGTAGGAATCCACATGACATAAGTCCTTAACGTGTCCCCACCCGCTCCTCCTGACAGTATTGTGGACGCATTCCCAAATCTCCTCGAGTTTCGGATAGTTTCTCTCGAACACCGTTAAGATCCTCCTTAACCTCCCACAGCGTTCCTTGAGGGACCTTAGCTCGTTGAGGGCGTTTTCAATGGTTCTCTTAATCTTCTCGACCTCCGCGTCAGCTGGTAGGAGTGTTCTTCGCTTCTCGACCTCCGTTTCTAGCCTAGCGAAGTAATCGTCAATAGCTGAGTTAAAAGACTCGTAACTTAAGATACGGCATGCGGCAGGGATATTGCTTGGCTTGAATGGGTGGAACGCTACGGGCTTCCCGTCACACTCAATTATCACGGGGCTCGGCTCCTCCAGAACCTTAGTTATGAACTTAACAATCATTTCACGTATCTTCGCGACATCATCGAGGCTAACGGCACTCGCACTTAATCTACGAAGTTCCTCGCTTAGCACCTCATTAACTACCTCGGGTGGTATACCTAACCCACGTATTAAGGCCGAGCCTAGGGAGCCCCTCGACGCTACTAACGATTCGTGCCACTTGCTAGGCGGTTCTTTCAGGGGGTTTGGAAGCGATGGCGGGTAAGCATAAGGCTTACCTGGTCTCACAACCCGGTCCTTAACCGTTAAGTCGGCAGTTGATACGAGCACTTTCCCTGAATCCTTATCTACTAACGCTGCTATGCCCCTAGGCATTAACTCTATTATCAATATCCCGGACTTCACGCCTCCCCCGCTAACCACTAGCTCTATAATGCGCTCGAACTCGTGTTGACGTACCTCTACTATGCGGGAGTTCCTCAGAAATCTCCTAAAGATTGGTACGCGCCCGCCGAGTCCCTTCTCACCAACGTATTTCGTTATGTTCGCTCTAACCCCAGGATCAGCACGTAGGAACAGCAACTTACCATCTCTTGTCCTCACCTTCAGGAAGAGGGCGTCCTTGGAAGAACCTACAGAATAAATGTTATCTATGAAGGAGTTCGTAATCATCTCTGCCAGCTCCTTAGTTAGGACAGCAACATCTAAAGCCGATAACCTGTTCTTTGGCTTAGCGCTTGTCACGGCCCTCCCTCGAACTAGTGTTATTCTTAGGTTGCTGACACTTAACTATTCGTATGAGTTCGCGCCCGCTCCTAATGACGCTCTCGTAGAAGGGGTTTGAACTTCCATAGCATGCAGTCCTCTCCACCCCTTCACCACAGACTACGGTGAAGGCCATTACCCCAGAACCTCTGCAGAGACGCTTGGCCTCCTGAACAAGGTTATTTACGGGATCCTCACACCTAAAAACGGATATTGAGAATATTACGTCAGCTACTTCATCCCGGAAAGGTAGGCTAGCGGCGTCCCCTGCAATTAGGTCTGTAATTACGTCTAATTTGTTCACTCTCTTCTTTGCTATCTCTAAAATATTTAAGCTAAGGTCAATACCCACGTAGTAATACGTTCTCATAGTAAGCAATCTACTTAATTCCTCAGTTATCAATGACGTACCGCACCCAACGTCAATCACTACTAAGTCCTCTTTGCAGGGAATGTTCCCGGGTGCCTGAAGAACTGCGAAGATGTGGTCGTACTTGCGTAATTGTTCATCGCCGTATAATTCATCGTAAGAGGACGCTATGGTGTCATACCACGTCATAACATCGTCTGCGTCTACCCTATTAGAGGGGGTCTTCATGGAGCTCCCCCCTCCCGTGGGTTTTCAAGGTCATCCTAGGAACCTAACAAGTGCTTCGTAAGCGGCAACCCAAGCTATGAATTCCAAAGAGTAGTACAGCGTTATAGCCTTCTTTAGACATCCCTGAAGGGTGGCTCGCCGACATAGGATGTAGGTTATCGGGAAGTAACTCACAGCGTAAAGCCCAAGCAGTAATGCATCACCAGCCGGGCTTCCTAAGGTGGCGTGGATCAGGGGCGTTATGATAGCTAGCGCAACGCCACTCACTACAGCAAGTATGGACTTCTGGATCGCTAGTGTGCGTTCCATGCGTTTCGCATTATTCAAGGCTTCACTCATCTCAAATCACCGGGTGCTGCTTCACTGTGTGAAGTATTGCCGTAGTAGGCTAGCAGCGTCCTTTAATTGTTTTAGTATTCTTTCGAGCCCTTCCTTATCATCGCAGGCGATGCGTGTTGGTGTTGGCGGAGACGTTAGCGAGTATGTGTCAGCACTTCCTTTGATCGGCAGTATCTGTGTGGTTCGTCGGCGGCACACAATGAGTGTGGGGACGCCGTTAATTTCAAGTACTCCTCTCCCCTCATGAGTGCTCCTAACGTACCTAGCACATATTTTCTTGAGGTGTTTCTCAATTTCCCTAGGGCACCCGTGCTCTGGCGTTGTTTCTGAACGCGGTAAATCTTCGTGGGGTATGATAGCGGTAATAAGTGCCTCGCAGTATGAAGATACCTGGTTAATTCTCTTTATGAGTTCCTGAACCCTACTTGGGGCGTCCCCACCTAAACTGCTGAAATGTATGCGTGCATGAAACGCGTTGGACGCTGGGTCAGTATACTTTATAGAGACGTTGTGTTCTTTGCAGACTCTGTAAAGCTTTACGAAGCCTCCTTTGGAAACACCCATTATCTCTATGCGTAGAATTACTCGCATCCCCCAACACCCTCTAAGTACGTCACGGCATTTCGTATGAGGAGATGTAATAGCTTCTTAGGCACGTTATAGTAAACTAAAGAGTGGTTTCCGTAGACCGTACTTACCTTAAGTTTGAAGATTTCGGGGCTATCTATTTCATCGACTAACCTGTTAATGGAGCTATCGTCAAGCCTGACCAATATTGACTTCCCCGAGTCGTACCTATCGGTGTACACCGTAACAACGTACGGAGTTCTAGATGAGACGTTAAAGCAGTCCTTAAATAGATCGGACGCTAACTCAGGCAATTCATCAGCCAGCGCCCACCTCTGCTGCCCATCGAAGGTATCGTAAAAGTAAACAACTCGAAGGTTCCCCCTAAACCTGCGCATAGCCTTCAACTTCCGCTCAACGTACTTCTCTGGCAGGCCCGTAATTTCCGAGATCTCCGCTACTGTGAGGGCCATGCCACGTAACGCTTCCGCTATAACATGCCATGAGCCACCATACCATGGCCTAAGTGGTGGTGCGTTAAGTATGAACTTGGCAATCGAGGAGAGCCCGCTCGCGCAAGCAGGTCTAATGTTGATTTCCCCGCGCAGAAATCTCTTCACTCTCTCCACGTTACCTGCGCCATTATCAAACTCCCAAAGCACTTGCTTGATCGCCTCCCTCACCACTAATGGGTGCTTTAAAGTGGCAAACGTTGGTAGTAGCTCCCTCAACTTCATCTGAAAATGCGGGGAAATCTTTATGGCCTCCTTAATCAGGTCGTCCGGCTCTAAGGGCAGGTCCTTCATTGCCTTAAGGATCTCCTCGAAAGCCTCGACAGCTATGCCTACAGGAGAGACTTTCAGCTTAACCGTGCCCATACCGCCGGAGAGGGCGATGTATGATAGCACGTACCCGAGGAGTTCAAAGAACTTATGTCCCTGAGGACCGTAAAGTACCGTCATGTCCTCATACTTTTCCAGAAGCATGTGGTTCTCATCCACGCAGAACATCTTCGGATTCACATGATTAGCGGTCCTTACGCCATTGAGTATATCATCGCTGCATGCTTGGCAAGCCTCGCAGTTGCAGAGGCATGAGAAGAGGTGCTCAGTTATTAAGTTACTGTAGCTTAATAGGGATCCGCGCCACGAAGGTATCTCGCCCTCGCCCTTAGCTGGTCTTACGTTCACGACCCTATGAATGACGTCAATGTTAACTACGTCCCATGTTTTGCCCCCTATCTTGACCCTATCCCATGGCCTCAGGTACTTCATTACGTAGGCCGTGTCGAGGCTCCCTATCTCCCTGTCGCCGACCTTCACCGTGAATTTTTCGTCGTTGTTCGGTATTAGCGAGAAGAACTTCCTTATGTCACCGCCAGCACCTTCTTTACTCCATAGCTTGAAGAAGTAACCGCCCAGGCTTAATTTGCCATTGACTGTCTTTATAATGCCTTTGTCTTCAAGTAGCTCTATGATACCCTTGACGTCGATGTCCCTGCAGGGCGGAATGGAGTGAATTATTGATTGGAACTCACTCACGCTGATCCCTTCCTTACTCAGTGCGCATCCTATGGCTTCCCTAGCGACTACGTCTATGAAGCAAGGCAGTTTAGATGGTGGCTCAAGTACGCCTCTCTCAGCTAAGGACTTCACCGCTAGCGAGAGTACGTAATCAAGGTCGTTGTCCGTCACGATTATGGCTTCACTAACTTTACCTATGGCATGGCCTGCACGCCCAGCGCGCTGAAGTAGTGACGTAACGGATGTTGGGGGCCCGACATGCACTATTCGATCAACGTTACCCACATCTACGCCAAGTTCCAGGGTTTTCGTCGCGACTACAACGTCTATTCCGCCCTCCTTTAACTTATGCTCTATTTCCTCCTTACTGCGGCCGGAGATTGAGGAATGATGTACCGCTACTCTCGAGAGGTCGTTTAGGTAGCTATGTATCCTCTCGGCTAGGCTACGTGAGTTAACGAATATTATCACTTTCTCTCCCTTGTATTGCGACATGACGCTCCTCAGCGCGGTCTTCAGGTCCTGATCACGTATGACCTTAATGGAGTACCTCTTGCGTCCTCCAATTACGGCCTTGACCTTGCGCTTGGAGGAACCAAGAAAGGGTTCAAGCATGCTTAATGGATCGGGCATCGTCGCAGATAAAGCAACTACCTGGAAGTCCCCAGATATGCGGCGTAGTCGTTCAAGCAGTATTGCCAGTTGAAGCCCTCTTTTCGCGGTGGCTATTTCATGTAACTCGTCTATGACGACCCACCGAACGTTCCTCAAGTAATTACGGATTGTTGGTGACATATCCAAGTCTATTTCCAGGCTCTCAGGTGTTGTTATCAGGACGTGCGGCACCCTCCTGAGCCTCTCCTTCCGTTCTCTCGCCGAAATATCGCCGTGTTTCCTAGCAACTACGAAGCCTTGGGGCTCGAAGATCCTCCTCAGCCTCTTCGTGAGGTCATTAATCAATGCTCTGAGGGGCGTGATGTATAGTAGCGCTACGGGCTTAACCCCCTCTTCCAACATCTTCGCTAGGATCGGCACGACAGCGGCTTCAGTCTTACCGCTACCCGTTGGGGCGGAGATCACCACATTATACCCGCTAATTATTGCCTCCGACGCCACCACCTGATGCGGAAATGGAACTACCCCTAACTCACCGAAAAGCTCGAGGCACCTCCCTACGGTATCCGCGCTTACGCTGCTCTCCTTATCCAACTTCACTGAACCCCCCGCTCTGAAGAGATAAAATGTTGTTGGAGCAAATAAGGATGTGGTGCCGTTAATGACTGAGAAGCTGGAGTGTATTGTGTGCGGACGTAAGTTTCCTCGAGGACAGGGTGTTACCCTGGTTATTGGTGGGAAGGAATACGCGTTCCATAGTAAGCGCTGCGCCCTCAAGTTCCTGCGGAGGGTTCTCGAGGAGATTGATGAGGGTATACTCACTAAGGTCTTCAACAATGTCGCTAAGGAGTTCGCGGAAGAGCTGGAGGAACTGAGGGAGAGGAAGGCAAAGAGGATCGTATAGCTACGGGACCGTGCCGCAGATTAACATTCAAGAACTCTGCAGCTAGATTTATGACGTGGCGGATGATGTGTGTGGCGGTCACGGATTAATGAAGACTTAGGAGCCCCCTGACGCCCTAATCACTCGCTAGCCCGAGTAGTTTCGGTAACGTAACTCCACGTTGCCCCTGATAGCGCCCCCTGTAAGGTTTCTCAACGGGGTTCAGCGTTTTAGCGAATATTACGTGAGCAAATCTCTGACCGGCATAGACCTTAACAGGGAATGAAGATCCTTGAATCTCTAAGGTTATGTTTCCTTTGAAACCGGCGTCGATTATTGTTGGCGGCATCATTAGGCCTAGCCTGGCGAATGAACTTCGGAGTTCTACGAAGGCCATGATGTCTGCCGGTAACTCAACGTACTCAAGCGTAGTGAGTAATACCTTCTCGTGGGGGTTTATGATGAAGGATTCACCTGACTCAATCTTGTAGAACTTTGAAAGGTCTGCGTCAGGATTAGCTGTGTCAAGCACTTCGTCCGTAGGGACTAGGCGCGCTATTTGGTTCCCAATCCTAAGGTCAACACCATTCTCCCTCACTATAGCGTTGTCAAAGGGTTCTATCACTAATCTTTTGCTCTTAATATAGGCGAGTAAGTCGAAGTCCGACAGTATCATTGTAGGGTCTCCCCGCAGACCTCCTTCACGAGTTCAGGCATTTCCGGTATTACTTTAGAGGCCTCCTCAACCATTCTCTTCACTAGTTCCCTTATTTCCCACTGAGCCTCGCTCCTAAGCCTTAGACAAGCTATATGTAGGAGTTCCCTAAGGTTAAGCGTCATGAGTATCCTGGTCTTGACGGCTTGAGGTAGAATGTATCTTGCGTCTTCGTACGGGATGCCTGAAGAGATAAGTTCATCGTAGAGGGCGTATGCCTCACTAATGAAATTCCTCACTCTCTTGGAGAGCGGGGATGACTCTATGGAACTAGGTATGATAGGTCCGTCACTTACCTTGGCGTATCTCTGGGATTCCTGGGTATATGACGCTATTCTATGCCTCACTAACTGATGCGAGGTTACCCTAGATATGTCCTCTATGAGGAAAGTGAATACTATGTGTTCCTGAACTGACGGGAACTTAACGGATTGTAGGATCCAGTCCTTCACTTTACTCTCAGGGTACTTCTCAAGATAGTAGTCGGGATCCCTCTCACTAAGCTTCCCGCTCGAGACCTTGGCTGCCAGAACAATTAATCGCCTAGGGTCCTTCACCTTCCCTCCAGACCAGCTTATTAGCTTAACCTTAACCAATCCTGCCCCTTAGGAGGGTTTCCTCTCCGTAATTTCTTATAAGCAGTAACGGGTATTGAAGGTACGTAATTCACTAAACGAGAATACGGGTTAGTTACTCCCTGAAAAGATGCGCGCACGTAGTTTCGTACTCCTTCCTAAGATCACGCTTAACTACCGATCCACCTGGTTGTTCCTCCCTGAAGGTTACGGCGCTGAACCTAAGTAGCTCGGACTCGGCATCCAACCAACAGTCAGGCGGTAATCCAGCCTTAATGCACGTCTCGGAGAGGAAGGTCTCCTCGTCCCAGCAGTACTCCACGGGAACCTCTGGTAGGAGGAGACCACTGTAGAAGCCTCTCCTTACTATTAACCCGTCCCTACCTATAACAAAGCCCTTAACCCTGTCCTTGCCTTGAAGTGTCACGACCTCTGGGTTTGAGAGGACGGAGACCTCGAAGACTATGTGCTGAAGCTCATAAGGCCTTACAGGGGGAAAGCGCGGATCCTCGGTTGCCGCTGCTATCGCGGCGTGAATCACGCTATCAACCAACGGTTCTGCGGCCTTCACGTAACCTATGCATCCACGCAGCTCCCTCTCGCCCGTCGGCGTTATCTTTAGGAGGGTTACGAATGCAGCTCCCTTCCTTAGGAGGGCTTCCGGTGTTTCAGGGGGCCTTGAGGGTACTTTCCAGCTCTTAAGGTAGCTCGACACAGCGTCCCTAGCAAGCCTTACGAGGAACGCGCCTTCCTCTAGACTAAGCTCCTCCGGGTTTACGACTCCTTCCACCTTTCCTCACCCTCAGCTCCAGGAGTTTCCTGTTTGCTTTCTCTAGGACAGCGCTTATTGTTTTCCAGTGGTTCCCCTGCCAGTAAACCCGCCTACATCTGGGACATAGCCAGAACTTATCATACTTTACGGCTACTTCCGGCTTCACTAGGGAGAGTGCTTCAGCTTTACTGATACTTACGAGCTTAACGTTACAGTGAGGGCACCTTGTTCTGGAGGCGCTGAATTCTAGGTCAATGCCTGACCGGAACGCTATCTCGGCAAGTATGTCCTCTATGGGTGCGTGCTCCACAAGTATCGCGTCAAGCTTCTTTCTGCGCGCTCTCCTGAAGAGACCCACGTCCCTCGTCAGTATCACCCGAGCGTCCTTCTGAGCAATACGCAGGATTTCCCAGTCCTCGTAGTTGCGGGAATAAAGGGTATCGTACCCAAGTAGTCTAAGCCACCTAGCTACGTCGCCCAGCATTGAGTCACATATGAACCGCATGCCGCAACATCGTATTGAGTACATGATTTAAAGGTAAATATTTGTAGCGACAGAAGCTTATAAAGGCGCTCCAAATTAGTTGTGGGGTATAGGCGATGAGTCAGGAGGAAACGAAGGTACTGGAACTAGGGGTAGGTATTGTATTAGGTTACCGTAGAGGTAGCAACACACAGTATCCTAGGCAGGTACTCATTAAGGTTATTGAGAGCATAAAGAAGCGCGTGGACAACCTGGTAGGCGCCAAGGTCCTAGTTAAGGATAAGTATGGTAACAAGTATATCGGCAAGATAGTTAGGGTGCATGCACGCGGGAAGAACAACGTCGTCATAGCGGTGTTCAGGAGGAACCTGCCTGGTCAGACTATCGGGGCTGAGGCACTAATATATTATACAAGGTAAAAAGGAAACTTGGACGTTACTACGTCCTTCTATTAAATCTTCCCCGCTCAGGCCTTCTCCTCAAGCTTCTTTAACTGACGCTTGTACATTTCAAGAATTTCCTTAGTAGTGGTTGCTTCCTCAGGTCCCTTATCCGTTCTCCATCTTATGAATCTGGGGAAGCGTATTGAGATACCCACTCCCTTCCTTACAGCATCGCGGCAGCACGTGTGTATTGGTGACAAGGTCAGCTCAGCGCCTATGATTTCAGCCACGAAGTTAGGTACGAGCCACACATCAGGCTTCATTATTGACTCGACCCGCGGGTGTTTATGGGGTATTATGTAGTCCTTGAACATGTTAGTCATTTCCTCTAAGTCAGCATCGGTGAAGCCTGTGCCGACCTTGCATATGGTCACGAACTTGTCGCGGTCAGGATCATATGCGGCCAGCAGTAATGTGCCGTACCTACCTGCGCGCTTCCCTTTCCCAGCGAAGGCGCCGACCACAACTAGGTCGACGGTATCTGTCATTTCGCTCTTGTAGTCGCGCTTATACTTTATCCATAGCCATCCACGCGATCCTGCCTGGTAAATGGCGTTGCCGTGTATTGCCTTAACCATTACGCCCTCCGCGCCGTCCTCTATTGCTTTGAGGAAGAACTTCTCCAGCTCATCTACGTCATCAGTTACTATGTGTTGAGCGATCCTGAATCGCTCGCCCTCATCAATTATGTTCGCTAACACTTTCCTGCGCTCCAGTATGGGTTTTAGTGTTAGGTCCTCACCTTCATTGTAGAGGGCGTCGAAGAGATACACAGCTACGGGATACTCACGCACCGCCTCATGAATGTCATGCTTTCTCTTTCTGTGCATTAGCTCTTGGAAGGGCCGCATCTCGCCCGTTTCAGGGTCTATGGCGACGATCTCACCCTCAATTATCGCTTCACTGCTCTTCACTCTCTCCCTAACCATCTCAACCACGTCTGGGTACTGATGTGTTATGTTCTCTAACCTCCTCGAGAATATGATTACCGTGTCTCCCTTCTTGTGGATCTGCCCTCTCTCACCATCGTACTTATACTCAACTAGGGCCTTGCCGCCAACCTTACTGAGGATCTCGTACGGGTCGTTCAAGCGTTCAGCTAGCATGGGTCTTATCGGGATCCCGACCTCGGGCTTGATGTTCTTTAATGCGTCCACGCCCTTTTCCGCCAGTAGCTTCGCTATACCGCCTAAGTCAGCCCTTATGTTATAAGCACGCTCTATTACTGGCCTAAGAGCTTGGTTACCGGCGTACGCTATTGCTAAGGCATCCATTACTGTCGCGTCCCCTACACCCAGTCTGAGCCTACCCTCAATCAACCTAACTAAGTACCTAGCCTCAAGCGGGTCAGCGTCAGCGATCAAGCCAGCGATGAGGTTTATCTTAACATCTCGGCTCCCCTCGCCGGTGGCTAGGGCTACCCTAGTGAGCGTCTCGTAAACCTTCTCTACGGTTAATTCCTTCTTCGGCTGAGTTACGCCAAGGAACTTTGCTAACCCTACACCGCCTGCGCTAGCGGCTCTCCTCTTGAGTTCCTCTGCGACCTTACCTAGGTCTCCAAGTCTCTTGTACAGATTCTCTACTTCACTTTCACGCGAATGCGTTGCCTTAGCTATTGCCTTAATTAAGAACTTCTCACCCACACCTAGTTCTGGGAGCCCCTTCCAGTCGGGCCAGAGCTTACCCTGGATCAGGTAAATGACTTTGTCTATTACGTCTGGAGGTGTGTTACGGAATAAATCCACTAAAATCATGGTCATTTGAGTCCGGCTCGTTATTAACTCAAGTTTCCTGAAAGCCTCAACAAGTATCTTTAGATTCAATTCCTCACCCATTAAGGAGGTATGTTTGAGAGTACTTAAAACCGGTTTAGGGAATGGGGGTAGGTTTAATTCTCCGGACACGATGTACTTAACGCCGATGACGAGAACCCGGCAAGAAGGTTACTGATGCCTGGTCAGTGTTACGCTGAGGTTCAAGGACTGAGTTGAGGGTTAATGCAAATCGTGTAGTTTCTGTTTAGTGCTTACCTCCGTGTAATTCTTCCCACACATACTCTAGTGCGAGTTCCAATTCCCTGTAGAAACTGCGTTTAGGTACGCCCTTGATCTCTATGCTGGTTATGAAACCCCGCCTTTCATGCACCTCATACGCCCTTATCTCACCTTTCCGCTCTTTATCCTGTAGCAACTTAATCAAGAACGACTTAACGACAGGGTTGCTTGAAGGGATGGTCTCTGTAAACACTATCTTTACCCCATCACCCGACTCAACGATATCTGCCACGACGTTACCGCCTACTGAAATAACCTTCACGGACGTAGGGCGGCTTCCGCGTGTATGTTTACGCTCCTCCGCCTCACTGCTTCCCTCCTTAACTATGCGGAGAAGGGCTTCAAGTACCGCTAGTTCCCTACGTAGCTCCTCTATACGTTTAGTTATGTACGATATAATTTCATCTCTTTCAGCTTCCTCAGACACTGCGGTCTACCTCCCTTAATCATTATCATAATACTACTAAGTGGTTCATTACTGTTTACTTCTTAAGGAAATCCAGCAATGACCTAGGCCTGCCCTTCGCAGTACCTTCTTTAACCCTAGTGAGGTTCTTCCGCGCTTCCGCTATTAGGCTAAAGTCCTTCTCCAATGCTGGCTTCACCTTCGGGTTGTACAGCGCGGCTGCCGGGTGGTATGTGGGGATAACCAATACCTTCCCTATACCCTTTAACTCAAGCTCGTAGATCCTTCCTCGCATTCGTGATATGCCCCGCCACTCGCGGCCCCCTAACATTGAGAACACGTATCTGCCTGAGTGATTACCGAGGGTGACGATTATCTTAGGTTTAACTAGCTCTATTATTGCTTGAGTATGAACGGAGCACGCCTTAACTTCCTCTTCCTTAGGGTCACGGTTATTGGGGGGCCTACATTTAACCACGTTAGTGATGAATACCTCTTCGCGCTTGAGACCTATGCTTTTCAGAAGCGCCTCCAGGAGCTTACCAGCCTGTCCTACAAAGGGGCGGCCGCTTAAGTCTTCCTGCCGTCCTGGCGCTTCGCCTATGAATAATACGTCGGCGTTTAGGTTCCCTTCACCAGGTACTGGCTTAGTGCGTGACTTGTGCAGTACGCACTTACTGCAATTCTTTATGGATTCTACAATAGCGCTCCATAAAGTTTCCTTATCCTGCGTACTACCCCCGGTTATCCTTATCGTTGTGTGGAGTAAAAATAACTGCTGAAACCGCCCTAAGCCTTACAGGCCTTGGAGGCCGGAACAGCTATTATCAAGGCTCTACTCTTGTCGATTACCTTAACAACACCGTTCTCCGCTAACAACCTTAGGACACGCCTAGCAAGGGATAACTTGATATTTAACGTGGTTGCGAGCGTGTAAGGCGTGATTAGATCCATGCTTTCTACGGCCTTACTTGCTCTCCGAATTAATGATTCGCTCAAATCATGGTAGGCTATGTAGCGTTCCTCCTTCTTCTTCTTGGTTGGTTGGGGTGCTGCCTTTCTCCTTTTGTCTCTTGCTGATATGGGTTTCTTGGGTTTGCCACCACCCACTTCCTTCACCAAGGCTTGGGTTATGGTGAAGCTATTAAGGTTTATTGGTCACGCGTCTCCGTTCTTTTAAGCTTATGCGTCCCGAGTGAATGTACGGTGTGTAACTGTGAGGCTGGTTACTGTGAAGATACCCGAACTATATCTTGAGGGTATAGACGAGCTGGTTAGGCATGGGAGATATTCAAGTAGGTCTGAGGTCATAAGGACGGCGATTAGGGACCTTCTACGGCGGGAGCTGTGGATGCCGGAAAGTGAGGCGTTCTATCGACCGAAGACAGAATATGTGCATGGGGTGAAGCATATTTCCTTAACTCCCTGACACCGGCCCTCATTCTTTACTCCCTCACTCTCGCCGTAATTATTTAACGATTTAAAGGTAAGGTAATAGTGGCTATGAGGAGGGCTGGTATTTCTGACCGGTGAGGAGAGGCACCAGAACCGAGCCATTCGGGAAGGTGATTACGTACTGCTCTATGTGGATGAGAGGCGCTCGAAGATATTTAGAGTAAGGAAGGGAGACACTATAGGGACGGACAAAGGCATCTTACGTGTTGATGACGTGATAGGGAAGGAATGGGGTAGTGAGGTAAGACTATCGACAGGAGCTAAGGCCTACCTCTTAAAGCCGACGCCCGTGGACTTCACCATGAGGGGGTTCAGGAGGGTCACGCAGGTAATCTATCCTAAGGACTCTTCACTCATGGTGACGCTCTCCGGCATAGGGTACGGTAGCCGCGTGCTAGAGTCAGGTATCGGTACGGGTTTTCTGACAGCCATACTTGCCCACGTTGTAGGTGATGCAGGACATGTTTACGCGTATGAAATTCGCGAGGAGTTCGCTAGGGTCGCATTAAGGAATCTTAGCATGATGGGGTTAGCCGAGAGAGTTACTGTGAAGGTAAGGGATATTAAGCAAGGTATCGATGAGGAGGGTCTTGACGCGGCGTTTCTGGACTTACCGGATCCTTGGGAGGTGTTGAAGTTACTACCTGGTTCCCTTAAGCCGTCCTCACCCGTGCTGGTGTTCGTGCCTTCAGTTAATCAAGTAATAAAGACTCTGGCATGGCTGAAGAAAGGGCCGTATGTGGATGTGAGGGTGTACGAGAATATACTTAGGGAGTACCAGCCCGTGCCTGAAGCGTTGAGACCGCAGACCATTTCAGTTACGCATACGGGTTACATAGTATTTGCTCGCCTCGTCCGTAAGACTGAGGACTTACCTACGTGAAAACGCTTTTATGTAGCGCCAGGTAAAGCTTTGCGGGATCTCGTGTGGGTAAGGGGGTAAGCGTCAGGACCGTGGGGCTGGACTTACTCTTCATGGGCGCTAACTTCAGTGCATTAACGCTGTTCAGCACCTTAAAGGACTTCTTCGCAAGCGAGTACGGCATGACCCCGACCCAGCTTCAGTGGGCTGCGGCCGCCTACTCAATAGGTATCTTCGCAGCATTCTTCATAGGGCACTCGAAGTACGTGGAGGAGCACCCCAAGGCGACCGTGTTGGCGGCGGCGATTCTAGCGGCTATCCCACAATTCCTAATACCGGTTTCCGGTTCCCCAGCAGCGGTTATAGCGTTACGTTTCCTGCAAGGCTTAGTGATGATGGCGGTACCCATATTCTCCTCTCAGGTAGGCACGTTATTCTCGCATGCTAGGCCCCTAGCACTCGGCATAATTCTGTCCGGGATATTCATAGGGGGCTTCGTAGGGAGCAACGTTGGCTGGCAACTAGCTGTAGCGTACGGCTGGAGAACAGCCTACATGGTCTTCGGCCTAGCAATGCTGATCGTCGCTCTAATATGGATAGGTTTAACCTCACCGGAAACGTTGCCTAGGCACGCACATAAAGCCGAGGTAAGTAGCGTGTCCAAGGGAAGCGTTTGGAGGAAGCCATTCACCATAGTGTGGGGCTTCACGTTCTTCCCCTCAATATGGATAATATTCACGTTAGCCCCACTCATAGCCTTCATAGTTACGACGTCCTTTGGCGCGGAGCTAGCTAGAACCTCATCCGAGGCGCTCGAAGCCTCATACATATTCTGGTCAATAACCATAGGTGCCGTAGCATACCTAGTGTCTAGGAGAGGAAGCGGGAACCCGCGTCAACTCTTCAAGTCGTTTGCCTACGTGCAGGCAGCGTGTTTTGTATTCGCGCTAATAGGGGCTCTTAGCGCGTATGCGGCGAGCATGTCCGGTAACGCAACAGCATTGCTTGCCTCCCTTTTCATACTAGCAGTAATTCAAGGTACGGCACCGACGTTCTGGTCAATACCCTCGACAGCCTACCCTAGAGAGGAAGTAACTAGGGCAGGTTACGCCTTAGGACTGATATCAAACTCTGCAGCAATGATAGGCCCCGTAGCGTCGATACTAGTGGCCTCACTATCCACGAGCATGTGGTTGCTGACGTCGTTCCTGTCGCTCATGGGGTTAGTGTTAACCCTTGCCGCGTTGAAGCTAAAATTACCTATAGAGGAAGTGGGAGAGAACACTTAATCCCTGATTCTCTTTATTTTTCCGGTTCCTTAGTGTTCTCCTTAACCCACTTAAGGTATTCTGGATTACCTAATGAGACACCCAATGCTAGGATCTCAGGCACGCTGTATGGGTGTATTTCCTTGACGTAATCCATCAGTTCTTGGAGTAAGTCTTGCCTCGTTTTACATATGAGTAGCGCTTCATTGTCCTCAACTACCTTACCTTCCCACCAATACAGTGACCTTATGTTCCTAACTATATTGACGCACGCAACTAGTTTGCGCTCAACTAGCTTCCTAGCAATGTCATCCGCACTACTAGGTGGTGCCGTAATGAGTACTACGGCGTACTTACCCTTCTCCTCTGCATCTCTCATAATTGTTCCCGGATTTCCTAGTTTCAGGGAGATTCTTTAACTTGATTGAGATATATCTTCCTGTTAGTAAAGTGATGAGCCCAGGCGGTACTGACTGGTACGGATGAAGAGATCAGCCTTGGCTGAGTAGTTGTTGCGGAGTGAAGAACGTAATGATAGTCGTGTTTTAAGGGTATTACCCCGAATATAGATGTTAGGGGGAGGAGGTATAGGGCAAAGCATAGGATTACTAAGGCAGAGAGATAGAGCAGTACGTAATCGAAGGCACAGAACGCTCTTTGATTACGTGAGGAAAGCCAGCACGCTCCAGACCGAGGTTAACGGTGTGAGGTTCCGCATAGTCAAGAAGAACAGCGCTGTTCGTGAGTACTTGCTTGTTCCTAGGAAATGGAAGATTGTGAGCAAGCTTAGTTCAGCCTACTTGCTGGGTTCCTACTATGACGGGAAGGCCGCTAAGGTATACCTGAAATTCTATAGTGAAGCCGATGACATGGTTTACGTGTGGTATGATAGGACAGGCCACCTACCGTACTTCATAACGGACCTCACAGTCGATGAAGTGAGTTCAAACAGGCATGTCGTTGAGGATGGCTCATTCGTGAGGGTTGAATCGATAAGGAGGTACGATCTCCTCCGCGGTAAGGAAGTCACTATGACTAAGATCGTTGTTAAGGATCCTCAGGCCGTACCTAGGTTAAGGAAAGTCGTAGGGAGAGCCTGGGAAGCGAAGATAAAGTATCATGATAACTATCTCTTCGATAATGGCTTGATACCGGGTATGGAGTATAATGTCGAGAATGGGCGCCCTATCCAAGTAGCGCAGGAAGTGCCTGAAAAGGTATTGAAGCTATACAAAGCCGCGATAAGTGATAACCCAGCATCCATGGACTTCGCTATGAGGTTAGCTCCCCTCTTCGAATCCAAGCCTCCTAAGATGAGGCGCCTAGCAGTAGACATTGAGGTCTACACTCCCTTTAGGGGGAGGGTTCCGGACCCGGAAAAGACGCCCTACCCCGTAATAAGCATCGCACTAGCCGGTAATGATGGGTTACGTAAGGTATTGGTTCTGGCTCGAGAAGGTATTCGGTGGGGTAGGTATGAGGACATACCGCAGGACTTTGAAGTAGAGCTCTTCGATAGTGAACGTGCCTTACTCATTGAAGCTTTCAGGATAATTAATGAATACCCATTACTCATATCATTCAATGGTGATGGCTTCGACCTTCCCTACCTCTTCAACCGTGCAGTGATGCTTGGGATAGACCCGGACACTATACCCATAGTCAGCGTCAGAGACTTCATTTCAATACGCCACGGATTCCACATAGATCTCTACAGATTCTTCAGCATAGAAGCCATCCAGAACTACGCGTTCGGATCCGCATACAAGGACAAGACTCTTGACGCGATAGCTAGCGCTCTCCTAGGGGAAGCTAAGGTAGTGATAGAGGAAAGCATAAGCGACCTCATGCTTTCGAAGCTGATAGAATATAACGCCAAGGACGCGGAGCTGACGCTGAGACTTACGACATTTAACGACGAACTGGTGTGGAAGTTAATGATACTGATAATGCGTTTAGCGAAGATGAGTTTAGAGGATGTAACACGACGCAAGGTTTCAGCATGGGTAAAGAACCTAATGTACTGGGAACACAGGCGGAGAGGGTACTTAATACCGAATGAGGACGAGTTATTGAGCCTCAAAGGAAACGTGAAGACAGCAGCCAAGATAGGCGGGAAGCGCTACGCCGGCGCAATAGTGATAGACCCCATTCCTGGAGTTTACTTCAATGTTACGGTCCTGGACTTCGCTTCACTGTATCCCAGCATAATTAAGGTATGGAACCTTAGTTACGAGACAATAGACCCTCCGGAAGGCTGGTGCTCGGAGGGAGGCTTGAAGGAAATACGGGATGAGAAGGGTAACGTGTTGCATACGGTGTGTATTAGCAGGCGCGGTATAACATCCGAAATAGTTGGGTTGCTCCGAGACTTCAGGGTCGGCGTCTACAAGAAGTTGGCTAAGAGTGAGGAGGTGCCGGAAGGACTTAGAGGATGGTATAACGTTGTTCAAGCCGCTATGAAGGTATACATCAATGCTAGCTACGGTGTCTTCGGTCACGAGAAATTCCCGTTCTACACGCCCTCCTTAGCGGAGTCAGTAACAGCGCTAGGCAGGTACGTCATAACCTCAACGCTACGCAAGGCCAAGGAACTTGGTTTGAAGGTGCTCTACGGTGACACTGACTCATTATTCCTTTGGAGCCCAAGCCAGGATAAGCTACAAGAACTCATAGAGTGGGTTGACAAGCAATTCAGGCTTGACCTAGAAGTGGATAAGGAATACAAGTACGTGGCATTCGCGCTGAAGAAGAACTATATCGGTGTACGAACCGATGGTAAGGTCGACGTTAAGGGGATGGTCGGGAAGAAAAAGAACGTCCCTAGACTACTCCAAGATACGTTCGTGAAAGTAGTTCAACTAATAAGTAATATAGAGCCTGACCCAATAGCGCTGGATAGGGTCAAGCAGGAGCTTAAGAACACTGTTCAAGAACTCTACAATAGGCTAAAAAGCAGGGACTTCACCCTCGATGAGGTAGCGTTCAAGACAACCCTCAATAAACCCATAGAGGCATACACAAAAACAACACCGATTCACGTTAAGGCAGCGATACAACTGAGTAGGTATGGTCTAATGGTGGGTAAGGGCGATATAGTACTGTACGTTAAGACCAGAACGAAGGATAAGGTGAAGGCAATACAACTGGCTAAGCTAGACGACGTTGACGTGGATGAATACATTGATGCAACGAAGTCAGTACTTCAACAACTTCTTCTGCCGTTCAACATACCTTGGGAGGAAATAGCTGGTGGGAGAGGGTTATTTAGCTTCGTCACGCGTTGATCCCCTCAATACGCCCTCCAAGCCCTTTCAACTCGCTAATCAGTCTTTCCACAGCTTCATCAACCGTTCGCTTAGCTTCCTCGAGGTTTTCAGAAGCACTCATCACATAAACGTCTAGCACAGGTGCCCTTATCTCATGACCCTTAGGGTGGGTCTTTATGTACACATTACCGTAAGCCTTCAAGATCTTCTTAACTATCGGTGCGACGGAAGATTCAGGAATACCAATGACCCTAAACATACGCTCTACAATATGAATTTCCGGAAATAGCTTGCGGAGCCTAGGCTCGACCCAGTTTTCCCACATCGCCTCTAACTCTCGGGGAACCCCCGGCAAAGACACTATTATAGTACCACTAACCTCAAGCCAGCATCCAGGCGCCGTACCCACGTTATTCGGTATCGGAATACCGCCCTCAGGAAGATAAGCCATCTTAACCCTATCCTCCGTTAGCTCAAGCCCTCTCTCGGAGTACTTTTCCCGCACCATCATCAGAGCCTCCTCATTCAGTACAAGATTCAGTCCTGTAGCATTCGCTACAGCCTCTAACGTGCGATCGTCGTACGTAGGTCCTAAGCCACCAGTCGTTACGATTAAGGTCGGCTTCCTACTCATTACGTACTTAAGGAACTCCGTAACAAGTGATACGTCATCAACAAGCGATATGTTCCCCCGCACGTCGAAGCCTAACAGCGTTAATCTCCTGCCAAGGTATGATGCGTTAGTATTAACTACCCTCCCTTGAACAACCTCGTTACCTAGCGTGAATAACCATGCCGAGCGGGACGCTCTCATTGTTCGGCTCCCGATACTATATACGCAACCCTATGTATAATGGTTATTATGCACAAAGCTATGGAGACCCAGACAATGATTGTCGCTATTCTAACGTAACCTATGCATAGCAGGATTAGCGCGGCGCCGATAGCTATTATGCGGTCACCCCTTTCCATGAGTCCCACGCCCTCCATCTTTAGTCCTAATGCCTCACCTCTAGCCCTAGCATAGCTTATGAGGAACGCCGTAATCACGAAGAGGAATGCCGGGACCCAATCTATGCCTAGGAGCTTAAGCGTCAATATGTATGCAGCGTCAGCTACGCGGTCGCTAAAGGAATCCAGGAACGCTCCCTTTTTGCTAATGTTTCCCGTCGCCTTCGCTACGGCCCCGTCTAGGAAATCGAAGGCGGCGGAAAGAATCATTAGAGCTAAGGAGGACCACGGATTAAATAAAATCGCAGCTACTGGGGTGAGTACGGAGAATACTAACCCTGCAACAGTTAACGCATTAGGCGATATCCCAATCTTGCTTAGGCTCCTTCCCAAGGCCTCAGCTAACGGCCTTACAGATTCTCTTAAACGAGTCAGCATGGATACCCACCGTACCTCCTGCTCTTACTGATTGCATTCCTCTGGGAAGGGAGACGTAATTACTTTTCTTTTTGCCATGGGACGGAAGATTACCTAAACTCCCATTGAATCAGAATTTAAAATACCTTAATGACCCTATAAACAGGGATGTTGAGGAATCCGGGAACTGACTGCATTGAATGATGTCAGCTGCCGGCTGAAAACCTGAACAAACAACATATTTACTCCCTACGCACTACTTATCCCCGTGTGAACAGGCATGGCTAAGGTAAAGAAACTAGTATTGGTAACGAGTAAATCTCACCCACTCAATAAGCACTTCAGCAAGCTGGCTGAGAGGCTATCCAAGGAACTAAAGCTTGAGTTAGAGGTTAGGGAGGAGGACTACGTTTACCTAACCGAGCATGGTGAGACAGACGAATTAGGGTTAACGTGGCTTCCTCAGCTACTTGCTGAACTTGAGGACGGCACAGTGATAAAGGTACTTACGCAACCTAACTTAACTAGTCAAGGAAAGTTAGATGAAGAGAAGGACTACAACGTAGCTATGGATTCGCTACGACCCTACCTAGAATGATGAATGATTGTGAGTGAAAGCAGGTCGAGAACATAGTTTTACTTTAAAGCGAAATAAAATCCCGGGGAAGTTACCCACTTTTATAAGCAATGTCGTGTGAGCACTATGGTGAGTAGTGGTAAGTAGACATGGTGGCGAAGATGCCTTCAGTATTCGTAATGGCTTCGGACAACTATGAGATTAAGCGTCGCTATAGCTTTGAGGATGCGGTTCATTTCTGCTTAGACTTCATGATTAATTCCACATGTGACGCGCCAGAAATGTTAACAGTAATAAGGTATAGTGCGTTACCTGAGCAGTGTCAGAAAGACAAGTCAAAAGTAAGTTTAATCAATAGTGTGGTATTCCTCAAGAAGGATGCTGACGAGCAGAGGTTCTGCGTCGTTGTAGAGACCAATAGAGGGGTTGATTTAAGGGAATTACGGGACGTGGTAATGTGTGTCATTACGCTTTCCTGCTAGTACTAATCCCAGACAGCTGATTAACTGAGAGAATACCATCCTTGAGGTCAGTATTATAGCCTCGATACACCTGTAGGTAATGGTAGTGAGCATGTGTTAATAATGATGAGTGGTGTCCTAAAGGACCCTAAATGGGGATGAAGAAAGGACCACTAGCTGAAACCTCAGATTATCAGCCCCTGAAGTCAAGGAAGTCGGGGAGATCCTCTAAAGTTAATTCAGCTTTCCTAGCCTTCCTACTTCTGGCTCTCCTAGCACTTCGTTGAAGCTCTAATATGAACGAGTGCTTTCTCCTAGGCCTGCCTTTAGGGTTGTTAAGTAGTTGAGGAATCAGAAGTCTCTCAGTGAATACCTCCGCAATAGGGCATGCTTCTATGCACGCTTTGCAACCTATGCATCTTCCGGGATCCACTACAGGACGTCCTCCCTTTACTTTGATGGCGCTTGTTGGGCACCAGATTTCGCAACTACCGCACGAGCAACATTTACTCCACCTAACTATAATCTTAAGTACATCAAAGGCAGTTTCTCTAGCATCGGGACCCTGAACCTCCACCTCATTAGGACGTACTATGATAGTATTGCCTGACTTCCTAAGTGTGAGGGCACAATCATAGTTAGAGTCATTGCTACATACTTTCTCGGGCGGCGTGTCAGCTACGATGCTCTATTGCTCACGTATGCTATCCAGGCTTAGTTGCCCGTTAATTACCCTTATCCTATAATGATCCTCGCTTAGGGAGACAGGAGTTAGTGAGAGCCCGCTAACCCTTTCGTAGAGTGATCGCCAGTCGCTGGGTTTCTTTATCCCTAACCAAGACTCTAGCCTTCTCCTTCCCTGAGACAGAGGGTTTAACCACCGCCATAAGTGATACCTTATCCAGAGGTCGCTCTCGTTGAGCCTCTCCTTCCACTCCAGTAGTACGTGCTCCCATCTCCGCCAGCACTCTGGGTAATTTCTCTTAACCGTGTAATACTCAGCAATGTTACCTGCCGGACACATGAAGCACCCAAGTCTATCGAATCCTCTAAAGTAGAGTTCGTTTACCGGGAGCCTCCTCCGTAATATGTAAAACCACACTGTCAGCTGATCC
>JALWZB010000152.1 GCA_027002995.1 Desulfurococcales archaeon
CCCCTACCCCAACCGATCTTCACGGGGGCGTCCACACGTGTTAGTGACGCGTCCTCAGCAACGTGGAGACGTGGTAGTGAGTCAAGGAGACCCCACTCAACTAGCTCCCTAAACCCCCTGAACACACCGAGAGCTAACCCGCCTGAACCGACCGGCGCAATCACTTCACCTCCCCTGAAACCCTGCTCGTAAGCCTCGTAAGCCAGGGTCTTCGCACCCTCAATGTACAGTGGGTTAATGGTGTGCCCTACATGCAGTCCCTTCACCTCCCCAGCGATCTTCGGTGCTAGGAGCGCTGCGTCACCTCTAGACGGAGCCTCAACGACGTCAGCGCCGAGGGTTCTCAGTAACTCCTTCTTCCCTTCGGGCGCGGTACGTGGCACTACGATCACGGCCTTGATTCCGTAGGCGGCGGCGTAGGTCGCGACAGAGATCCCCGTGTTGCCTGATGTGTCCTCCACAACCCTTGAGGCTCCGGCCTCGACAGCGTGTGTCATCGCTAACGCTGTCCCTCTATCTTTGAAGGAGCCGCTCGGGTTGAGGTACTCGAGCTTAAAGTATACGTTAACCCCGTGAACCCTCCTAAGAACTAATGGGGTTGAGCCCTCACCCAACGAGATCCTAGGGGTTAACGGGAGGGAGGCAGAGTACCTGGCGAGGCCTTGACCCTCAGGCCTCCACTCAGGGCTGTAGTCCGCCTCAGGCAAACCACCACACTTAGGACATAACCATGACGTGGTTCCCGCAACGACTGTGAAGCGATGCCCGCATGAGGAGCACTTGAGGCGTAGTGCCATCGCTCAACTACCCGCTTTCCTCAGTGGCTCCGAGGTAAATAGCGTTGCTGGCAGGCACGCAGCTTAACGTAGCGCGCTCGACCGTGCCCTCCAGAACCCTCACCCTAATCAGGTAGGGGCATGGAACCTTGAGAGGCTTGCCGGCAACTCCCTCACGCACGGGAACCCACCTCTCCTCTCTCTGAGGGGCTGTGACGGAGTACTCGGGCAGTAACGCCTCAATAACGAACCTCCCCGCACCCTCACTGAGCAGGACACAATCCCCAAAGGCTGGGGCGGGTGTGAATGAATGGAAGCCTTCATGCTTAAGTAGTTCCCCTCCCCGTCCACGCCCTAGGGGGACGACGTAGGGCTTGAACTTCGGTAGGGGCAAGGGCACCTCGAACGCGCTCAGCGACCACTGGATTAAGGCCCTCTCAAAACTCCACGAATCAGCCCTGTTGGAAGCTAGCGTCCCGTAATCCCATAGGTAAGCGAACCACGCTGAACGAGGGTTTAAGTGAGTCGCACCGTAAACTAAGGTTAGCTGGACGTGCTTGGGGAACCTACCGCTCGACACGATGAGCCTTTCATCGTGGGTGTAGCGTACCCCGCCGGGGAAGGGAGTAGGTATTGACGCCTTGAGAGACCCGTCCTCACTCACGAGGAGAACGGAATGACTTAAGTAACTAGCCACGGCAATGGTTCTAGCCGGTTCAGTACGTTGGGAATCCATACTCGCACCACCAGCCACGGTTAAAACACGCCTAACCTTAACACCCTCAGCATCGCCTTCACTAACAACGTATAGGCCGTCCTCACCCAGAACCCATAACCTACCAGAGGAGTCTAGGGCGGCTGAAGAAACCCTCCCCACACCATCCAGCTTCAGCACCCGCTTTAATTTCAGGGTCTCAAGATCCCTAAACTCAACCACGCCCTCCACGCAGTGGGTGGCTAGGAGAATGCCTTCCTCAGGGTACGCGTTAAGGTCGCCGCACCCCCACCCATAGCTCGTCTGAACGGACTTCGTAACCCTAAGGGACCTAGTGTTCACCCTGATTAAGGCCCTCCCCCAAACCCTCCCTGCCGGGTGCACGAACGCTATGACGTCATCAGGTGCTGAGGGGTCGTAAATCGCGTCACCAACGTCAAGCACGCTTAACGCCTTAGGAAACTTATGGTTCCCGGCTATGATTGTCCTGAAGACGGTCAACCCCTCACACCGCCACTACCTTCACCGCTCCACACGTTAAGTGTGTTGAGTCCCTCTAACATGAAATCCTTTAAGCCCTCACAGCCCATTATGTGGGGGCTCCAGCGCGTTGAGTAACGATTTAGTGAACCTCCTACTGATAGCTGTAGTCGCGTTCCTGCCGACGATAGAGGTTAGGGGCGCCATACCGATGGCGTACGTGATCTACCACAGCAGCGCCACAAGGTTCTGGCTCGGCGTGATAATCGCCATAGTAGCTAACATCGCTATAGGGCCGGTAGCCCTAGCCCTACTGAGTTCCGTAGAGAGGTGGTTGCTGAGACAAGAGAAGGGATTCCTTGCACACCTAAGGAACACGTACTTGAGGATTATCCAGCGCGTAGAGCACAGGAAGGGCGTTGTGGAGCGGTGGGGGTACGTGGGGCTAGCGGCGTTCGTCGCCATACCGTTACCGGGAAGCGGGGCGTGGACCGGTGCCCTGCTAGCCCACCTACTTAGGCTGGAGAGGCATAAAGCTATAGTGTCGATAACCGTGGGTGTCCTACTAGCATCTGTTTTCGTGCTCCTAGGCGTTGAGGGCGTAATCACCCTAGTGGGAATCTCTGGACTATTGAGGTAAGGTAGAGGTAAGCGAAGAGTAACGTTGAGAGTATTGCGATTAATAAGTACTTGTAGGATGACCTCATGCTTCTCTCCCCGAAGTACTTAGCCGTGTATATCAAGCAGAGATGCGTGGGGGACCCAATATACGCGGTTAGTGCGGAAACGTAAACAAGGGATGTAGCCACAACTGCATTAGGTAGTGGGGGGAGCATGGGTATGGAGAGCACCACCCCGGAGAGCGTCGAGCCTGTCAACACGGCTATCACGGCAGGAACCATGACGTAGAGAACCTCCGTGGGTGCGGGCACTAAGGAGAGTAGCTTAGCCAACGCGGATGATGCCCCCGTCAACACCATGGAGTGCTGGAGGAGCATAATGGCGTAGGCCGTAAACGTTATTGTCCAAACCCTCCTCCCCCTTAAAGCCTTAAGTAATGTCGGGCCTAAGTCACGCTTTCCAAGCCTCCATGAAGCTATTATGGCTAAGGGAATCGCTAAGGCAACACCGACCGGCATGCCAAAAGGACCTAGCAAATAACGAAGGGATAATGCCAGTAGGACAGCGATGATAAGGGGTGATAAAGAATAGCGTAACGGAATCGACGCCTCAGGCAGGCCCTCTAGACCAGTGCCTGAGTGCCTCCTCCTAATGAGTAAGTAGCCTACCAGCACAGTGAAACCAAGTATCGGTGCTTGAATCCCAGCTAACGTAGTGACGCTAACTCCCGTTACCGCGGAAGTTACTATCATTACTTGGCTCAGCGGGTACGTCAGGAATATGATGTGCCTGAACCACACGTTAGCGAACACCATCTCCCCCACGCTTAGTCCCGCCGCCTTACCTATGCCACCGATCATTGGTGCGGACATCAACGCGCCGCCAGCAACCGGAAGCAACGCGACTATCGCAGGCACTAGCATTACGGCAAGTAATGGGTTCCTTAAAGCCCTGGCAAGCCCTAATCCCATCTCGTTAACCAGCCCTGTTACCTCGTAAACCTCCGCAAACAACGCTATCGCGAAGGATATCACGATTAAGTACACTGTCCTCATATTGAGTAAGGTAGCGACTAAGGTATCAGGTATCGACGCAGGTGCAAGTGAGGCAAGCAATACTAATGACCCCGCAAAGATCGCTAAGCCTAGGTCCCTCCCCAACCTAACCATCACTATTATCAGCGTGAAGGCTGTCAGCGTAGCTATTACCTCCAGCACGCGAGTCCCTACGCTTCAGTACGCACGGCATAATTAAGCGTGAACCCAGCGCTCAGGGATTCACGGAAACGGTAGCGTTAATCCGCGACCTATTTTAGACACCCTCCAGGTATGATATATTGAGGTGCACACATGAGGAGGCCTGTCGTTCTAGCCTCAATAGCGCTCCTAGCCCTAGTGCTCGCCGGCATCCTTGCGTTCGCGGGTAACGTAGGTAATCCCTCAACGTATCAGGTACCGCAGGGCGAGAAACCCAGGTATGCTCAGAGAGTCGTCATACTGAGCATAGACGCAGCTAAGGCTATCCTAACCTACAAGTACGCGCAGGAGGGCCTGCTACCCGGCATTAAGAAGATGATGGATGAAGGCGCGTACGCCAAGGGAATGATAGTTAGCTTCCCCTCAGCAACCGCCGTATCCCATGCCGTCATGTCGACCGGGGCACCACCGTACATAACTGGCATAACGGGTAACAGCATTCACTTAGTTGGATTACCCGTCAATAAGGGTGTCTCAGGCTTTAGCGGCAAGTACCTGCAGGCCGAACCCATATGGGTAACTGCGGACAAGCAGGGATTACTGGCGGTCGTCGCCGCGTTCCCGCAGAGTACGCCCAGCGCGTGGGAGGGCAAGGTAAAGAAGGCGGTGCTCTTCAACCCCTACGACTCATTCATATGGCCGATCTCGTACTCGAAACTCTACACCACTAACTCAAGCGTGCCAGCAGCCGTCCACATAACCCTACACACCGCTACCGGGTGGTTGAACCTAAACAGCCTAGGGAAGGTTTACAGGGCATACGAATTCAACTTCACCATGGGTGACGACGTCTGGTGGGTGCTGGTCTACGACAGCAACGGTGACCTCAAGCTAGACCACACAGCCATAGTGCCCGGGGCTAAGGACGCCGCCAAGGCAGTTGCGGTGCTCGCTGAGGGGCAGTGGAGCAAGCCAGTAAACACCACGATAACGTACAACAATAAAACATACGTGGTGGCACCCCTCTTCAAGCTAATCAATGCTAGCGAGAAGAACTTCAGGCTCTACCGCTCACTCATGAGGCCATTCAACGCCGCATGGTTCAACAACGAAACCCTGGCTAAGGGCGTGTGGAACAACGTAGTAGTTAAGGTAGGTATGATCACTGACGGAGACTGGTGGGGCCTGACACACGACTGGTTCGGTCTGAACACGTACATGGAGACGCTGAACTTCACGAACCAGTTCTTCATGGGCATGACGAAGTACTTAATGGAGCACACGAAGTGGAACTTACTAATGACCTACACGCCCATCGTAGATAATGCTCAGCACGAGCTACTGGGCCTAACCGACCCAAGCATGCCTTACTACAACAAGAAACTAGGTGAGGAGGCTGAGAAGGCCCTCGAGCAGGTCTATGAGTGGGCTGACCAGTTCGTGCAGATGCTCCTAAACAATGTGAACCTAAGCAACACTGCAGTGATAGTTGTGTCCGACCACGGACAGTGGAGCGTTGCTAAGTTAGTCTACATAAACAGCATACTCTACAATGCAGGCCTACTTAAGGTGGACTCCTCCGGCCACATACTGTGGAACGAGACAAAAGCCTACTACTTCGGCTACAACCAGATATTCGTCAACCTAAAGGGGCGTGAGGAGGGAGGTATCGTCGACCCCAGCCAGTACGACCAAGTAGTTAATGAGGTAAAGGCCGCACTAGAGAAGGTAGTCGACCCCGACACAGGGCAACCAATATTCTCGCTAGTAATGAGTAGGGATGAGGCATGCGTCTTCGGCCTCTGCGGTGAACGCGCAGGCGACGTGGTCTTCAGCCTAAGGCCAGGATACGCCGCTTGGGGAGGCATAAAGGTAGTTAACGGCACGGGCGTGGTATTCGAGAATGCCGTGCCCTTCAAGACGGTCGTCGGGTGGCACAGCGACCTACCATACTACAAGGACCTACTAGCAATATTCCTCGCGGTAGGGCCGCACATAAAGCATGAGGAGCTAGGCTACATAAGGTCGGTAAGCGTCGCCCCAACGATAGCTATGTTACTCGGCATCAACCCGCCGGCCAACGCGACAGGATTCCCGCTACCAATAACAGAGCCTGTAACGTGGGTCAAGACCGTGACTGAGACATCAACCGTAACTACGACAGCAACTAAGACCGTAACGACAACAGCGGTTAAGACAACCACCGTAACGACTACGAAGCCCGTCACAGTAACCAAGAAGGTAACCTCGACCACAACGATAACGTCAACAGCGACGACGACAACCACAGCAACAGTCACAGCAACGAAGACAACCGCGACAACAACCACCGCGACCACAACGGTAACGACAACTAAGACTGTCGAAGTCATTAACTGGGGAGCAACAGCTGGTGCCGCAATAATACTCCTAATAATAGGTTTAGCAATAGGGTACCTCGCAAGCAAGAGGAAGTGATTTTTCCCTTAACCCACCTTCTTTCGCCTTACCTACAAGGCCTAGCTAATCAGCCACGGTGTAACTCATTTTAAAACACCTCCCGCAAAACGAGAATGTGTGGTAGCTGTATCTTTTGAGGAGGTACGGTTCCTTGAGAGTACGTAGGGACAAGCAAGCGGAGGAGGCGGTCAAGCTAGTAGTTAATGAGCTAGGCCTAACTCACATCAATCCAGACGCCATCAAGGTCGTGCGTTCCAACTCGAAGTCACGGGCTTACGCCAGGATATGGGGCGTATGCAAAGTGCTTCAAGCGGGGTTGGGAGTAGGGCCTACATACGTAATAGAGCTTGTGGAGAGGAACTTCAACCGCCTAACCTGCGAAGAGAAAGTTGAGACTATAGTTCATGAACTCGCTCACGTACCTAGAACGTTCTCGGGAGCGGTGAGACCACATAATACTTACTTCAGACGTGATTTGAAGGTCCTTAAGAGGGTTCTAAGGAGAAAATTAAGCAAGTTACTTAACGATGGAATCTGTGACCTCCTTCATTAAAGGGCGCGTCACGAGTTATTAACGTGGTAAGCGTTATGGTTGGCTAGGAGGTGGGTTACTTGAAGGTAGTGAAGTATGACGAGAAGAGAGGGGCGGTTAGGCTTAGGGTGGAGGACGTTGACGACCTATGGGTAATTAAGAACGTCATTCAGGAGGGCGACGTGGTTATCGCTAGGACGCTGAGGGACATCAAGATAGATGGTGAGGGCAAGAGGAGGAAACCCATGGTGCTTGCCGTCAAGGTCAAGAACGTTTACTTCCAGCCGTTCGCCTCGAGGCTGAGGGTGCATGGCGTGATCGTGGACGCACCCGAGGGCTACGGGCTCAGGGGATCGCACCACACACTCAACATAGATGTTGGGACGGAGTTCGAGATAGTTAAGGAGAGATGGCATGAGTCCCAGCTCAGGAGGCTCAAGAAAGCCGTCAGCAGGTGGGTCAAGGCGCTACTAGTTGCCGCTGATTTCGACGAAGTGTCTATGGCGGTGATGTACAGGCAGGGCTTGAAGTACGTCCTAGACGCTAGCTTACCGGGCATTAGTGAGTTCGAGCCAGACTCGATAGAGAGGGTGGCTGAGCGTGTGGCGAAGCTGGCTGCTGACGCCGCGGGCAGGGAGGGCGTTGAGGTCATAGTGATCGGGTCGCCCGCCGTGCTCAGGGAGGAGATCGCTAGGAAACTCAAGGAACTCCTCGGGAAGGGAGGGGTTAGGATACACGTTGACTCCGTATCGCAGGGCGGTAGGGCAGGTGTCGAGGAGTTAGTTAGGAGGGACTCAGTAAAGAACTTACTTGCTGAGGCAGCCGCCGTTGACGCTGAGGAGACTATGAATGAATTCATGAGGCTCCTCTCAATGAAGCCAGGACTCGTCGCAGCTGGCTTGGAGGAGGTTAAGTTAGCCGTGAAGGCTAACGCGGTTAAGAAGATGTTAGTGCTTGAGGAGCTACTCACTAGTGAGTTAGGTGAGGAGGTCGAGGAGCTAATCACCGAAGCAGAGAAGAGGGGAGCTGTAGTGAGGATAGTTTCCTCAAACTCGCCGACAGCACCTAAACTCAAGGCCTTCAACGGCGTCATAGCCTTACTGAGGTACTGGCTCGACCTAAGCATGTTTAAGGGAGGGGAGGATTCAGAGTAATACTGCCAGGTACGTCGGAGGACTACCTGAATCATTAGGTAGGAACCGTATTACTTGCTGATCGCCTCCGACTTCGTTTCTTGAGGGGCCCTAACTTATTACCTTAGTCAGAATCCTAACGTAGTGGGGCAGGAGGTTGCTGATAGCTCACCTAGCAGACACGCACCTCGGGCTAAGGCAGTACGGCCTAACCTGGCGTGAGGAAGACATATACGAGAGGTTCAGGGAGGCCGTCGAGGTAGCTGTTAGGGAAGGGGTTGACGCGATACTTATTTCAGGCGACATGTTCGATAGGGCTAGGCCACCCATAAGGGCCATAAGGGTGGCCCTAGACACGCTTGAGTTACCTTACTCCAAAGGAATACCTGTTTACGTAATTCTTGGGGAACATGACATACCTAAGGTTAGGGACGAGCCCCCTCAAGTGTTGCTAAGGTACGCCAAGCTTATGGGGACCCATAAGACACCCGACGTTGATTTCCTGAGGGTTGACGGTAGGGAGTACGTGATTGCGGGCGTATCCCATTTCCCGTCCAGGAAGAAGTACTTGGATAAGCTCAGGGAGAGGATAGTTGCGGCCGCATCGAAGGTGGGGGGCAGGAAATCGATCCTAATGCTCCACCAAAACATAAGGAACGTCTTCGGGTTCGAGGAAGGCATAGATTTAGCGGACATACCTAAGGCATTCACGTACGTAGCAATGGGCCACATACACATGAGGAAGGTGCTCAAAACACCTGAGGGCACAACCGTCGCTTACCCCGGTAGCATCGAGATCCTCAGGTCCGACGAGGTGAGGGTTTGGGAGGAGGAAGGTAAGGGCTTCTACCTCGTGGACTTAAGTGGTGATGAGCCCACCGTAAGTAAGGTTGACTTAGACGTAACGCCGCAGGCAGTGGTTGAGGCCGACCACCCGAGCCACGTGCCTCCCGTGGAGGACGCTTTAAGGAAGTTACTGAGGATGCTTAAGCCCGGCAGGAGAGGGATACTCCACGTACGCATACGGATGAGGGCGGACGTTCAAGCTGACCCAGCATCCCAGGTTCGGGAATTGATCAGGAGGCGTGCGGGGGACAAGGTTCACGTTAGGGTGTCCGTGGAGAGGGTTGCGCCAGACCTCCTGCGAGCGGGTCGCCAAGCATTAAGTGTTGGTGAGATGATTGACGAGGTAAGCATAGTTGCCTCCGTGATCTCAGCCCCCGGCAACCCGGGACCCACCGCGGTTAAGGTTGCCCGAAGCATAGTTAAGCTCAAGAATGTCCTCGCGGGCATCGAAACAGGTGACGTGGAGTCAGCGGTTGAGGCGGTGCTGTCGGAGCGTGACTTCTGGAGACCTAAGGTGAAGACCGCGGACGAGATACCGCTCTCATCAACCGTCCTCAGGAAGCCGAGACCTAGGGGAGGGCTGGACGCGTTTCTGAGGTGAGGGAGTAATGCCCGCAGCACCCATAACCCTGAAGAAGATCGAGCTCCTCAACTTTCTCTCCCATAAACACACGGTCGTTAACTTCGACAGAGGAGTGACAGTCATTGTTGGCGAGAACGGCGCCGGCAAGACAAGCATCCTCGAAGCAATATTCTTCGCGTTAACGGGTACCGGGTGGAGAGGCAGGCGCGGCGAGCGCGCATACCTCATAAACGCCATGGCGACTGAAGCCACGGTCAGGGTCTGGCTGAACGTTGCTGGGGAAGAGCTATTCGTAGAGCGAGTTATTTCGAGGCGAGGTAGGTCATCAGCCACGCTTAGATTCGGTAGGGAGAGGGTCTTCGGAGACCAGAACGTAACGGCGAGGGTAAGGGAGATCGTGGGGCTGAGCCCCGAGGCCCTAGGCTCCGTAGCGATAGTCGGGCAGGGAAGTATAACTAACCTCTTCGGAAACCTACGCGGTGCTCAAAGAAAGGAATTAATCGATAAGTTACTGGAGCTAGACGCCTACAGGACAGCGTGGGAGGAACTGGGCGAGTA
>JALWZB010000153.1 GCA_027002995.1 Desulfurococcales archaeon
CGCTAAGGCCTAAGTACGGTAAGCGAGGAGGGCAGGCAGAGGAGCCCTACCTAAGCGGTGAGGGCCCGGAGATAGTCAGGAGGTCTGAGGCACCGTCACCGTCCCTCTTCTGGGGCTTCATACTGGGGTACTTCAGGAGGCTATACGTGTTCCTGAGGGACTACATGCACACGGGGAAGCTAAGCGACTGGGCAGCGTACATGGCTGGTTGGTTAGGTTTAGCTGGGGCGTTAGCGCTCATAGTGTCAATATATGCGCTTATTTGGGGGTGGCCGTGAAATGATGGACGCGGTAACGGTAGCGTTACTAGTAGTTGCTGTGCTAGTGTTCCCCGGCCTACTATTCCTGTTTGTACTGTCAATGCTTACCGAATGGTGGGAGAGGAAGATAGTTGCTAGGGCTCAAGCAAGGATGGGGCCATCATACGTTGGCCCGGTAGGTGTGCTGCAACCCTTCGCGGACTTCATTAAGCTACTGAGCGTGAAGGAGGAGATAAGGCAGAAGTTCGCCACCCCAGGCGTCGCTAGGGCATTCGCGTTCGCCGCGATCGGCGCGTTATCAGCCACCCTACTAATGCTTCCCCTATCCCCTGTGAGGCTAGCGGCTAGCTACGACATCATAGTGCTCTCCTACATTTGCTGTGTATGGGTCCCCTTCGCGGTCGCGGTGATGGGGATGTCCTTCCCCAACCCATTCACCGGCGCGGGCGTATCAAGGTTCCTGACGCTCTACGCCGTATGTGAGCCGGCGTTCTTCGCGGCCATACTAGTGCCTGTAGCGCTAACGACGAGCATTGTGGGAACACCACTCCCGTATTCCGTGCTCTTCACTGCCCAGTACTCCTGGAAGCTGTGGCTCAACCCGGCAACAGCTGTCGTGATGATTATAGCGCTCGGTGCGGCTGCAGTAGCAACGCAGGCTAAGGCGATGGCACACCCGTTCAATATACCGGAGGCTGAGCAGGAGTTAATTGCAGGTCACATGACGGAGTTCTCAGGCCAGATACTCGCGCTGAACAACCTAATACATGATGCCGACATCGTGGTCTCAGCACTACTAATAACGTACTTCTTCCTCGGAGGGCCCTACCCATTCCCGCACTTATCAGTGCCTGGCGTGATCCTAATGATAGTTAAGTACGTTGCGGTAGTGACGGTGGTGTCGATAATTAAGGCGTCCTTCGGCAGGTTCAGGATAGAGCAGGGCGTCGCTGTTCTCGTGAAGTATTCGCTAATCCCAGCAGTGATAGCGTTACTAGCGGCAATGTTCCTCTCAGCCTACCCTGTCCTCGCTGCAGGAGCTTAACGCTTCCGCGAGGACATTAACTAGTTTTTCAACTCCCTTCATCACCTCAGGGCTCAGTTCCTCACCGAAGTCGAGGTTCTTCGCGACGACGCCGAGCACGTACACTTCCTCGCAACACCCGAGCGCGCGTAGGTACTTAACCATCATGCTTAACGGCACGTTATGTGTTGTGGCGAGGAAGCCCTCAACAACGTCCTCAAGCTTAGCGATGATGACCTCGCCTGCCTCACTACCCTCAGTCGTTAAGACAGCATCAACTACCACTAACCGCTTGGGTCGCTCATCAGCGATCCTATCAACACAGGTCTCAAGCCCGAACTCACACTCAATCATGCGTGCTTGACTCCGGATTCCGAGTCTCTTGAGCCTGCGGCAAACCTCGAGCCCTGCCCTATCATCGCTCCGCAACTCCGTACCTATGCAAGCAATGAGGACGGAATCGCTACACACTAACTCAGTGACTTCCTGCTCCACGCTACTCACCGTAGCGCCCGTACTCCTCTTAAGTTAGGGCTTAAAGAGGCTTGCTTAATCGTGCTTATGCCTAGACCTTCAGATATAAACAGGTTTAAATTAAGTTCAAGCAAAGTAATAATGGTAGGTGGGGCAAGGACCATGCAGGGAATCACGATCGAACTTCCCCGAATAGCGGGGGAGGCGGAGTTCGTGGCGGTCAGCGAGGAAGGGAAGATCATCAAGGCTTTCTTCATCCCAACCGCACCCATCAGGGGTTTCGAGAACCTGGTTAAGGGTAAGAACCCCCTCTTCGTTGTCGAAGCCGTTAAGAGGATCTGCGGGTTCTGTCACTCATCACACGGGATCGCGGCGGCTGAAGCGTTCGAGGAGGCACTGGGAATTTACCCGCCAAAAGACGGATTCCTGCTAAGGGAGGTCATAGGGTTACTTAACAGGGTTCAGAGCCACCTAGCGCACTTAGCCCTGATAGCGCCGGACTTCATGCCTAGGGGAGAGGCACTTGCTTTCGTACTTGAAGTACTTAAAACTTTAGAGCAAGTTAACGCAGCATTAACCAAGATTGGAGGGGCGCCGACACACCCGCCCAACATAGTGATAGGGGGAGTGGCTAAACCACCAACCCAAGCCAACCTAACGGCAACCATCAACGGACTGAAGAACGTATTAGTTAAGATTAAGGAATTACTGCAGATAATATCGGACGAGGATAAGTGGGGAAGTAAGGCGCAAGCCCTCAAGGAGAAGAAGTTCACCAAAACCATGCTGGCCACCCACACAACCTACGGCAATAAGTACGCACTAGACTTAAGCAAAGTCAGCCTAGTGAGGTACGCTGAAGCCCACATGAACGACCCCGAAGCACCGAGGCATCTGCTCAAGAAAGCAACAACGCTCATCGCAACCTACGGTGGAGAGTACGTTGAGGTAGGGCCCAGAGCCAGGATGAGTAAGTTCCGCGGGTTCAACGGCGCATCACTAGCGGACGTACAGCTAGCCAGGCTAGCAGAGATCCCGGAAGCCTTAGAGAGGATCCTAAACTTACTCAGCGAGGTGAACATAAGGGCCCCTACCCGCGTAGAGGCAGTGATTTACAGGCAGGGTGAGGGCGTCGGCGTATACGAAGCGCCCCGAGGAACCCTCATTACATAGGGT
>JALWZB010000154.1 GCA_027002995.1 Desulfurococcales archaeon
TTTGCCTGCGGCCCAACTAGGGTCTCACCGTTAGGCATCTGTAGCTTCAGCACACTGCTGTAGTTCTTGCTGATCCACAGGATTCCTGTTTCTGTTTCATTCTCTGATGATACATTGAGTATTAGCTTCAAGGTATCCTCATTACCTATAGTTTCACCAGGAACTATGCTGAAGGATATTGAGACGTGGGTTCTTCCACCTGAAGAGTTCATTACGTCGACGGAGATCTTAACGTGCTTGAAGGTTGATAGGAGCTTATCAGGCGTGGAAAGATCTGTTAGGGATATCCTCTTACCTCCCTCCCCAGTAGTGCTGGTGGCTGCGGATGTTGTGTGCGTTTGTGTCGATGTAGTTGTTGACGTGGCGGGTGTTGCGGGCTGGGTTTGCGGGGTACTTGTTGTTGACGTTGAGGTGGTGGTTGCTGGTTTCCTCAGGATCAGTGGTTGATAATAGAGTGCGGCGGCGATTGCCGCGCAGAGTGCTAACACAGCTATGATGAATACCGCTTTTCTCGTTCTAAACACCTTGCTTTGGTCTTCGCGAGCGCGTTTAAAAACTTACGTACTTACTTGTTTACTAGGTTGCACATTAGCTTCTCTTCATGAATCTGAGTAAGCCGCCATCATGTTTGCTGGGTTTGCTCTCCTCCTTTCTCTCGGGCTCCTCTCTTCGCTCATCCCCTTTCTCCTCACCTTTATCTTCGCTCTCGTTAAGGACCTCCAGTACGGCGTTGAAGTCGTCCCTAACAGGCTTGTAGACTTTCTCGTAGAACTTCCTTGGGTCAAGCAATACGTGCTTGGGGAACTTCCTAAGGTACTTTAGAGCTGCTTCCCACGCCTTCTCATAGGGAACGACACCCTCGATCTTCTCAGCGATCTGCCTGTCATAGTCCTCAGGCCTCTGCTCCTCCCCACCCATTGTGAAGAACCCTGACGGTGCTTGAAACGCTTCCTCACCAGCCGCCTCGACGAGCTTAACGCCCTCCCTTCCCTTAGAGGATGTCCTAGCACGTACTGAGGGGCTGACGCCGTAGGCTTTTCTCGCCGCGACCTGCCCCCTCTTCTTTGCCCACGCGTAGAATATCGCCCTATTCAGGCCGAAGGATTTCGCCTTCTCTAAATCGCCGTAGAGCAGGTAGTAACGTGCTGCCTGAAGTAAGCCCATTACCTGAAACCTCCCCATCCTCCTAGGTACGGGTCGGGGCTGAGGGGCTTTACGCGCCTTCCTAGCGACAGCTTCAGGACTCGTAGCTATGGCGGCATGCCTCTTCGCTTTCAAGTCAATTTCCCTCAGTGCCTTCCTTAAGAGGTCATCCAGCTCGCCAACGTAGTGCTTGCCCCAGCATGGGTTATGCTTGAAGGAGCTCGGATTAGTCCACTCCAGCGTGAATGAACTTAACTCGTCAGGCGTGAAGCACACAGCAACGCGATCCAGTTCCCTATGCAGTGAAAGTGGGGCGGTGAAGACCCGCTTAGCGTCAACTAAGTTCTCAACCTTAACCTCACCCCCTGAACGCTTCGCAGCACCCTTTATGGCTTCAGAGCCTTTGCGGAGCACGTACTCAACTATCGTGAATGCCGCATCGACGGGTGTGATGTTTAGCTCCTCAAGAAGGTCATCACTTAACGCGTTCTCATTTACTCGAACATGCACGCCCCTCCCACTCCACAGCAGGTACGCGCTCTCAGAAACGCCTTCGCTCTCAAGAACCTTCACCACAGCCTCAGCCGCTGCTAGGGCAGCCCTCCACTCACCGCTGACTAGGTCAACGTCCCAGAAGGGCGTGTACTTCACGATGTTTTCCTCATGCTCAACGTCACCCTTGCTCTTAAGGGACCTCCATACAGCGGCAGTCACGTAGATTGTCCTAACACCTATCCCAGAGTACCTAATGATCGTCGAAGAAACGTCCTCGGGTGACGTGAAGTGTAGGGGGACGTCATTCCTGTACCTGATGAACACCCTCCCACTCCCTAAACGCCCCTCAAGTGCAGCCCACCTCATCCTAGAGTACCTGAAGATCTCCTCTGCGACGTCACGCCTGAAGTAATGTTTCTTGACGTCCACCATACCTTATCCCCAAGGAAGAAGCTATGTTGTCGACATATAGGGAAAAATTATGAGGCCCTTACCACCAGAGGTAGGGAATATTGATTAATAGGTTAGAGAGGAAGGAAGCGTGGGTGCGTTAAATGCTTGTTGAACCCCCTGTCAAAGGTGTTGAGGTAGGTATCATAGGTGGTAGCGGGCTCTACGACCCTGAAGTAATTGAGGACGCTAAGGAATACAAGGTTTACACGCCCTACGGGCTCCCATCAGATAACCTCATCGTAGGGTGGCTCGCCGGAAGGAAAGTAGCTTTCCTACCAAGGCATGGGAGAGGGCATAAGATACCTCCCCACAAGATAAACTACAGGGCTAACATCTGGGCTCTCAAGAGCTTAGGCGTCAAGTGGGTCATAGCGGTCAGCGCAGTAGGGTCTCTAAGGGAAGACTACAGGCCGGGGGACATCGTGTTCCCTGATCAATTCATCGACATGACTAAGTCAAGGGAGTACACGTTCTTCGACGGCCCTGTAGTCGCGCACGTGAGTATGGCTGATCCCTTCTGCCCAACGTTAAGATCAATCCTAGCTAAGTCAGCGGAGTCACTGGGCATAAGGTACCATGGTAAGGGCACGTACGTATGCATAGAGGGACCAAGGTTCTCTACCCGGGCCGAGTCAAGGATTTGGAAGGATGTCTTCAAGGCAGACATAATAGGGATGACGCTAGTGCCTGAGATAAACCTAGCTAGGGAAGCTGGCATGCACTACGCCACAATAGCGTTGGTGACGGACTACGATGTATGGGCAGACCACCCAGTAACGGCTGAGGAGGTCGCCCGGGTAATGGCTGAGAACGTAGCTAAGGCTAAGAA
>JALWZB010000155.1 GCA_027002995.1 Desulfurococcales archaeon
CCCTCCCAGAATCACCACCTTGCCTGTGGACAATCCTTGAAGGACTTCATCAACGCTCCTAGGTATCGGTGTATAGGCTAATTCACTGAGCGAGGCGGCGAGGAGGAGAGCGTTAAGTCTAGATGCCTCCATACCTAGGAGGTCTAGCCACGCGTTGCTCACGCCTAATTCCTTACCTAGCTCAACATACTTTCTGGCAGTCTTACCCCCGCCAGTAATCACAACTAAGCGGTCAGTTGACGCCTTCTCCTTCAATATCTCGGTTATTTCAAGAAGTACTCGCTCGTTACCTGGCTCAAATACTTTACCTGTGAGCTTGAGCACTACGTGCATAGTACCCTCAACGAACTAAGCTTTCGACCGTATAAGCATTTGCCCCGCACCTACGTTACTTAATAACAATGAATTCTAAGCCGAGGTCCTCAGCTACTTTCTTAGCGGTATCACGCGCGAGTGAACCTACTTTTTTCAACACTAATGCCCTCACAGGTCTTGGCACTGACTTAGTCATTGCCTGCATAATGATGAACTCTAGCTTCTCGGGAGTTTCCCGTAGCTCCTTGAGAGCATACCTAGGTATTATGTGTCCGAAACATACATCATCCTTGAGAGCGAGTTCCGTAAATTTCTCCGCGTAATGGGGTCCACCGAACCCCACTGCAGGCACACACCTTACGTGGTTTAATGCTTTTAAAGAGTCAAGCACGACCTCGCCGACCACTTCATGCGCTTCCCTAAGCCCCCATTCCCTGTTACTTGAGCCTATTTCGATGAAGGACAGCGGCTTATTCAATGAAGTGGGGCCGTGGTGCGTAACCTCATAAACAACTTCAAACTCCTGCAGTGCACGCGCTTTAGACACTTCACTAAGGCCCCTAATGAAGTTATATGTCAGTAACGGGTAAGCTATGGAGAGTTCGTAGGGTCTGCCGCCGACGGTAGCTGATGCTGTTGGGTTGCCGGTGTGATGCGTTGTCAGGGACCTTATGCCGGACATGGCGGAGTGCCTCGATAGAAAGACATAGAACTTAGCTGAAGGAAACACCTCGTCAAGGTAGTCCATAGATATGGTCTCCTCCTGGAATCCTGCCAGTACAGCGTCCACGTCCTTAACGTACCATGCCTTAACAGCTCTTGAAGCGCTTACATCAACGCAGGTTGTAACTTCCCTTAAGTACTCAGCTATGCCAGAGCCTGCGGGATCGTTCACACTATATACTAGGACAGCGCCATTATGCTCCTTAACATTCAATACCCGCACCCACAAGAAGGACTTGAAGAGCTTAAAAAGAGGTCATGAGATGGACCGAGATAAGCAAGTTAAGGTAGCGGTATGCGCTAACCCCTACTTCCTGACGGTATGTCCTAAGGAATGCTTGGAGAGACTACTGAATCTACTCCCAGCTGAGCTTACTGAACCGGCACGGAGGTGTCGGTGGGTTGAGTTTAGTTTACGTGCCAGCACCCGCGTAATTTCTGGTGTGGCGATACTCGATTCCTGCCCAACACGTCTGAGGGCAACGTACTTGGAACTCTACCTTGGTTACTTCATCCCGCTCCTAGTTAAACCGGATCTTCAGGCGGTCTTCCGCGACGGTCACCTGGTATCGTGTCGATACGGTATGCAGAGACGGTGGTTAGTTAACGAATGCCGATTTGAGGGCGTTAAGCGTGGCGTAGATCCTGAGGAGGCCTTAAGAATTTACAGGAGATTACGTAAGTTTGGATCAATGCCTGACAACATGCCTCTAGTTTTCCTCTACATGCCGGGAATTGATGAAATATACGTGTTTACCCCTAGAGGAAGGAAGTTTAGGATAACCGGAAATAAGTATCATCCTTACCCCTAGGGCTTCATGAAGTCCATTAAGAAGGAGGATTGTGTTATAGTCTTATGCCGTGTGCCTTCCCACACATCTCTATCCTGGCTAATATTGCGTCAACGACGAAGAGCATCTTCGAGCCTAGCGACTTAAGTATGTCTGCGTTTTCCTCGATACTACTACGTGTTAAGGGTATCGTGATAGTGAATGACCTGAACTTCACAGTTAGTTCTGAGGGCTTAATGATAACTGACGTTACGGAGTCAGCGAACACTACCTTGTTTTCCTTTGCTGAGTAAGACACCGCTAAGGCTGGCTTAACTCGTGAGGCTAAAGTCATTCCGTCGTCCTTGGCAATCACCCAATTACCGCATAGTCTCGAAACCTTTCCTCCCTCCGCCAGCTTCTCTAACTCGGCTAAGTACGCTAGTATTCGCTCGGCTCTGGTGAGGATCTCACTGACTATGTTGAACGCGGCGACCTTAGTTATCTTAACCTCCTTTACAGCCTCAGTACGTACACCCTCGTACTTCTTTATTATGTTCTCAACGAGATTTAACGCATCGCTGAATCCCATTAAACATCACCTTGAGGATAGCGCCGAGCACATTTTAAGCTTTTATTTCAATTGCTAGCGAATCAATGACGTTTTCGAACATACCTTAGCAAGTAGCTGAGTTCAGGTCTCTCACTCAGCACCTCCGGTAGGTTTTCGTAGCAAGATGTACATACCCTTATACCTGGTTGTAGCTCAACTGAACATGACCTGCATATTAGTCTCCCGCAGACAATACAGGCATCTACTGAGAGCTTTTTCCCGCAGACCTGGCACATTAAGTCAGAGCATACACTACATATGCCTTTGCGTTTATTGAAGTGCCTTTCGCAAACGTTCCTGCCACAGATCCTGCACTTGTGAATTGCCAGCCTCTTACCGCATACCTCGCAGACCTTATCCTGCGTCCTCAATGTCTCTAGCCTATCCCCATGTCTTGAGTATTGAGTTTTAATTCTTGTTACGCAAGGGATAATGGGATGACCTGACGACACCCGCTGAGTCGATGATGTAGATGGAGCGACGGGGACCGCCGTTCTTCTGGTAAGCAATTAAAACTCCGCCGTAGCTTATGAGAGCGGGGTCATAAAGTGCCGCAGAAGTACGATGTCCTGGTAGTGGGTGCTGGCATTGCTGGCTCAACGCTTGCGTACTTTCTGAGCAGGAAGGGTGTTAAGGTGTTGCTTGCTGACATGCGTCCCTACGCCCGGGCCGGTGATAAGGCATGCGGGGATGCCATGGGTAAGCATCATTTCGACGAGTTAGGAGTGGAGTATCCAAGCGGTGAGGAACTCACGGGTACTGTGAAGGGCATAGACGTGTATTCGCCTTCGGAAGGCACGAAGTATAGGGTATTAGGAGACGGATTCATGATTGATAGAATAAAGTTCACTCAGAGATTCATTAGGGGAGCCGTTGATGCGGGTGCGGAGTATTGGGAGGAGACAAGCGCCACTAAGTTAATTGTGAAGGACAGTATTGCCCAGGGAGTTGTCTTACGTAAGGGCTCCGAGAAAGTTGAGGTGCATGCGCAGCTAGTGGTTGATGCCACGGGCTATGCTAGGGTTCTCGCTAATCAGGCACCTGACGATTGGCCCATTAAGGATCCCTTGAAACCCGAGGACGCCATAGTTGCTTATCGTGAAGTACGTAAGCTTAATCGGGAAGTAGATGAGCCGGAAATCCTGCGCATATACATAAGTAAACGCGTAGCACCCGGTGGTTACTGGTGGTTCTTCCCATACTCCCTTAAGGATGGGCTAGTGAACGTTGGTTTAGGAGTACAGCATGGTGTTGGGTACCCTAACCCTAAGGACTTACTGTATAAGTATGTCCTGACTAGGCCTGAGTTCGAAGGTAGCGAGATAATTGAGGCTGGTGGCGCGCCCGCACCAACGAGGAGACCTGTCAATACCTTGGTGTGGAACGGCTTAGCCGTCATTGGCGACGCTGCCTACGCCGTGAACCCCGTGCATGGCGGGGGAAAGGGTTCGGCAATGATAACTTCTTGGTGCCTAGCTAACGCTTACCTAGAGGCTAACGGAGATACCTCCAATGCTGCCCTCTGGAGCGCGAATAAGTGCTTCCTAGAGCACTACGGCATAAAGCAAGCCGCCCTCGACATATTCAGGATGTTCCTCCAGCAATTAAGCGACGATGACCTTGAATACGGTATGTCCCGTAAGATCATCAAGGAATCAGACCTAAACACGGTCTCCATGAAGGGAGACCTCGAACTCTCAGTAGTGGATAAGGCAATGAGGTTACTGGCAGGGATAGGAAGACCTAGCCTGCTACTCAAGTTAAGGGCGGTAGCGAAGTACATGAATAAAGCTAAGGAACTGTACCGCAATTATCCGAACAGACCCGAGGACTTAACGCATTGGATTAATGAGGTCTCTAAGCTCTACGAGGAGTATAGGACGAAGGTACTTAAGTAACTAGTCACAGAGCATTTTTCACGCACAATAGCTACCTTATTTGCGGATTTGTAAAAAAAAACACCACATCACTTTAAAGCGAATGAATCAAATTAGCTTGTAGGGTTTATATTGAGGGAGGGTATGTTTGTTGCCCTCACACTAATAGTAATTGGGGCGTTAATCCTTGCGACTTGGTATGGTGTCCTATCACCAGTTAGTTTAGCCTCGATAATACTATGCTTTATTGGTGCCTTCATCATAGCTTCCAAACATGATTTCTTGGGGCGATTTTGGGGAGGCGCAGTCGTGGCTACTGGCATAGCGATATTTGTTGCGTCCCAAGCCGGTATAGGCCCTGGTATTGCCGTCTTGCTCATAGGTATAGGATTAGCATATATGTTAGTCAACGTAGTAAAGCCCCCTCGATAGACTTACTCAAAGTGGAATTAACAGCTCTAGCAAACAATTAAGAAGACAGATAAAAGGGTAGTAAGGTTACTCTAATTAAGTGAAAAGCAGGTGTTAGGGTTGGGTAAGGAGTTAAGCCTGTTAGAGAAGCTTGAGAAGATAATTCCTGGGTTCCATGGGTATAAGGTTAAGGAATTAATCAGGGAGGACGATAGGTTAATCCGTAATTATATATACAATGAGTTGAAGAGCGCACGTGACATCGTAAGGGAGTTAATGCTTGCTGCCCTAGATGGTATGTATGATGCACCAGTCACCTACCTTGATAGGCTCTGGAAGAAGCTGGATGAAGCTGGTTCTAAGATAAAGAGCGCGCCAGCTGGATACGCTGGTTTCTTTGATAGGGTTAAAGTGAGGGAGCGAGAACTTGAGACGCTAAAGCAGGTTGATGCTGAGATAGCTTCGATAACTGAGAATTTGCTCACCGTTCTTCAGGAGGCACGTAGTAACCCCGCTAAGCTGCAGGAAGTCATGAGCCTAGTTAATAGTATACTCGACAAAATAGAATTTAGGAATAACTTATTCAAGGCTGAACCCGGTAGGTAAGGTGATGCGGTATGCCTAAAGTAATTGAGTGGGTAAACCCGAGCCCCGACGACATAGTTTGGAAGTACCCTAATGAAGTGATTGAGTGGGGGTCAGTCCTAATAGTTAAGGAATATGAAGCAGCGGTCTTCTACAGGGACGGTAAGGTTTACGATGTGCTTAGAGCTGGTAGGCACGTGTTAACCACGGCTACGTTACCGCTACTCACTAAGGTGCTATCGAAGGTAGCGGGGTATGAGAGAGTACCCTTCGTCGCCACAATAATTTTCGTCTCGTTAAAGCAGTTCCGAGGTCTCTTTGGCGGGAGGACGCAAACAACTGAGTTAGCGCCCCTAATGTTCAGGGGCTCATACTACTTCCGAATAGCGGATCCGGCTGTATTCGTTAATGAGGTTGTTGGAGGGCAGTCGTTATTCACTACCGACGACATTAATGAGTATCTCAGAGGGTACATGAACGAGTTACTGATGAAGTACCTATCGACGTACAGCATCGTTGACGTATTCATGAATCTCGACAGGGTGAGCACGGAGGTGAAGTTAAGAGTCATGGAGGACTTCAAGAGGCTGGGGCTCGAGCTAATCGACGTTAAGTTTGAGGGTGTCGACACTACTGAGGAGTGGCGCCAGAAGATATTCTGGATCAGGCAAACCGGTAATGCCGCTATGGTGCTTCAGATGGAGACCGTTAAGTCCGTGGCCTCCGAACTAGGCAAATCGCCTGGAGCAGCAACGGGGACAGGAATAGTTATGATACCTCCCCTACTTTACGGTCCTTACGCGCAACAACAGCCTCCGCCACCACAACAACAAGGCATAACCACCCCGCAACCTCAGACACAGAGGAAGTTCTACTGCCCCTACTGTGGTGCAGAGGTGCCGCCTAACGCTAAGTTCTGCCCGAACTGTGGTAAGAGACTTAAGTGGTGCCCTAATGGGCATCTAGTGCCGTTGGAAGCGAAGGTGTGCCCGTTCTGCGGTTATAAGTTCCCTGAGTGAGTTGCTTAGCGGAGAAAGTCTTGCAGACGTATTTTAATTAAGAGTATACATCGCCGTATTATCACTCTGCTGTGTTCGCTAAGGGAAAGTGAGTTAAGGGTTTGAGATTATTTGTCATGAGAATGTTCCTTAAGCCATGGGTACATGTCGATCCATTTTTCGAGGAATGGGCCGTATGTCTTGAGGTACAGCGGGTGAGTGGTCATCTTCCTTATTAGTTCGTTGTTTCTTCTGTACTTTATTGCCTCTCCTAGGGTGTGTTCGCCTTTCATTCTCTTCCATTCCTCTAGTGTGAACATGTACTTCTTCTGCACGTAGTCTCTGTAGACGTCGCTTAACACGTTGAAGGTGCAGAACGGTACTACCCTGCCGTCAGGCATTAGGTAATGGATGTTGCATCGCATGACTCTCTCAACGTCGTAGTTGTATAGATCCATGAAGTGCATCATCCCGAGGAATAGGAACTTGTAGTGCCACTTGCCTAGGGCTTCGTATGATTGCTTAGTGAATATCTCTAGAAGTAACTTGGGTAAGCTTTTCTTTAGCTCGGACGGTACTTCACTCCATCTTATGAAGTCCTTGAGCATGTTTAGAAGTATTTTAGTTCCTACTAGTAGCTTGTGCTTCCCTGCTTTCAGTTCCTCAGCTTTCTCGCGTAAGTACTCCATGAATCCCTCAACGTCTATCATTCTTGGTATTGGTATGTATGTCAGTTCTCCGTTCTCTTTATGCACGTAGATGTACGTGCCTACACCACACTCTGGGTGGTTAGCCATTTCGAACTTGAATCTCCCGGCAAGCGCCTCGGCGAAGACTGATACCGGGACTGATGTGGGGACCGGGTACCAGTCGTTAACGGTTATTTGCCCGTTGGTCTGCTCTTCAATTAATTTTACGGTGTCATATATCGTTACCCTAAGTTTCTGTCTCTCGGCCCTCTTTATCATGCCTGTTAACGATACTGGCTGGAAGTTCACTGCCCTAACGATATCCATGTTAAGGGCGGCGAACTTTATTATGTCCCCTAGCTCCCCTGTGTTTATACCCTTAATTACCGTAGGCACTAAGACTACCGATGTCATTCCCGCTTTACGGAAGACCTCGAAGACAAAGGGGATTTCCCAGTGGTTCTTGGGGTTAGACTTTGGGGTTATGCCGTCGAAGCTCATGTAGACCGTGTTTACGCCAGCAGTCCTTAATGCCCTAGCAAATTTTACCGCTTCTTCCTCACCCTTCTCTAAGTACAGCCTAGCGAATTTTATTGCGTTCGTGTTTAGCTGAATGTGCTTTATGCCCATCTCCCTGAGCATCTTTACTATCTCAACGATATCCTCGCGTAGGAGAGGCTCACCACCTGTCAACTGTATTACGGGGGTGACACCCTGTTTAAGGTACGATTCAAGCATGCGCCTTATTTGCTCCTGCGTCGGCTCGTAGACAAAGCCAGACTTCTCAGCATAGAAGAAGCAATACCAGCAGTCCAAGTCACACCTATTAGTCAGAACTAAGTTAGCTAAAGCCGTGTGATTCTTATGTAGTGGGCAAAGACCACAGCTGAAGGGACAGGGCGCGGTTAGCTCCGTGTACACGTGCCTGGGTCCGCGTCCCTCAACAAACCACTTCTCTATGCGTTTAGCCCACTCAGCACTCCCCTGATATATCTCTTCTATCTCACCGTGCTCTGGACAGATCTTCCTGATGTAGAGCTTATCGTCTCGCTCAACTATTATGGCTGGTAATAAGGCGTAGCAGTAAGGGCATATCGAGTTGGTGTACCTAACTAGTTTTTCGCCTTTCTTAGGTTTTGGCAGGGGGCCACCAATACGTATTTCCCTATCCGCAATCCTGATTGCTCCCTTAACGGGGTCGAAGGTTGATGGCTTAATTAGCTTGTGTTCGCCCTTAGCGACGGGCTGTGACTCACCCATTAGCCTGACCTCTAGCTTAACCATATACTCCGTTAAAATAAAAGGTTACTCCGTACTAAGTTTAGGTGAACCCCCTGAAGTTATCCCATCCTCCAAACACTTCTTCCCCTCTTAACAGTACCTTCCCAACCCCTTTCTCGGTAAGATATCCTAGCAGGAAACCATCCCCGCAATCCTCACCTTGATCGCAAACGTAGATCACCGTATACTCTTCTCCCATAAACCTTAACACGTCCTCCACACTAATACCTGCCTCCCCCATGAACTCGGAAACGTCTCTGCATATCGGGAGCTCCTCGGACAGCATTAGGGATAAAGAATTTGACTCGAGGAACCTCCTCACCGAACGCAACCCATCACTCATGTCCGTAGCTGCCTTAACCTCGTTAACGTGTCGTAGGAAGCTTAACGGTACCTCCGGCCTACGTAACCACTTCTTAACGTTGCTCGGTATGTCACCCTTAATTGATAAGTAATGCATTAGTGCAGGAATTGCTGACCTGCCCAAGCACGATGTTACGTAGACCTTGTCACCTGCCTGCGCTCCCCTCATTCTAATAGGTTTTCTTGCCTCGCCTAACATGGTTACGTCTATCCACACACCTAAGGGATCCTCGGAGGCATTGAAGTCCCCTCCCAATACCTTAACTCCATATCGTTGAGCAAACTCGCGAATACCCGTCCCAATTAAGTGGACGTCCTCAAGGGTCCTCTCCTTAGGCACACCAAGCGATATCAACGCATATAGAGGTCTCCCGCCTTTAGCTACAATGTCTAAGGCACTCCCAGCCAGGACACGGTAAGTTAGGTCGTCTAGCCCCATCCACGGGTACTTGGACGCTCGTTCCGATGTACCGTCGACTTTGATTATAGTTATGCCTTCCAAGCGCAGGGCTGCAGCATCATCTAACTTATCGAGGAGACCTCCATCGAAGCTATTGCCCAAGGACTCAATTAACGTGCTTATTGCTTTGTCCTCCCCAACATCAGCTAACTTAAGTTCTGGCTTCAATCGTTGAACCCGCTGTGGTAGTCTCTATGTAAGTTATTAAGGCCTAGGTTATGGGACATTAGGGACTACGTTTGCGTGGCACACACCTGCCGACACTGATGCTTGCGGCAATCCTATTTTCGTTATTGCTTAGTTACCCTTCCGTGAGTACCTCAGCACAACCTAGTCACGGTAAACTACAGCACCTCAGCTTCACCTTGTATGATTACGCATACGTCGTCTTAACAAGGAACAGGACGACAGCATACTTTGAGATACCGACAAACTACAGTGACGGCACACTCAATCAGACAGTATATATCGTTGCTTACGGTGGCGACGTGACGCTCGTAGGGAACGACAGCAACGTCACCGCACAGATTAAAGTCTTCAATGGAAGCTACGGCTTTGTGGTCGTTAGGATTAAGCAGACATTCCTAAACCTAACGAGTGTAGTGCTCGAAATATCTCGCAACCCTAAGGCGTTCGCAGACGTTGAGGATGAGATTCCACAGGGCATTAGGGAGAAGTACGTGAAGAAACCCGTAGATATAATCAAGCGGAAGGTCGTCCCTGACTTCACCAAGTGGCTTAAGGAGAGGGGATACAGTATAAATAATGTGTCTAAGGCATTCCTTGCCGTCCAAGCCGCCATATTTATTTATCTGTCGGGCTACATACGCTACAACGCAAGTGCCCTACCTAGGACGCTTGCCGACATAGTTAACAAGCATCAGGGAGATTGCGATGACATGTCCAGAGTCTTAATGAATTTGCTGTGGTACTACGGAATACCTGCTAAGATGGAGTACAGCTACGTATACCTACCACTAAACATGACCATGCCCATCGAAGGCTCGTACATGAGGTTCCTCAACGCTGGTCCTCACGCCTACACACTCATGTACATCCCGACCGTCGGTTGGGTCTCGCTGGACTTCCTAGCTGGGGCTAGGCTTAACAACCCATCATTAGTTGAGGGTGAATCACTCACTGAGGAAATTACGGAGAAGCAATTGGAGCATGCTAAGAAGGAACTCTCTAGGATAAGGTACGCTGAAGAAGTAATGCTGTTTAAGGACAGCGAAATACCATCGAAGTTAAGGACATACAACGTCAGTAAATTAGCGACAATACTGCACGACATGCTACTTCCCCTCATCAAGAAGGTTGCGCTAGAGGCAGGGTTAAACATAACAAGCACAGCAACCCCAAGTACTACGACACAGTCCAGCACCACAGTAACAGGAACAAACACAAGCACGCCAGGGAATCGCACAGGAACAAGCTCCACCACCACATTGGTGACGACGCAACATACATCAACGACAAGTACGACACCATTAAGTACGGCAACCTACTCAACGCAGGAGACGACCCGCACTACATCCCGGACTAGTACGCCACACGGCACAAGAATAACATCAGCAACTAATACAAGCACACCAAAAGTAAACATCGTTAATGAGCCTGACCTCTTAGGATTCCTACTACTGCTTATCCTACTAGTAATTATCCTCGCACGATACGCCGTTAAGGCAAGCTCAGGAACTCAGCAAGTACATCCTAGCACGTAACCCGCCATGCATCACGTTAATCCTACGGACTATCTTAATCCCTGCCTCATCAGCTGCCCTCTCTAACGCCCTCACCGCGGCTGTAATTAGCGCTAATCGTGCCTCCGGGAAGCGCTCGAAGAATACCTCTAAGAACTTCCTGTAGAACATGGGTAACTTCTTCGGGTTATGAAACCTTATTCCGTAGGGCGGATTAACAGCGGCATAACGCACTTCAGTGTCTACGAGTGAGTAAGTCTTCCGTAGCGTTGAGTCGCCTTCAATGAATGTAGTGACCCAAGCAACGTTGGCCGACGCCGCATTTAGGCGTGCACCGGTTAGGTGCTTTGGGCTAGCATCAATGCAGTACGCGTGAATGTCCTTCGTTAACTCTATCCTTGAGAGGAGATCTGCGATCGTATCGCGTTCGACTTGAGGGTCGTAGAGCTTTAGCTTCCTGTAAGCGTAGTCCTGCCTGAACAGAGTGGTGGGCATAGAGAGCGCTCTGTGGGCAGCCTCAATAACTATCGTGGCCCCGCCACACATGGGGTCCAGGAACGACCCTTCCTTGTAGTCCAGCAGCTCTAGTAGCGCGGCGGCTAACGTGGTCTTAAGTGCCGCTGGGTGATCATACACTCTGTACCTACGTCTGTGGAGCGATGTGCCGGTGGTGTTGATACCTATGATTAGGTCGTCATTTATTACGAAGGCATGTACCTCAACATCAGGTCTCCTTAGGTTAACCTTCAGCCTAACACCGGTTTCGCTCACATACGACTCAATTACGCCTGCCCCAACCTCCCGCCCCACGTCAATACTGGTGAAATCATGCGTACCTACGCGCTCGGCCCTAACAGCGAAGGTTGCATTACTCTTAATGAATTCCGTATAGCTTAAGCTTTCAGCAATCTCCCTTATGTCACGTAAGGTTCTGAATTTAGTGTGGATCAATTCAATGAAGACCCTATTCACGGTTCGTAAGGTATTATTGCCTACGTAGATAAAGCGTTCGTCAGCAGTAAAGAATACCCTGCCAGGCGCGATCGACCTCACGTTAACGCCCGTCCTACTTAATTCCTTAGCCACAAGGTCTTCCGTGCCCTGCGGAGCTGTACAGAAGTATCGCAACATCCCTAGCACACTCCCAACGTTTAAGGCTGATTATCGAAAGCTTCCCAACATATGTGATTGTGTGGTATGGAGCCGCCGGCGGGATTTGAACCCGCGACCACCGGCTTACGAGGCCGGCGCTCTACCCGCTGAGCTACGGCGGCTCCAGTCATTTGGATTAGTGAACCCTTATTTTCTTTTCTGCCCTTTGCTCTTTAGGTGAGTTAGGCTGACACATGTTAAACTAATCGCGTCTCTAGGGCCCGCTTCTAAAGATTTAGAAACAGTTATCAAGTTAGTTAACGCCGGCGCGTCAGGGTTCAGGATAAACTTCGCTCACGGGGATAGTAATTTCTGGAAAACCCTCGCTGACAATGTTAGGAAGGCTGAGGAGATAACAGGTAAGCCCTTGACGCTAATAACGGATCTCGAAGGATCCTCCATAAGGTTAGGTGAGTTACCTGAACCCCTAACCTTGAGGAAGGGTGATATCGCTAGGTTAGTTCCGCAGCAGAAAGCCGAAGAACCGGGCACGATACCGCTCCCGAACGAGAGAGTACTTTCTGAGCTTGAGGAGGGAGACATCCTAGTAATGGATGATGGTAGGGTCAGGTTGAGGGTTGTTAAGGTTTCAGGTGATGAAGTTGAAGTCGCAGCCCTAACTGACGCTGTCATTAAGTCTCGCAAGGGAGTCGTTGTTCAGAACAAGGAGTTCGACCTCCCGGTCCTAACCAAGAAGGATTTAGAGGATATCAAGTTCGCCTGCAGTGTTGGGGCTGACTACATAGGGCTCAGCTACGTTAGGAACGCAGATAACGTGCGGGTATTGAAGGAACTGCTTAGGGAGATTGGGTGCGATGCCGGAGTAATAGCTAAGATAGAGACAAGATCAGCAGTCAAGAATGTTGAGGACATAGCGCATGTAGCCGACGTGATACTAGTTGCTAGAGGGGACCTAGGAATGAACTTTGGACTAGAGGAGATACCGAGGATTCAAAGACGTATTGTCGAGACCTCACTAAGAATAGGTAAGCCCGTCATAGTGGCAACGCAACTCCTGGAATCCATGGTTGAGAACCCCGTCCCCACGCGGGCTGAGGTTGTTGACACTTACGTTGCCGTGTCTGAGGGCGTTGACGCGTTAATGCTGACCGGGGAAACAGCTGCTGGCAAATACCCCGTTGAAGCAGTGAAGTGGTTACGTCGGATAGTTAGTAAGGCTGAGGCCAGCGAAAACATAAGGACATACAGGGAGGGCGGCCCACTGAAGAGGAGGTACGCTAAGGGCGTTGCCGAGCTTGCAGAGGACTTGAACGCTAAGATAATAATATACTCATCAACGGGGGTCACCGCCCGCCATCTAGCATCAATAAGACCCAACGTGCCTTTCCACGTGGCTGTGCCTACTATGAAGGTCGCTAGGTCAATAAACATACTGTGGGGCGTGAACCCCATAATAACCCCAACAAAGAACCATGAGGAAGGGCTCGAGGAGGCCTTCAAAAAACTCGTTAGGATGGATGAGGTCTCGATAGGTGATCTAATAGTAATGACCTACGGCATGAAGGGCGAGGAGCAGGTAATCAAGGTTAGGCGCTACGTGTAACGTTACCGAAACCTGAAAATGGTTTTATACTGAACCACACTATGTGAAGCGGCTGAAGGAGAGGCGAGGTGAGTCAAACTGGCCAGGAAGAAGAGGAAAAGGAAGGAGAAGGAAGCAGGTAAGGTAATCGTTAAGAAGAAGGCGAGGGTTTCACCTTCCATAAGAACTAGGAAGGTTAGGTGGGATCTGGTTATAGCTGCTGTAATAGTAGTATTCATAGCTGTAGGCGTAGCTTACCTCGTAACTCACGCATCAAGGGAAACGTCCCATCAACTAAAGCCAGCCACGGAGAATCTTTACAAGGCACTTAAAGAGATATACTTCACGAATAAACCTAATCCCAACGCAACCCTAGACGTGTTCTACGACGTTAGAGGTGATGTTGACATGAACGGTACGGTCTTCGGCGTCAAGGACATCATGCAGTTCAGAATATTCTTCTATAACAGGACTCTCAAAGTACCAACAAATGAGAGCGGAACTCCCAGCAACAAAACAATCGTGTTAAAAGGGCACGGTATCATACCCCTTGGCGCCCACTACGTCCAACCAGTATTAGACGTGCTAGGCTTCACGAGTAAGGTTGAGAATATCTCAATGCTTCTAGTCAATATTGAGAACCTTAAAAACCATAACGTAAGTGTAGAGGTAAAGTACCTCGGGCACGACAAGGTCACAATACCCACGGTTAAGGAGCCTTTAGATACCGTGAAGGTACAATATACCTACATTACTAAAGTACACAACAAGACCTACCACGTTAACGCCACTGTGTGGTACGAGACTAAGTATAAATTCCCTGTAAAGGCAGTCATAAATATCAACGGGTATACCCTGACGTTTAAGCTTGAGTACGCTGAGTTAACATACTTAAGTCAGCAAAGAATCTGAGAAGTTAATCACGTACTAACATAATTACTTTTAACCTAACGAAAATACTCAGATGTAGTGATGTAAGTATGGCCTCAAAGCCACCCTCAAGTAAGATAAGGATTCACATGCCGCATGAATACCTAGAGAGGAAAAAGAAGATCCAGGAACGAATGTCTAAGATAAGGCACAAGATAGTCGTAATGTCTGGCAAAGGTGGCGTCGGTAAATCTTTCATAGCGTCTAGCCTAGCACTAACCTTCCAGAAACTAGGTTACAGAACTGGGCTCATGGATGTTGACTTTCACGGTCCTTCTGCCCCGAAGATGCTAGGATTAAGGGGAACTAGGCTAATCATGTCGGATGAAGGTATAGAGCCTGCCCTAGGACCTCTAGGACTTAAGGTGATGTCCCTAGACTTCCTACTCCCGGACGATGATTCACCAGTGATATGGCGTGGGCCGATCAAGTCTACCGCGATAACACAGTTCGTGACAGACGTTAATTGGGGTGAGCTTGATTTCCTAGTAATTGACATGCCACCAGGCACTGGTGATGAAGCGCTAACCGTTGCTCAGGAGCTTCCGGAAGTGGACGGAGCCGTATTTGTGACCATCCCTTCTGAGGTCTCGCTCCTCGTTGTCGGTAGGTCAATCGTCTTTGCTAGGAGGGTAAACATAAGACCCTTAGGAGTTATAGAGAATATGTCTGGCTTCCTCTGCCCTAAATGTGGCTCGTTCTACAGAATCTTCGGTAAGAGCTCCGGTAGGGAAATAGCTAGCAAGTATGGAATAGAGTTCCTCGGTGAAATACCGCTAGACCCTAGGATAGCTGAATGCAATGACGCTGGAACACCATTCATACTGAAATATCCGGACTCTGAAGTGTCTAAGCGCTTTACGGAGGCTGCCCAGCATCTAATCGAAATAGTTGGCAATGTGTAAAACGCCTTCACCTAGATCTTTTCTTCACTATTGCATTCCAACCTCAAGTTAAACCTACTTATTAGTTACTTCCCTGATATTTACTTGGGATGTAAACATGGGATTTGAATGGTATAACGAGTTCGTAGACAGGAGCCATAAGCCAAGTGACGATGAGTTAATTGCGGTGTTTAAGGCTAAGCCTGCTGAAGGTCTCACAATGGATGACATAGCAGGGAGGATCGCGTCAGAGAGCAGTGTCGGTACTTGGACCACGTTAACGACGCTAAAGCCACACGTACGTAAGATCATGGCTAAGGCTTACGTTGTCCGTGAGGATGGCTTAATTAAGGTAGCGTATCCTCTAGACCTCTTTGAGCTTGGGTCAATACCTCAGCTCTTCAGCTCAGTACTGGGTAACATCTTCGGCATGAGAGCCATAAAGAGCTTGAAAGTGCTTGATATAATGTTCCCTGAGAAATACGTCAAGTCATTCCCTGGACCCTCATTCGGTATTAGCGGCGTCCGCGACAAGCTTAAGGTCTATAAGCGCCCAATACTTGCGACAGTGCCTAAGCCTAAGGTCGGACTAACTTCAGAGGAGTACGGTGAAGCAGCGTATGAGATCCTAAGTGGCGGGATGGACCTAGTGAAGGACGACGAGAACCTAACTAACCAACCATTCAACCGCTTCGAAAAGAGGCTAACTGCCGTGATGAAGGCCATAGATAAGGCCGAGAAGGAGACCGGTGAGAAGAAGGGATACCTATGCAACATAACGGCACCAACGCTAGAGGAGATGCTACGTAGGATGAAACTTGTCGCCGATTACGGTAACGAATTCATAATGCTTGACATCCTGACGGTCGGCTGGGCAGCAGTTCAGACGGCTAGGAAGCACGCAGCCGACTATAAGCTAGCAATACATGCGCACAGGGCATTCCACGCAGCATTCACTAGGCCGAAAGAACATGGAGTGAGCTTCTACCTAATAGCTAAGATATCAAGGCTTGCTGGAGTAGATCACATCCACATAGGGACTAACGTAGGTAAAATGGAAACGGACCTAAGAGAACTAAAGCTGACGCAGAACGTCATAACTCAGGAAGACTTCAACCCCGAAGGTGATGAGACAAAGGAACCACAGAAGTGGTATGGCCTCAAGCCTGTCCTCCCCGTAGCATCAGGAGGGCTCCATCCTGGTGTACTACCGCAATTACTCGACTTCATGGGTTCCGACATACTAATACAGGTAGGGGGAGGCGTTACGGGGCACCCGAGCGGTCCCAAGGCCGGAGGAATAGCAGTGCGTCAAGCCCTAGAGGCATACTACAGCGGCATCCCGCTAGAAGAGTATGCTAAGACACACAAGGAGCTAAGGGAAGCACTAGAGAAGTGGGGTAAGATTAGACCTGAGTGAACCTCAGTACCTAATGTTACTTAATGTTACTTAATGAAAAAGCGATATTAATCATCTTTTAATTTACCTCTCGATCCGTCACTCCTCCGGCACTCTCCCTAACAACACCTTCCCTTTGAAGAAGGAGACATGGAGGGCTCCATCATAGAACTTCGTTTCGACGTTCCGTGATTTTAACCTACTGTTAACCTCATCCTCACTCATTAGGGCTGGGTCAAGTGCGTCTGATGCCGCTATGAAGTTGCATGCGTACCCGAATGAGGGTATCCATACCCAGTACTCCCTAACGATGCTGAAGTTCGCTTTGATATCCTCTAGTACCCTAGCATACGTTCTTGGATAGAAGAAGGAGTTACCGGCTTGAGTTACCATTATACCATCATCTTTCATTACTGACTTAACCATGGCGTAAAACTCCTTGCTATATAGCTTTCTCGAGATTTCCGGACCGTACGGGTCTGTCAGGTCCAGCACAACGACGTCAAAATACTTCCTCGGTGCTATATCTTTAACATACTTGTAGCCGTCCTCTATTAGTAACTTGCTTCTTGGATCGTTGAATGATCCTTGATGCATGAAATCCAAGTACTTCTTTGCGAACTCAATTAACTCGCCGTCTATGTCAACCATTACCGCTTCATCGATGGATGAATGCTTTAGGATTTCCCTTAGCGTCGCTCCCTCTCCGCCTCCAATAATGAGGGCCTTCTTAGGGTGCGGGTGCGTTACGGTGATGGGATGAACTAGTGATTCGTGATATATGAACTCGTCATACTCTGTTGATTGGATGTATCCATCAAGTACTAGGGCCCGTCCATACTCATAGAGCTCAAGTATCTGGACCTCTTGGTACTTCGTCCTAGCAGTCAATATGAATTTCTTCACTCTCGTCATGAACGCTGCATTCGGTGAAACACCCTCGAAGATTACTGGACCGTATTTAAGGCCTACGTCACCCATCATCCACTACCTCAGGTACATTAAACTGCCTTACACTATTAAAGGACGCGTCCCCTAATGTTTAAACTTCCGGTAACATTTCAAGAGAGGATGAACGATGGTTGAGGAGAGGTACTTAAGACAATTGAGGTTGCTTGGGCATGAAGGGCAGGAGAGACTACGTGAGGCGACAGTGCTTGTGGCTGGTCTTGGGGGATTAGGGTCGCCAGTTACGTTATACTTAAGTGCTGCTGGGGTCGGCAAGCTATTTCTAGTTGATGAGGGGAGGCTGGAGCTGAGTAACCTGAACAGGCAAGTACTTTACGGTGTTAATGACGTAGGGAAATTAAAGGCCTTAGTCGCGGCTGAGAGGGTACGTAGCCTCAATCCTGATATTGAGGTCGAGCCTTACGTGATGAACGTGCAGGATGAGAGGTTTGAGGAACTTGTACGTCGGGCTGACGTGGTTGTTGATTGCCTTGATAATTGGGCTGGAAGGTTAACACTCGATAAACTAACATGGATTTACTCCAAACCCCTAGTGCATGGCGGGATAGCTGAGTTCTACGGGCAGGTCACCACCGTATTAAGGGGGGTGACACGCTGCCTTAAGTGTGTCCTCGGCATAACTAGCGAGCATGAAGGGGAACCGCCACAGGTGCTCGGCCCAACGCCTGGCGTTATAGGCGCTATCCAAGCTGCTGAAGTGATCAAGCTTGTGACGGGCATCGGTGAACCGCTATTCAATAGGCTCTTAATCATGGATCTTAAACGGGGAGAATTCACCACGCTCGAGGTTCGCGGTAATCCTGAGTGCGAATGCTGGTGATTCCTCGTGTTTTTAGAACTAAACGTAGGTGCCCTAATCCAGGACATCATAATGCTCTTCATCGTAATTGACCCAATAACCCTTGGGATTTACGTAGGGGCTAATACCGCTGGTCTCGAACCTAGCCTACGCAAGGAAATAGTCCTTAGGGGTGTCACCGGCGGCACCATTATCCTGCTCTTCTTCGGTTTAGTTGGGGATTACGTTATGAGCTACTTCGGCATAGAGATACAGGACTTCATGATAGCGCTAGGCATACTCTTAATGATAGTCGCCATTCTTGACTTCATGGACATTAGGTACGCCTCAGAGCTACGCAGGGATAAACCCTCGCTGGTCCCCATAGCTACTCCCTTAATAGCTGGTCCCGCAGCGATCTCCACAACAATATACATCAAATACGCTCACGGCATAGCCTACGCATTAATAGCCATAGCAGTTAACGTGTTCCTAACGTACATCTCCATGCTTGGCGGCGCTAAGCTCTCGGAAGTACTCGGCAAGTCCGGCTCTCAATTAGTGGATAAAGTCATAGCCCTAATACTGGCTGGGCTCGCTATCTCACTTATTCGCCGTGGAGTAATCATGATTATAGCGTCGCTGAAATAAATCACGTAACTGTAAGGTAAGCACAATGAGGTTCCCTTACACGACAGCAAGGAAGGGTCAGCTCGAGGCCTGTAAGAGGGTGGCGGAGTCTTTAGGCACGTACATAGTCCTTAAAGCTCCCACAGGCTTCGGCAAGACTATAGTTGCGTTGGTCTCACACTCAGATGTTAGTCCAGTACTGTATGGTGTCAGGACGATAAACGAAATGAGTCCCGTAATACGGGAGCTACGTAGGTCGGGTTTCTCCTTCACGTTCGTGTATAGTGCAGCTAAGATGTGTCCCCTAACGCAGGACTCAGGCGGTGGGAGGGATACGGAGGACTTCTGGGCTGCATGCAAATCGTTGAGAATGAGAAGGATGTGCCCGTATTTCTTCGGTATTGATGAGAAGCTTGATGATGTGCGGGAATTGCTTAATTCTGAGTCATCATTTGATCCCCACGTCCTGACGTCAATGATCTCAAGTAAGGTTGGTGTTTGCCCCTTTTTCTCCCTTACTAGGTTAATCCCTGACTCGCAATTTGTTGTTGTTACGTATCCCTACGTGTTTCGTGAAGAAGTGTTTGACACAGCCTTCACTGATGTCGGGCCTGATGACTTCTACTTAATCTTAGATGAAGCCCATACCCTCCTCATACCTCAGTCCGTAGTTGATGAGGAGATAGATAGTATAACGGTGGAGCAAGCCTTAAAGGAGGTTAAGCAGTATGGTGAGCACTATGATGAGGTTCTAAGTTACCTGAGGAACCTCTTAGACATAGTTAGTGAGCAGAAAGGGAGGCTACTGAAGCGTGTGGATAAGACCCTAGTTCTCCCTGGCGAAGGCACGCTATTTCTCTTGGAGGATGCCCTCGCCGAGATAAGGTTGAAGAAATTGCTTAGAGCACCGAGTGTGTCAGACGCTGTTGCCTTAAGCACTAAGTTAAGTAAGGTTGTTAAGTTCCTTCGCTACTTAAAAGAGCCTGATTTCCAGTCCTACGGATACCTTTCAGAGTCTGAGGTAAGTGCTCTTAAGGCGCTTCCCTTAGGTTACGGGTTCATCAAGAGGAGGCTTTCACTGTTCAAAGGCGTCCTACTCATGTCCGGCACAATGCCTCCCACACATATATTGTCACCAATTTGCGGGAGTAACCTAACATACATCGACATAGAGTCTGAGTATGGGCGTGTGTTCCCTCGCCATAACATAGCGTATATTGTCGTAACTAGCGTTACCTCCAGCTATAGGTACCGTAGTAAGGGGATGTATGAGAGGTACGCTAGGTTAATCGAGGCGGTGTTCAATACTGTCCCTATGGGCGTGACGTTAGTCGTCTATCCTAGCTACAACTTCATGAGTAACGTCCTGCAGTACTTGGTCATTAATGGTAAGCAGTTCGAGGAAGGCAGAGGAACTAAGTATGAGGAGTTACTTAAGGCTGCTTCCACCACCGATAAGGTATTGGTTCACTGCGTAGCAGGTGGCAAGATAACTGAGGGGTTAGAGCTACTCGACAGTAAGGGCAGGTCATTAATTAAGGCAGTAGTGGTTGCTGGCGTACCTTATCCACAGCCAGACGACTATGCTAGGGACTTCGAGAAAGTTATGGAGGGAATCGTGGGGAGCTCCGCACGCACGTACGTCATGGAGTTACCAGCCGTGATAAAGGTCATGCAGGCGGCTGGACGCGCCATAAGGTCCGAGCATGACGAAGCTGTGGTAGTACTCTGCGACAGAAGGTACATGATGCCGAAGTTGAGGGAGTTACTTAATGAGAGGTACGACAGAATCTGCAGGGATGAAAACGAGTTAGTGTCTGCTGTTAGGTCATTCTTTGAAGGTAAGCTCTTAACCCGCTCATGACAACGTATATCAGTATCAGGTAACCTACGATTATCGCGGTTGACGACGGTGCATACCCTATCGCGATATAGAGCCCCAGGAAGCCCACGTTCTCGACAACGCCTGACACGGATTCTGCCGTTGAACTATCCTGCAGATGTAGAGGGGCCGTACCATAGAGAGGCAACGTAACAACCCCCGCAGCTAGTAGGGCTACGGCGAGGGCCGCACGCCCCTCCCTCCCGATTCCTAAGATGTCAAATATCGGGAGCAATAACGGTATTGGGGATGGAAACCCAAGTATTAGGGACACTAAGAGTAGTTCCTTTGCTGGCAACATCACAGCGATCATGGAGAGCACCGCGGACGTCATGGCAAGTACTATGGATGTCATGCCCAGCAACACGTACTTCAGTGTCTTCCCTGCTGGGGCCTTAACCATTACGGCAATAGCCGCGAGAACAACCACAATATAGGAGAGGAAGGGAGAGAGGAATAGGGTTAACGATAGTATGAATAACCCTACAGTGATTATTACGCCCGAACTAACCCCGTGTTCGTGCGTGATGCCCTGCCCTTCTACCCCACTTAACTCCTCGCTCATGACTTCACGTACCTTGGGCTCACGTTTTCCCTTATGAATTCCCTGTCCTCTATAACAACCTTACCATTCACTATTAAGTGCTTGGCCCACCCACATAGTTCCATACCTTCGTAGGGGGTCCAATCAACCTTATGGTGAAGCACGTCCGGCCTGACCTTAATCGTTAAGTTAGGGTCTATCAGCGCTATATCCGCATCCGAGCCTACGACTAAGGTACCTTTCCTTGGGTAAATACCCATTATCTTAGCCGGGTTAGTGGATGTTACCTCAACGTACCTCTCAATAGTCAGTAGTCCGAGCCTCTTGATACCATACGTGAATATCGCTGGGAACATCGTCTCCACCCCAGGTACTCCTCCCCAAGCGCTCCACACATCGACTTCCTTCTCATCACGCGGTGAGGGAGCGTGGTCGGAAGTGACAGCGTCTATAGTCCCGTCCGCTAGGGCCCTCCATAATTCCCGTACGTCATCCTTCGTTTTCAGCGCCGGGTTCATCTTAAGGTAATTACCCCACTTCATGACGTCGTCCTTAGTGAATAGGAGGTAATGGGGGCAGGTCTCGGCAGTTACCTGTACACCGGCTTCCTTAGCTTTCCTGATGAGCCTTACACTTAGACCTGCTGATATGTGTGCGAAGTGGACACGCATGCTCAGCATCTTCGCGATAATGAGTACTCTTGCTACGGCTGAGGCCTCGGCTTCGGCCGGCCTTGACTCATGATGAGCTACTGGGTCATCCCTCCTTAACCTCCTGTACTTTTCGGCGAGGTAATTTAGGATGGCGTCATCCTCGGCATGAATCATTACGGTTCCATCGTTTGAATTAACGGCTTCTATGACCTTCGTTATCCCAGCGTCACTTGCTGGGCGGAAGGGTTTGCAGGTGAATAACTTAAACGCCTTTACCCCTGCGTCACGCAGTTGCTTTATGTTACCGATATTCTTCTCGTTCATCATTCCGGCTATGATGCCGAAGTTGATTACTGAGTTACGTAATCCTTCCTTGACCTTTATTTCCAGAGTCTTAAGGTCTTCAACATACATTCTCAAGGGCATGTCGTATATTGTTGTTATGGAGCCATACGCTGCCGCCAGCGAGCCTGTGAAGAAATCCTCGTGGTGCGTGTAGTCTGGGTCGTAAATATGTGCGTGGATCTCTATACCGCCCGGCACCGCTATTAATCCCTTGGCATCAATAACCTTATCGTACCGATTAACGGTTAACTCAGTGTCATGAGTGCTTATCTTCACTACCTTATCATCCGCTACGTGGATATTAGCCTCCCGCAGGTAGTTGCCCTTGATAAGTACTCTAGCACCCCGTATTAGGAGGGAACCCAAGGCTTCCCCCTCACTCCTCTGCCTTAACCTCTAGGATAGGATCTATGATTTTCCCTGCGAGGACATCCACCACTCCCTTATCCGTTACCCTGACTTCAGGGATTACTGATAGGGAGAGTAGTGCTATCGTCATGAAGCATTCATGATAGTTCATCCCCATGGCCATGAGGGCCTTCCTATAAGCTTCCAGCTCTTCGTAAACCTCCTCGAAGGGTTTATCAGACATTAGCCCAGCTATAGGTAACCTCACTGACCCTATCACCGCACCATTCAGCACGGCAACCATGCCTCCTCCCATCTTTACTAGTTCGTTAACAGCTTTTGCCATCTCGTCCAGTGTTTTACCGACGACTACTACGTTATGGACGTCATGAGCTATTGTTTGTGCTAACGCGCCCTTCTTTAGGCCTAAGCCAACAACTATTCCCTTGCCTATGTTGCCTGTTGCGTGGTGTCTTTCTATAGTTGCTATGTACGCGGTGTCGCCGGTAGGTAGTTCTATGATGCCTTCATTCACGTTTGCTTCTATGATCTCCTTCTTCGTTATTGCTTTCCCAGGGACAGCCCGGATCGCTAGGAACTTTACCTTTCCCTTCCTTATTGGTGCCTTTATCACTAGGTCCTCCGCTTGGATTCTACGCCCTATGTTCATGGTCTTATAGGCTTTCTCGGGGAACCTGTAGCGCTTAGTACTTGATGCCATATATTTTCCGTTATGAACGACTACCTTACCGTTCACTATTACGTCCCTTACCTCGAACTGCCTGAAGTTCTTTAGAACCACTATGTCTGCGAACCTTCCTGGAGTTACTGCACCTATCTCCGGTAGTTTTAGGTATTCTGCCGCATTTATCGTTGCCATCTGAACAGCCGTTATCGGGTCTATCCCTAATGAGACAGCCCTCCTGAGGATCCTGTCAAGGTGTCCTTCATCGACTAGGTCAGTAACTTCGATGTCATCGCTGGCGAAAACTAGGTACCTCGTGTTGATGCGCATATACGTAAGTATCTTTGAAAGCTCATCTAGGTCCTTCCACGCTGATCCCTCCCTGACGAGCACGTGCATCCCGTTCCTGAGCTTCATCAATGCCTCCGTTATGAAGACTGACTCGTGATCACCTTCGATCCCGGAGGCCGCGTAAGGTACTAGCATGTCCTCCGGTAGCTGGGGCGCGTGACCATCGACTACCTTGCCAGCTAGTTTCGCGCATGATATCTTCCTCATTATCTCCTCATCAGCGTTGATTACGCTTAGGAAGTCCATTACCTCCCCTAAACCTATCACTTCCTCCTCCTTCATCAGCTCCTTAGTATCATCCGCTGTTATTGTTGAGCCCACAGTGTCGAGTCCTGCCTTAGTCGGCGGCACACATGAGGGAACGTAGAAGAAAACACGGAGGGGAACGTAACGTGATTCCTCAATGAACATCTTAATCCCATCAACGCCTAAGACATTCGCAATTTCGTGCGGGTCAGCCGCTACCGTCGTCGTTCCGTGGATTAAGGCTGCCCTACTGAATTCCTGCACTGTAAGTAAAGAGGACTCTATGTGAACATGCGGCTCTATGAATCCTGGCGTCACCATCTCGGCGTCTTTGACATCCATTATAATGGTGTTCGGCCCCCTATACTTATCCACATCGAAATACCCTACGCGGACCACGTAGTTATTCCATATTGCGATGTTAACCTTCTCCCTTATGTCGCCGACCACTACGTCAACTAGGTCAGCGTTAGTTATTATTAGGTCGGCCTTCACCTTGCCCTGAGCGGCAAGCACGATGTTGCGCAGGGTCTGAGGAGAGTAATCCTTTCTTAACGTTTTCGTTGTAGCACCCTCACTACCCATGATTAAATACCTCACTTGTGTGTTAAACTGAGCAATGAGAAAATAAGGATTTATATATGATGCCTAAATTAAAAGGGGGTATCATTGGCCGATATTTACGTAAGGGGCAAATTTGTCATAACCGTGGATAAGGACAGAAAAATTATTAAGGATGGTTGCGTCGCCATCGAAGACGGTCGCATAATAGCGGTCGGCAAGTGCGAGGAGCTTGATAAGGACTTCAAGGGTAAGGCGAAGGAGGAGATTAACGCGCCTCGCTCAATAATAATGCCTGGCCTAGTCGACACACACGTGCACTTAGTGCAGGGCATGCTCAAGGCCTGCGCAAACTACAAGAGGCTGATTCCTTGGTTAACCAAGTGTGTATGGCCTCTTCAAGGCAATATGACAGCGGACGATGCGTTAGCCGCCGCCTCCCTCACGATGCTGGAGATGATAAAGACTGGGACGACAACGTTCCTTGAAACAGGGATGGTCGGGAGGTATGGGCCTGACCGCATAATTGAGCGAGTGCATGACGTGGGGTTAAGGGCGGCGATAGCTAGGCACGTAATGGATATGACTGGCTACGCGTTAGAGGAGAACGCACTTCATCCCGGCTTAATAGAGAGCGGAGAGCAAAGTATGGGAGACACGGAGAGACTCTATAGGAAGTATCACGGGTGGGATGGCAGGATATTCGTTTGGTATGGCCCGAGGACGCCTGGAGCGGTGAGTGTTGAGCTCTATAGGGAGATATCGGCTAAAGCTAAGGAGCTTGGCACGGGAATAACGATGCACTTAGCTGAGGTTCCTGAGGACGTTGAATACATGACGAAGGTCTTCAATAAGAAGCCTGTGGAGTTCGCTCACTGGGTTGGGTTAACGGGGCCCAACGTTGTCCTAGTGCACGTCGTGTGGGCGAGTGATGAGGAAATAGGGCTCCTGGCTAAGACCGGCACACACGTTAGTCATAACCCATCAAGTAACTCCAAGCTCGGTTCCGGCATAGCTAGGGTCGCCGACATGCTGAAGGCGGGAGTGAACGTCACATTAGGGTGTGATGGCGGGCCAAGTAACGACAATTACGACCTCATAGAGGAAATGAAGATAGCTGCACTGCTGCAGCCTGCAGTGAAGCGCGATGCCGAGGTCATTAGGGCTGAGGACATAATAGAGATGGCCACCATAAGGGGTGCTCGCGCCCTAGGTCTCGAAAATGAAATAGGGTCCATAGAGGTAGGCAAGAAGGCTGACATTATCGTCATTAATTATTGGGACCCCAAGCTAATGCCCATGAATGATCCGGTCTCACACATAGTATATGCAGCTCACGGTGATGACGTTACCGACGTGATAATAGACGGCAAGATAATAATGAGGAATAGGAAGGTACTCACTATGGATGAGGAGAAGGTTCTAGAGGACGTCCAGAAACACGCAAGGGAGTTATTCGAGCGCGCGGGAATTTGTGTCGAACCCAACATTAAGTGGCCCATAGTGTGACTTAATGAGACCTTCGACATCCGTTAAATTTTTCTCACTTCAACCCTAATCTCTCGGGGAAACAGATATTGGTAAGTGACTACGTACGTGAAATAATAGCGAAGAGAATTGCTGGAGACATCGTTATGAGTAACGAGCACGGCTCAGCACTCCGTCGCTGGAGGGAGATATTCAACGCCACGCAACAGGAACTAGCCAGGATAATGGGGATAAGTGCGTCAGTCATTAGCGATTACGAGAAAGGGAGGCGCTCCCCAGGGGTTAAGTTCCTTCGTAGGTTCGTTGATGCTTTATTACTCATAGACTCTAAACGGGACTGGGCAACCGTGAAGCAGCTTGCTAGGTCCCTCAGCATAAATGTTGGTGCGATACTGGATGCTAGAGAACTCAGCATACCCTTAACGCTAGCCGAACTCGTTGACGTTGTTGAGGGCATTATCGTTAACTCACACGCCAACCCACGTCTCGAGCTTTACGGTTACACAATAATTGATAGTATCGGAGCTATAGAGACAATGAGTGGTAATGAGTTCTGGCAAATAATGGGCACGACCAGTCGAAGAGCATTAGTCTTCACCAAAGTGCACCTAGGGCGTTCACCAATGATAGCCGTGAGAGTTGCACCGGTGAAGCCGGCAGCCGTCGTCTTCCACGGTTCTAGGAAGGTGGATCCGCTGGCGATCAGACTAGCTGATAGGGAGGGTATCCCGTTAATACTATCGCTTAAGGAGGACCCTAAGTCGCTAATTAGCGCACTACGAAACGCTACCTCACTGCATCTATGACCTTAACCTTCACTCACCGGATGTTAGCAGTAAGATTGCCTGAGCTATGTCACCGTTCGCCTCCTCTAACGCTTTGATGGCTTCATCCCTACTTACGCCGGTTTGCTCCATTACGAAGCGTATATCCTCCTCAGAGAACTTCACCTCCTTAATCTCAGGCGCCCTCTCAAGTACCTCCTCCTTCCCTCCCATGATCTGATAGATCTTCTGTCCCTGCGCCTTCATCACGATTACTTGAGGCGCCCTTATGATTAGCTCTTTATCCTCCAGAGTTATAGTTACCGAGCGCACACCCTCAAGCTCCCTCACGTCAATACCTAACCGCTTCATCGCCCGCTTCAGATCCCTCGGATTCATCGAGAACATATCCATCACGACCTCAGTTCAGCTTATTACCTGCCAGAATAAAGGGTTTTCTCAGGTGTTAGGAGGGTTGAGTAAGTTAGAAGTAAGGATCTTGGGAAGCGGTCGTGAGGTAGGTAGGGCGGCCGTAGCCATTGGCAGGGACGGCCGTTACGTGCTCTTAGATTACGGTGTAAACTTTAATGAGAAGGATGAGCCGCAGTTACCACTACACATAAGGCCCGCTGACGTGACAGCTATGGCGGTGACGCACGCACACCTAGACCACATAGGAGCAGCACCGATGATGTTCACAACCTCCAAGGTGCCGTTAGTGATGACAACCGTAACAAAGGAGCTTGGAGAGGTCATGATAAAGGACTTCCTGAAGTTATCTGGCTACTACCTGCCCTTCGAGGAAATAGACCTTAACACGATGATGGATAATGTAATACTTACTGATTATGGCAGGACACTATGGTTTGAGGACTTCAGTATTAGGTTAATCAATGCTGGCCATATACCTGGTAGCGCTATGATCTTAGTTGATCTCGATGGGGTTAAGGTGTTGTACACGGGTGACGTTAACACCGTGGACACTAGGTTAGTTAAGGGTGCTGACCTTGAGGGAATCACTGCTGACGTGCTGATAATTGAGGGTACCTACGGTAACTCGATACACCCACCGAGGGAGGAGACCGAGAAGGAATTCATTGATGCTGTGAGAGAAGTCGTTGACCGGGGAGGTAACGTCCTTGTGCCAGCCTTCAGCTTGGGACGCTCCCAAGAGATACTGGCACTGCTTTACGAGAAAATGCCGGACGCCTCGGTGTACTACGACGGCATGATTCGTGTAATAAGCAACATCATCGTGAGCCATCCGGAACACATCAACAGGTATGGACTTGTGGCCAAGGCGTTAAGTGAGTTTAGAGCTGTGAGAAACTCTGGGGATAGGCGGAGAATCGTGAAGGGTAAGGGAAACGTCGTGGTGTCGTCGGCAGGCATGCTTAAGGGTGGACCCGCACAATACTACATGAAGAAAATCGCTAATGACTCTAAGAACGCAGTATACCTAGTGTCGTACCAGGCGCCGGGAACACCCGGCCGCGAGCTCCTAGAGACGGGAGTCTTCGGTAATAACGGGGGATTAATGAAGGCTAGGCTAATGTGGTTCGACTTCTCAAGCCATGCCGGGCAGGACGGGTTACTTAAGCTTGCTAAGCAAGTGAGCGGGCTTAAGAAGATAGTGCTAGTACATAGCGGTGAGGACGTGGGTCAGGAATTTAAGCAGGTGCTTGAGGACGTTGTTGGCGCTGAGAACGTGTACTTCCCGACCAACGGTGAGGTACTGTCTTTTGATGTGTAATGCTGGTTAACCCACCATGGTTTCCGGAAATAAGTCGTGTTAAGTGCATTGAACTTCCTTTAACCTCTCCATTACGTAGTCAGTATCCGCATTCCTGACTAGAATCACTTTTTCATGGCTAGTGAAGCCAGAAACAATCGATACAGATTTCTTGAGGAGCTTTTTCAGAAACTTCACGAGTTCGTCGTTAGCCTTACCCTTAACGGGCGGGCTTTTCAACCTAATCACTATTCCTTCATAGCCGAGTTCTACGCATTGGCTCCTCGAGTTAGGCACCACTGATAACCTAATCAAGATGCCCTCTGAGTCCTTGACCACGAATTCCTCACTCCTCCCAGGCATGATTAGTACGCCACGAGCAGTATTAGTAACTTAGGCACTATTAATTTAAGTGGGGGTCGAGAAGTGTCTTCCGCTGTGACACTGAGTGAGTACATCATGAGTGAATTATCGTTAATTCAAAAGGTGGTTAGAAATCAGCTCAAGTTCCTCAAAGAGCTAGAGAGGCCTTCGTTAAGGAGAGGGTTAGTTACGGGTGCAGGTGACTCCCACGCAGCATCGATTTTCGCGCAACTCGTCAGTAGGCATAGTTTTCTGGCAGTTGACCCCTACGAACTTAGGCTTAAAACCCCCTCCGTTAGTGAGGGCGACCTAGTAGCAATATCAGTTAAGGGCAGAACGCGAGAGGTCGTTAAGGTTGCGGAGACGTTACGTGGTAGGGGATGGAGGGTAATCTCCGTAACAGCTGATGAGGGATCACCCTTAGCTAGGGTCTCAGACGTTGTGGTAAAGCTAGTGTATGGCGGTGGTGCCCTACCCGTCGGAATAGGTAATTTCGCGGCAGTCCTAGCCGCATTATCGTGGTTATTTGAGGGTTACACGCAACCTCCAGAGATATGTGAAGTAAAACGTGAGGATCACACACTACTTGAGTACAGGGACGTTGTTACTGTTGGAGAGGACATTGGGGTTGTGTCTGCTTACTTCACATGTTTAAAGCTTCATGAAGTGCTCTGCATGCCATGCAGGTATTATAGCATCGAGCAGTTCCTCCACGCCATACTTTACTCCTTAAGCCCATCCTCCCTCGTAATAATCTTCCCAGGGAAGGAGAGGAGAAAGAGCATACAGCTAAGTAAGATCTTAGAGACCGCAAACATACCCCGTATCTACGTGAATTCGCCTACCACTGGCACTCACTTGAGCCTAGTCTTAAGCGAGATTATATGGGGACTAAGTACTATTATGAACGCTGCTAGGAGAAAGGGGCTTAAAGAGCCTTGCTTCATGAGTAGAAAGGATTTACTAACGCTATCCACACCTATGATCTACGGATGTGAAAGTACCCTTGAGTAGCTCTAACGTCCTTGCGGAGGTCTTGAACTTACTGTGTTCTAAGGGAGCCATAACTATTGGAGAGATTGTTAGGAGGATAGGCGTTCCGCGGAGTACCGCGGTGCAGGTCATTCACGTGTTACTAGCGGAGGGAATAATAGTTAAGGCGGGCACGTGTGATGCATGTAGTGGTTGCCCGCTCAGAGATTTCTGCGGCCCACCACGTTCACACCCCACTGAAGTATACGTCCTGACGGTTAGGGGGTTAAGGGTCTGCTCACAACATAAGAGTAAACACCAAGCTTAGGGAGTAACTCAATGTGGTGGGGCCGCGGGGATTTGAACCCCGGACCACGGGGACTTCCGCCGTCCGTGTGGGGTGGACCCGAACCCCGCATTCTCCCAAGCTAAACTACGGCCCCACCACCTCCGCAGTAACCTCATTACTCTGGGGTTTATTTTTATTTCTGGTTCATCGCCGCGTAAGTGGCGTAACACACTCCTTTTTAGCGGTGTGAAGACTAGTTACTCCAGAAGAGGTGGATGCTGTGGATGCTACAGCGAAGCTTAGGAGGTTCCTGGACAGACTTCAATCACCGTTTGTGGGCAGGGAGGAGGAAGCTAAGGTAATAGTGCTAACTCTCCTTTCCCGTGAGCATGCCGTCCTAATAGGTGAGCCAGGGACCGCTAAGTCCGCCTTAGTTAGGCGAGCTGCTGAGCTTCTCAACGCTAAGTTCTTTAAGTACCTCTTGACGAGGTTTACCGAACCTGCAGAGCTATTCGGTCCTTTAGATATAAAGTTACTGGAGGAGGGAAGGTACGTTAGGCTTACTCAGGGTAAGCTTCCGGAAGCTGACATAGCGTTCCTAGATGAAATCTTTAAGGCTAATTCCGCCATTCTCAATGCGCTTAACTCTCTCCTACAGGAGAGAGTGCTATACGACGGCTTCACGGAGATGGACGTGCCGCTCTGGTCGCTCTTTGGCGCCAGCAATGAAGTACCTGACGATCCTGAGGTCGAGGCACTTTACGATAGGTTCACGGTGAGGCACTTCGTAAGGCCTGTACCCGAGGATCTCTGGAGTGACTTGCTACTTAAGTCATGGGAATTTGAGAGAGCCATGTACTTTAGAGGAGGTCTTGATGGATCAAGCGTGATGAGCATCACTGACTTGAGGACACTTCATGAGAAAGTGCTTAACGTGGATCTGGAGCCTATTAAGGGGAAGCTCGTCAAGCTATTTGCGGTTTTCGAGAGTCGAGGCGTGAAGGTCACCGACAGGAGGAAGGGTAAGTCCTTAAAGCTAATTGCCGCGAACGCAGTCCTCGAAGGCAGAGATTACGCTGATGAGCGTGACCTTATAGTGCTTAAGTACGTGATACCAAGGGATTGGGACGAGCTTGATAAGGTAAACATGATTCTCTCAGAAGAGCTGAAAACACCTTATAAGTACCTCAAGGAGTTGGAGGAAATCAGAAATAACGTGAGGGAAGTCATGAACTACGTAATATCACTTCAAGGCGTGAATAGTAAGTACCTAACCTCGCGCTTCAAACTAATCCTCAAGGACCTAGAGGTAACTAAGGAGAAGGTACGCAGCATGATGAATGAATGTAGCGACGCAAGAGTACGTAAGGTTGCTGAGGACGTGATCACCCTGATAAGTGATGTGGAGAGAGCAATTAGTAGGAGGATAAAGTAAGTTATGCCGACCCTCATCCGCGGGATTAAGCACGACGACCCCGTCGCTATCTATAGAGGTGAGAAGGTCCTCTCAGTCTCCAAGAGGCTAGGCAGGGTATGTACCGCCCTAGGTAACTTGGACTTCGCTATAGACATGTTCTACGCCCTCTACCTGCCGTACCCCATACTTCTCCCCGCCCAAGATATTGCGGGAGAGAGCGAACTCTCGTACCGCATACTAAAATCGATTATGGAGTCAGAGGACTTCCAACACCTGCGGCTTTCAACTATAGCGAACTCCACAATAAGCACATTGGTTTCAGCTTCATTCATAGATACCTTAAGCAGGGAACTCTCCAAGGAGGGGCTACTGCTTGATAAGGAGCAAGCCGAGGCCAGCGTATCTGAGCCCTCACTAAATGCTGTGGTGAGGAGGGCATTGAGGCAAGTTGCTAAGGAAGCACATAGTATTAAGAAACTACAGCAATTAGTGGCTTTTGGAACGCAGGCAGGGACGGGGTCGGTATTTGACCTTGAGGAACGTGGGGATGACGTAATCAGGCTTGCTAGGAACGCTGACGTGCAGAAGCTTCTTGAGGTGCTCTCCCTACTCCCTAAGATAGCTAGGAAAGTTAGGCGTAAGGTCATGCCGTTCAGCAGGGGTGAGCTCAGGGGCTATGACATAGGTAGCGACTTAGAGAGAATAGTCCCAACAGAACTGGCCTTACCGAAGCTCCTTTTCAGGATTAAATATATCGAGTCTAAACTTCTACTTTACGAGAAATTAATACCGAAGGACATAGGGCCCCTCTACGTCCTCGTGGATAAGTCCGGCAGCATGGAGGGCAAGAAAATCAGGTGGGCAAAAGCCACCGCCTTAGCCTTACTGATTAAGGCTAGGCGTGAGGGCAGGGACTTCTTTCTGAGGTTCTTTGATGGAATGCCACATGCACTTACGTGCGTCCCTAAGCGCATGAGATCTGACGAAGTAATTGACCTCTTAAAGTATCTCTCTAGAGTCAAAAGTGGTGGCGGGACGGACATCACTAAAGCCGTCGCAACCGCGTGTGATGACCTTAGGGGTCCTAAGGTTAGGGAGGTTGCGGACGTGATACTCATAACTGATGGGGAGGACAACATATCCGACCTCCTTATTACGAGAAAGCTTAGGTCTGCTAACGCTAGATTAGTTACGGTAATGGTTATGGGTGAGAACAGGAGCTTAAAGAACGTCAGTGACTCTTACTTGCGGGTGACCAAGCTAGACGAGGGCGATATCCTAAGAGTTGTTGAGGCGTGACGTAGAACGGTATTCTACCGCTCAGGTAATCACGTATGACAGCCTTAGCGGATTCCTGGATTATGGGTTCCTTGTCCTTCCGGTACACCCATCCCCGCATTAAGGCTAACTCACGCAGTATCGTATCGGGGTTAGTGCTTGATATACCGTAAGCTTCCTTGAAGGCGTTTGGACTGTACTTAAGTATCTTTCTTATCAGCTCCACGGCCATGGCTACAGGGTTTTCTAGGGAATCAACAGGTTTCTCGCGAATCTTACTTTCGATACCTCCACCCTCCGGTGGCACCAGCCCGGGTGTGTCTATTAGGTAGACACCCTCACCTATCCTGAAGGTTTGTGCGCGCTTCGTGTATCCAGGGGACCCTGGGTACGGAGACGTAGAGGCTGAGTGCCTCCCCTTCAGCGTGTTAATCAGTGTTGACTTACCTACCTTCGGGATGCCGAATATGCCGGCGGTGAGGGGCGATTTATTCTTAACAACGCGTTTAAGTACACGCCTAAGTACTAGGGTACCCATCCTTTTCTGCGCGGATATGAACACTGCCGGGTAACCCTCATCCTCGAAGTACCTTTTCCACTCCTTACTTACGGATAGAGGCACTAGGTCAGCTTTGTTGAGCACTATTATTAAGGGTACACCGGATCTCTCCGCAAGCTCCTCTAACCTTCTGCTCCTCGTGGATATAGGGTCCCTAATGTCAACTAACTCTAACGCAGCATCAACCGTTAGTAGTAGCTCCCTTATCAGCCTCCAGTTAGCTAGCTGCATTACAGTACCCCGTCCATCTTCACTACAACCTTATTAGGGCTTCCTAAGACCACGCTGAAACCTTTCAAACAACTTGACATCATCAACATATTTCTCAATCCCCTTAGCAGAGTTCAGCAAAACGTAAATCTCCCAGGAACGCAGGGATGGGCAGACATAGCACCCGGTCCTGTAGAATCCTTCCCAGTAAAGTGGGTTTTCAGGTAGGCCTATCAACTGATTGAAGACCTGGACAGATATTGTGGACCAATGCTTAATCGGGTATAGGTACGTGAACCGACCCTCGCGCCTAGCGTAGGGAGCGTGCGACCTCCCTCTGGATTCAACTTCCCTATCACCTACAACCACGGTGACGGTACCGTGTAGTCCCTCAAGGAACTCCTTAAGGGCTTTCTGCTTTAACTTCGTGCACCATCGATTATCGTGAGTTGGGAAAGGTTCCCGACCTTCACGCAGGAAAGTGCCTACAGGGGCTTCCACAGTAACTAAACGTACACTTAGTTCCTTAGCAAGTTTCTCCGCAACTTCCCTATTGCTTATGAAGTCCACTCCTGTATCAACATATACTGCCGTGACGTTCTTATTGCCGAATGCACTAACAGCCAGGGCTAACGATGCTGCACTGTCCTTTCCTCCCGATACAGGCACCACTACGTTATCTGGGTCTCCGCTCAGGCTCCGTAAGTACCTTACTGATATCTCCTTCATGACCTCCATAACTTCCTTATTGCCCTCAGCAACCTTCGTAAGGTCAACTCCCTCGAGACGATCTACTTCAGCCTTACGTTCTTCCAATACAGTTACAGGTCGGTCAAGGTCATCACTGAACCTTATTCTGAAAGCAGGCTCCTCCTTAACAAATACTATGTGTTCTCCCGCCCACCTCCTGACTAGCAGTAATGAACCACGTACCTCCTTACCTAGTACCTTAGACAGCTTCCTTACGCCATCCCCGTAGATTAGGAAAGGATCACTAACCTCATCCTTAGGATATGGTAGGTCACGGCATCCTTCACATTTCCCTATCCTGTAGACCCGGTGTCTTGGATCCCAGGTCACCCTACTCCGGATTATTGATTTCCCCGTATTGACGGCGCTGATTATTTCATGTTGCCGTGCGTTCCTTACCTTTCTCTTGTTCATTGCCACGACCGTTGCTAGCGGGGACATGTATGGGCACGTGATGCCCCCCGCAATGTCCTCCCTGCCTAGCAGAGCGACTATGTATGCGTTTCTCTTGCTTAGTTCCTCACATAGTGCTTCAAGTAACCTGCTTCCGCGAAGGCCTCCTAAACTGATTATTTCGTAGCCTTCCGCCCCGTAAAACTTAGCTAGTGCGTGTTTGACTGCTGACGCATCACTTCGGGAGCGCACGATTATCTTGAGCATTAATGCATCACACACCCTTCCCCAACGTTACCGCTACAGCTTCAGCAACCCTCCTCAGTGATTTAGGTAGTGATGGACCATAATGTGATAACGTGTTGTGCTCCAGCAACACCACCCTGTTCCTGCGTACGGCGTTGATGTGCGTTAATCCTGCAGCCTCAAACCTCTTGAGAACTGACCTTAGGTCCGGCTTCACCTCACTACCCGACTCAACGATTATTACGTCCGGATTCCTTTCCGCTACTAAGTCATAGTTAGGGGTTACGTAGGAGCTTTTGATGTCATGCATTATGTTCTCTAGGTTAATGAAGCGTAATGCATGATCCACGAACGTATGTGCCCCTATAGTTACGGGTCCACCGAGATCAACCTCGTAGTACGCCCGCATCTTAGCCCAGGGTGTTTTAATGCTGTGTAGTTCCTCATTTATCTTCTCGGCTAGCTCCCTCCCTTCATCAACCCTCCCGACAACCATGCTGGTAGTTATGACTAAGTCAATCACTCCGTACACGCTTACTGGTAGCGGTATTGGGAAATACCTCACCTTAGCGGCCTCTAGCGATGAGTATATGGTGCGTTGCGCACCAGTAGTTACGAGTACGAGGTCTGGGTCAAGAAGCTTAAGGAGTTTAAGGTTAACATCTAGGTAAGCGCCAACTTTCGGTTTACTCCTTGCCTCAGGTGGCTTACTACAGTACCTGCTGACGCCGACGACACTATCTCCCAGGCCAATCATAAAGAGCGTCTCCGTTATTGCCGGGGCTAACGACACTATTTTCTTGGGCTCATCGGGGACGGTTACCCAGCGTGAGAGGACCTCGCTGTACACCCGCATCCACGCACCCACCTCGGACTTGACTGAGTTAATTCAATTATAACCCTAAATAATAATAGTAATCTTGCGTGCGCCGGTGATGAGAGCGCTCTTCGATGACTCGATGATTAGAAGTCCCATTGCTGATTTCTTCACGACCTGCTTTAGTTTATTGAAAGAAGCATACTTTAAGGTTCCTGCCCTTTCTTGACAAACTTGTATCTCTCGTAGAGTAGCTCCACGCGCCCATCCTTTATCTCGAATATTACCGGCACTTTGGAACCGTAGTACCCTATAGTGTAGAATTCTGCGTAGTCTTCACTTATCTTGACCGGCACTAGCGGCGATGGCACGCCCTCAAACTCGCTTATCTCCTCCACTGCTAGGAAGTTACCTAGCCTGAATACCTTAACCCTCATCGTGCCTTTGAACGCTTCGTATACGCCGATCAGTTTCGAGTATATCTCATCTTCCCGTATGAACGGTAATTCCTTGGGGTCTCTTCCCGTGAGGTGCATGAGTGCGCACATACCTATCTTTGAGGGTGGGTACCCGGAAGCATTTGACAACACTGCAACGCCTACTCTCTTACTGGGTATGAAGCCTATGTACGCGGTGTACACTAGCACGGAGCCACCGTGTCCTATTAGTGTTCCGCCGGGGAAGTTGGGGTGTATCATTAAACCATATCCGTACGCGTCTCCTCCGAATATTTCGAAGTTTAACTTGATGTGGGGCTTCCACATAAGCTCTAAGAGTTCCTTTGATACGATTTCCTTACCTTCAAATACCCCATCACTTAGGTACATCTTAATGTAGTTCGCTAGGTCCAGCACGTTGCTCAGAAGCCCACCGTCAGCCTCTATTCCATACGGGAAGCGACTGGGTCTTAGCTCACCGTCCTTCATTATTATGTAGGGCGTAGCCACGTCTGGATCGCTTGCTACGCGCTCCTTAGTGAAGTATGACCTCGTCATCTTAAGGGGCTTCAGGATATTCTCCCTCACGTACTCCCGGTAAGGCATGCCTGTTACCGACTCGATGATCTTGCCTAGGAGCACATACCCTTCATTGAGGTAGAAGAACCTGCTTCCCGGCTTAGCGACAGCCCACTTACTCGCTCCCTCCATGAAAGGTATTATGTCCTCTGGCTTAGCTATGGGCAACCACTCACGCTTCGAACCCAGTAGCCCGCTTATTAATGCTTCCGCATACCCGAGCGCCGGTATGCCGGACGAGTGCGTTAGTAAATGATGGATGGTTACCTTATTTTCATGATGGTCTATATCCACATCAACGTAGTTAGTTACGGGATCATCCAGCGAGACCTTACTCTCACTGACTAGTTGAAGTATTGCTAGGGCTGTGAAGGACTTCGTTATTGAGCCTATGCCATAGATTGTTCTGGGGGTGGCTGGCTTCGTTGCCTCCACATCCCTAAAGCCGAATCCCTTAGCGTAAATTACTTCATCATCACGTATTAGGGCTATACTTAATCCTGGTGTGCGGGTCTCAGCCATTTTCTTAATTATAAATGAGTCGAGTGTGCGGAAGGTTTCTTGACTCAATTTTGTTGCCCTTTGAATTATTCTTGAGTATCTTAGAAAATCCTTCCGCTAATTACTTACACCACGTAAATCATCATGCCATCATACGATACGTAAACGTTGTCCCACCGTTCCCTCACGTACTTAACTAACCTACTGAAGGGTAGGTTCCTGTGGGATATGTGTGTTAGGATTATTTCCTCAGCCCCTATTCTCTTGCCTATCTCAACCGCTTCGTCCACGTTATTGTGTTTAGGGTCATGGGAACCGGGCGCTGTTGTAGCGTCAACTAGGGCGACCCTAACCCCCTTCTTCTTAAGTAGCTCCTCAGTTTCCTTAGGCAATAGCTTGGTGTCGTAGAGAATAGCTATGTTTTCCTTCCTACCTACCTCAATTAAGTAGCCGAAGGTCTCAATGGTATGATTAAGGGGGAGGGGCGTAACCTCCATGTCACCTAAGTCAATTTTCTCGAAGGGCTTAACGTACCTAATGCGTAAGCTCTTGGGGAAGTGCCTTATCTCGGGGTCAACATCGCCTGAAGGAGCGTACAGGTCTACAGGCTTCTCGATCCACCTGAACTTATAGAGACCTGCTATGTGGTCGTGATGCCAATGAGTTATCAGAACCGCGTCCAGATACATTTCCTCAACGTATTCGGACGCGTCCAAACTCATGTCAACCATTATCGAAGTACCGTAACTCGTTACGAAGACCGAGGCAGTACGCCTCTTAGCGAAGTGATAGATGCGTGCTTCATTACAAGCAGGGCAAACGCAACCCGGTACGGGAACCCCCTCCGAACCTCCCGTTCCTATAAGGACAGCAACTAGCATGCCCGCCTCACCTTCATAGGGGCCACATCATTTACCCCCCGTCAAGACATATACGTTTTTCTTTGTGGCGAGGTTCATAATATGGGAGCATCCTTTTTAATGCCATAGATGAAGTGAGTCCTCTAATAGTTTATTGGAGTGAAGCGTACTGCACCCAAATTATTTTAAGATTTGATAAAAACTTTTTAGGAATCGAGCGGGTGCTAGTAACGATGTCTAACAAGGATGAGAGCGTATTCGTTAGGTTGATTAAGTGCCTGCTAAGGAAGTGGCCGTTACTGCTGGCATCCACTATTGCCGTCATTACTTACGCTTACACTGTTAGCTTGGGACCCCTGTTACTGAGGTATGCTATAGATTACGGTGTTTCTAAATGTGACCTCAACAATACGGTGAGATACTCACTGCTGATCCTTGGTGTGGTCGTCTTAGGTGGTTTATCTTGGTACGTAACTAGGGATATGACTGCCCGCCTTTCTCAGGGACTCGCCCATGACTTAAGGGTTAGGGCATTCGCTGCTGTGCATAGGCAGTCCATGGAGTTCTTCAATAGGGTTGCGGCTGGTCAGATAATCTCGAAAATCACTAACGACACGAATAGGTTAGCTAGGGTTCTTTCATGGCAGGTACGGAATGTGGTTAACCTATCATTCACCGCCGGCATCTCGCTGTACTACATGTTTACGATGAGTCCTAGGCTTTCTTATATTGTTTTGGTCGCGCTGGCTTTAATGGCCGCGGTGAATGCTAAATACACCACGACTATTCGACCTATCTATGATGAGATCAGGCAGCAACTGGGGACTCTCGCGTCCATAGTTACGAGCAACCTAAACGGGATTAAGACCGTGAAGTCCCTGACCCTAGAGGAGACGGAAATAAGTAAGTTTAAGAAGGAGAACAGTAAGTTCGCGGACCTAAACCTAAGGGTAGCTAAGGTAAGGGCCATCTACGGTAACGCGTCGCAGTTAATCCTAGGTATCTCAATGGCATCTATGCTCTATTACGGAGGGTATGCAGTCTCCACTGGCACGCTGAGCGTCGGTGAATTAACAGCATTCATAACGTACTTGTCGCTCCTGATGTGGCCTATGAGGGCCTTTGGCTTCATGCTTAGTGCGACACAGAGAGCGTTAGCTGCAGCTAGCAGAGTTTTTGAGATAATAGACATGGGGAAGGCTTCCGAACAACGCAGGGGGAGGGTAAGGCCGGCATCGTTAAGGGGTGAGGTAGTGTTTAACTCAGTAACGTTCTCCTACGTCAAGGGCAAGCCAGCACTTAAGAGCGTCAGCTTCAGGGTTAAGCCTGGCGAGAAGCTCCTCTTAGCTGGCCCTCCAGGCTCAGGGAAGTCCACGATACTCAAACTTATACTCAGGTTCTATGAGCCCGAGTACGGTAGTGTACAGATCGATGGCGTAGATGTTAGGGAGTTGGATCTAGACTTGCTTAGAGGTATAGTTGCCTATGTTCCTCAAGAGCCGTTCATATTCTCTGGTTCCATAAAAGAGAATATACTTTTCGGGAACCCGGACGCCAGCATGGATGACGTTGTTAGGGTGGCTAAGATCGCTAAGATACATGACTTCATAGAGTCCCTGCCTCAAGGCTACGACACGCTGGTGGGTGAGAGGGGCATTACCCTCTCAGGAGGTCAAAGACAGAGAATAGCGATAGCTAGGGCGCTTCTCAAGGATCCGAGAATAATGTTGCTTGATGATCCCGTATCGAACCTAGATCTGGAGACAGAGCGTTACCTAGTTGAGGATCTCAAGGAGATCTTGAGGGGACGCACAGTAATCATGGTTAGTCAGCGACCGTCCTTAGCGGCCCTAGCCGATCGGGTCATAGTCCTTGAGGATGGGAGGATTGTTGATGAAGGGACTCATGAGGAGCTCTTGAGAAGGAGTGCGTCATACCGCAAGCTTTGGATCACTGAGGAGGGAGGTGGTTAAGCATGTACTCTAAAGCGACTCTCTCTAGCGGCATCTCTAGTTGGGTTCTGCTGAAGCGCGTTATCCGAGGCTTGCTTAGGTATAGGTTGCATGTAGCGTTGATAGTGATCTCCATCTCGGCTTACACGCTCACAGGTTTGGCGGCTCCGTACATCTTAGGAACGATAATTGACAGGAATATTCTTGGAGGAGACTTAGCGGATCTCCCCTCGTCCGCGGCGCTCTACTTGCTTCTGATGTTAGGGCAGTGGGGGTCAATGACTGTCAATAGCTACGGGATCCAGATGATTGGGCAACTCTACTTAAGAAACCTTAGGGACACAGTATTTAGGAAGCTCCAGAGGTTATCGATGCGCTTCTATACCAAGCACAGGATAGGTGACCTCATTTCAGCCACGATTAATGATACCTCAACACTTAACGACGTGCTCGTGTCCGGCATGTTATCGGTTGCTGGTAGCATGATTTCACTGGTGGGTGTGGTTGCTATGATGCTTTACTTAAGCCCGACGATGACCGCGGTTGCCTTGGTGAGTTTACCCGTGTTAGTGGTGATTGCTAAGGTATTCGGAGCCAAGCTCAAGGAAGCTCACCGCAATGCAAGGAAAAGGGTCGCTGAAGCAACAATGGTTGTTGAGGAATCAATAGCTGGTATTGAGACTATTAAGGCATTCGGCAGGGAGGCCGAGTTCCTGAGGGTCTTCTCCGGAATCTCCACAGAGACTTCGAAGGCCTATATCAGGATAGCTAGGCTTATGGGGTTATTCTGGCCTTCCATGGACGCGGCAGTTATGCTTTCAACGATACTGGTTCTGATCTACGGGGCCTACATGGTGTCCGCGGGGCTTATGAGCGTGGGTATGGTAGTGGCGTTCATTCAGTACGTAAATAGGTTCAGTCGACCAATAACTCAATTCATAAACATGTATGACTCGCTGCAAGCAGCCGTCGCTGCCGCCGAGAGAATCTACGCTATCGTCGACTCACCCGAAGTTGAGGAGGAAGGCAAGATTGAGTTACCGAGGATTAAGGGCGAGGTTGAGTTCAGGAACGTTACTTTCGGGTACGATCCTAAGAGACCCGTTCTTAAGGACGTAAGCATACGTGTAGCGCCAGGGGAGACCGTTGCTATAGTAGGTCACACCGGGGCCGGTAAGACGACATTAGTGAACCTACTTATGCGGTTCTACGAACCAGACCAGGGCCAGATACTCATTGACGGCACCGACATAAGGAAGATCAAGCTCTCCTGCCTAAGACGCGTAATAAGCTACGTCCCCCAAGAAACGTACCTCTTCCCCGGAACGGTGCTGGACAACATAAGGCTTGGGAAACCGGACGCCAGCGATGAGGAAGTCATTGACGTCTGCCGTAAGCTAGGCATCAACGAATTCATACAGCGCCTACCAAAAGGCTACGAAACCGACGCCGGAGAAATGGGAAAGAAGCTTTCCCTAGGCGAAAAGCAACTAATAGCCATAGCAAGGGCGATGCTAAGGAACCCCCACATAGTAATACTGGACGAAGCACTATCAAGCGTAGATCCCGGCACTGAAGCAATCGTGAGGAGAGCTATAAAGAGGCTCCTGAAAAACAAAACAGGGATAATAATAGCACACCGACTAACCACAGCAAAAGAAGCCGACCGAATAATAGTGATGACCGAAGGGAGAGTCATCGAAGAAGGAACACATCAAGAATTACTGAGAAAGAAAGGAACATACAAGGAACATACTATAGACTATATACCTCAAGCACGTTCACGAATCAAAAACACTTAAGCTAAACATAACTTCTGAGAGAATTACACAAAACATCTATCCATGATAGCTACCCAACAGTGCCTCATGTTTGCATCAATGAATCGTATTTTGATAAGCTAATGAGAAGAAGATATTAGGATATGGCGCCGGGGGCGGGATTTGAACCCGCGCGGGGGTGTACCCCACCGGCTTAGCAGGCCGGCGCCCTACCGGGCTAGGCGACCCCGGCTCCGTTAGGTTCTTACTTGAGCGGGGTTATAAGTGTTGTTAGTGTTTGAGTTATGGTTATTTCGAGTCCCTCGTCTAGTGCTTCTAGTTTTATTGCTTTTTGCGGGCATATTGCTTCGCAGCCGCGACAGTATATGCAGTTGTTTTCGTTTATTATTAGTTTCCGGTTCACTATCTGGAAAACATTTGTTGGACAGGTTTCCTCGCATAGGCCGCATAGGTTGCAGTTATTGCTTACCTTGACTTTCACTTTCACTGCTTTGCCTCCTCCCCCGTTATCGCTGCTTTGTAGACTTCAGCCTCTTTCAGCCTTTCCCTGACAAGGGCTGCTAGCTTTGCTGGGTCGACGGCGTGGACTCCGTCATCGATTATTGCGTAGGGTACCCATAACGGATTAGTTGGTAATCCCCTCATTTTCTTAGCCATGAGTTGCTTCAGCGGTATGCCTAACTCCATTAGGTTTGGCTCTATGCGCGTCGCTATAACGCCGTCGACAAGGTATTCTAGATGTGCCGCGAGCTCCTCTAGTACCGTGGTGTTAGTGTGTAGAATCATCACTATCGTGGCTCCCTTACCCTTAGATATTATTGCCCGCATCGACTTAATGAACTCTAGCACCTGCATCATCTCAAAACGGAACATTAACTCATTTATCGAGTCAATAACGACGAGGCTAACAACGTCATCACTAGCTGGCGGAACCTCCTCATGCAGGGCATAAAGCATGCTGTTCAGGTCGTCGAGACGCTGCTCCCTCGTAACGCCCTTCACCGCCCTCTTCAACTTACCTAGTCTGAAGCTGAAGCAGTCAATTATCTTGAACTTACCCTCATCAATGAACTTATCTAGCCCCCACCCGAAGTTCGTGAAGAGCTCTATCAGGGCGTCGGGAGAATCATCGAGGTTAACGTAGGTTACATAACCACCCCCCTTCAACACGTTCCACGCTATGTGCGCAGCCAAAACCGACTTACCTGTTCCCGGCGCTCCCGTGATAGCTACCGTGGCGCTTCTAGGGAAGCCTGCAGGTAGCGCGTAATCTAGGGGTTCAATACTTGTTTTGAATGCCTTAATGACCCATCACCCTCCTAGAAAGCGCTTCTCACGTAAACTAACTTAACTACCTAGAATAAAACACTAACTTCCAAGACACTACTATCCGCATGGCTCGATGAATTATTAATTAAGCTCCCTAGGTTAGGTTAGTGGTGCCGTCATCTTGGGTAAGGTGATAGCGCTTAAGGTACCGGGTGGTGCCGACCCAATAGAGTTCCTTCAGAAGAAGATAAAGGAACTAGGACTTAAGCAGGGCTCCATAACCGGTGTGGGGGGCTTTAAGTGGGTTGAGGTTGGCGTGCTACGTAGGGAGGGAGGATACGATGTAAAGCGCATGGAGGCCTCTGAGGAATACTTCGTTGAGGTAGCTCCAGTTATAGGTAATTACGTCACGCTACCCAAGGGCGAGGTTTCGGTACACCTACATGTTACCGTAGGTAGGGAGCACGGTCTTACGTGGTGTGGTCACTTAGTTAGGGCCGAGACTTGGCCTTTCCTTGAACTCTTCCTGTATGAGGCCGACAACGACGTACTAGCGGAATTCCCCCACCGCAAGGGTCGATAAGCTATGGTTGACGAGTACTTCAAAGTATGCGTGGTTGGGGGCGGATTAGCAGGCCTATCCGTAGCTAAGTACCTGCTGGAGCTAGGACTGAAGAGTGTGATGGTGCTTGAAGCGAGCGAGCGGGTTGGGGGACTACTTAAGTCGGAGGACGTGAGTGGGTACGTGTTTGACACGGGCGGTTCACACATAATGTTCAGCAAGAACCCTGAAGTTCTGGCGGAAATGACTGCCTTACTTAACGGTAACGTGATCTACCATAGACGCAACACCAAAATATACTACAAGGGCAGGTTCGTTAAGTACCCATTCGAGAATGGCCTCAAGGACCTCCCACCAGAGGAAAGGTACGAATGCTTGAAGGGGATGCTGGACGCCTACATCGCGAGGCTAACTGGAAGGGCTAGGGAACCACGCAACTTCCTTGAGTGGATAAAGTACGTGTTCGGGGAGGCGATCGCCTCTAAGTACCTGATACCGTATAACGAGAAGATCTGGAAGACAAGCCTAGATAAGATCTCCTTAGACTGGGTTGGTGGGCGCGTGCCAAACCCTCCACTGGACGACGTCATCAAGGCCGCGGTAGGGCTGGATGTGGAGGGGTATAAGCACCAGTTAAACTTCTGCTACCCGCGCGAGGGTGGCATAGAGGCCTTAGCAAAATCACTGGCTCGGTTGCTTAGGGTGAACGGGGGCGTGGTAAGAGTCAACGCACCAGTGACCTCTATAGAGCGCTCACCACATAACGACCTAATCGAGGTGAGTTCAGAGGAATTCACGGTTAAATGCGAGTGCGTGGTGTATACGTCCCCACTAAACAGGTCACATAAGATATTGGAACCCGTACTCCATGAGAAGGTAGCGCTCCTTAACGAGTTAAGGAGCGTGTCCCTCGCAGTGGTTGGCGTAGGTGCTAGGGGACCCACGCCACCCTACCACTGGATATATTTCCCCGAGACCAACGTTCCATTCCATAGGGTAGGGATACTAAGTAATTACTCACCAGCCAACGCACCTGCAGGTGGGGTAGCATTAATAGCTGAGGTATCATTTAAAGAAGACTCAACACCACCTAAAACACGGGTCGAGCGAGAGGTTCTGGAAGGGCTTGAGAGCGTTGGGCTCTTGAGGCTCAGCAACGTTGAAGTCACTGAAACATGGTTCTGGAGGGACGCCTACGTGCTGTATGACGATAGGCGCAGGAACGTATTATCTGAGATCCTCCCGCTGCTCAGAAAAGCAGGAATCTTCCCCCATGGGCGCTTCGGATCTTGGGAGTACCTTAACATGGATGCCGTTCTACTGAAGTCCAGGGAGCTTGCTGGGGACATTATTTCGTACCTCAATCACTCGGCCCGACACCACCACTAGTTTCGGGCGAGTAGCCGCTACATCGTAGGGCGCTACACTACCCATGTCGTGATCCAGTACTACTAAGTCAGCTCTGCAGCCGGTACTTATGGTTGTGCCGCCGAAGGAGGGGTCACGCAGGTACATACGCACCGCACCCTCTAGGTTTAGGGCCTCCATGCGCGTGACGTACTGTAGCATTCCTCGGGTGCAAACACATGAAATACCCAGATACGGGTTTAGGGGCTCTACGGGGTAGTCACTACTCCCGTAGAGAGTTAACCCTGAATCAGAGAGGGTCTTGAAGGCATACAACCATCTTACCCTACTACCTAACCGACTCTCTGCCCACCAATCGCCCACCAGGAAATGCGGCTGAACCACGACATCCCTAATAGTGTTCGAGAGACCATCAACTATGTCGGGTGGCGTGAGGGAGGCATGCTCGACCCTCACAGTCCTTCCGGGTTTAACCTGCTCAGCAAACTTGATAACCTCCTCAAGCGCACCATCACCGATTGCGTGAACCGCCAGCTTCAGTCCCATGCCGCGGGCAAGTCTCCACACCCCCTCAAGTAACTTAGAGCTCATCAGTAACTTGCCCTTGGTGTCAGAGTCGCTGTACTTCTCCCTCAGGTAGGCGGTCCTCCCACCGAGCGAGCCGTCCGCGAACACCTTTACTCCCACTACTAACCTATCCTCCTGTAGGGTGGGGTGACGCTTAGCGTCCTCAAGGCTTACGTAAGTAGCTACGTTGATTCCATCAACGTGCTGGATAGCTTCCTTCAGTATAGTTAGTGTTTCGTTGGTTACGCTCATGAAGTTTAAGTACAACACACCGTAGTCCCTATACGTTCTCAGAAGCTCAACTACTTCCTCCACAGCTTCCTCACGGGAAGGTCTAGGCAGTAGATTCCTGAGCATCGAAACACCGTCCTCAACAACCACGCCTGTGGGCCTACCATCCTCGAACTCCATGTAATCACGTAGCTTGTCGAATATGTTAGAGGATTGAGCCAACTTCAGAAGCGCCGTGTTAGCTACTGCAATATGTCCGCAGACACGTATAATTAGCGTGGGCACGGTTCCCGTTGCTTGATCTAGGTCCTCAGCCCTAGGCATCCTGCGCTCCGCGAAGGACTCATGATCCCACCCCCTACCCACTATGTAAGGCGGGTGGTGCCTGGCGATAAATGATGCTATCCTGTTACGCAACTCACCTATACTATGAATTCCTCTAAGGTTAATCCCACACTTACCCTCGACAAATACGTGGGCATGGGACTCGTGAAGGGCTGGCAGAACTGTTGCCCCGCCCACATCAATCCTCTTAACGCCAGCGAGCGTGGATGCTAGTGAGTGCTCCCATCCAACCTTCTCTATCACACCATTGGAATTGATTACTACGGTATCAGCTTCGACATCCCAGAGGTGTGCGTTAACTAGCGCATACATTCGCTGTCGACCCTCACAAGTATTGCTACTAATCCTTATGAGGAGTTACGCTCAAGCCCATAGGGACTTGCTATCTACGTAGTTAAAGCTTTATACGATACCCGTACTCACAAAGAGGGTGACCTGTAGTGAAGGGAGTGAGTACTCTGCGTAGGGTGGTAGCCACTGCCCTAATGATTACAGTACTTACAACGGTATTCATGATGTCGCTTCAAACGCATGCAACTCAGTGGAGGTGGGAGACCGTAACCTCCTTGAAGGATCCTGTGGGCGACGATAAGGGCGTGGGGAATTACGTTTATCCTGAAGCTAGCGAATTCCGGAAAGGAGTGCTTGACCTCACGGGCTTTACGGCCAAGTTTAACAGGGGGTACGGCATTCAGTTCGTAGTTAACTTATCTAAGATAGGTGGTAACCCAAGGAACTTTAACACTGGTTTCAGCCTTCAGGAAATCCAGATATATGTTCATGCTAAGGATGGCGTGCCCGGAAGCATAAACACGTATGGACTCAACGTCGTTGTTAGGGGACCTGACGCATGGCAATTCACCGTAATAGCCCCAGCGTACGCACCCCCATGGAACGCCACGATGGTGCTTATTTACGCTAACGGCACTGTGGTTAAGGACCCTGAAGGCGCTAACATTAGCGTAAAGGGCAACTCAATAGTGATTAACATCCCGATGAAGTACGTGAAGAGCTGGAGTGACAACATGAAGTACTGGAGGTACTTCGTCGCAGTAACGCCTTTCGACCCTAAGGAACCTTTCGGCGTCATGCGCCTAAGCACGACACCGGGCAAGGACGTCATCGGTAGTGTCAGTCCCTTGATGCTGGGTGCGGGTGTAGCACCGAAAATCATGGACCTACTAGCTCCTAACGCATCTGCGCAGTACCTAATGCTTAAATCGTATGACATCTCAAGCGGATCCCCCGCAGTAGTTGCTGCAGTCCCGTACGCCCAGAGCTACATACTGCCTCAACCGGTGAAGACCGCTACATTGACAGTAACGAAAACCAAGTCTACCACAGTAACGCATTATGAGTACAGTACCGTAACAACAACTGTCACTAAACTGCATGAGTACTACGGTTCAATGACATGGGGATTAATGGGACTAGTCATCCTCCTTGCTATAGTGCTCGCAGTACTACTGGAGAGGAGTAGAAGGTAGAGTTCTTTTCCCCACACTGCCATGGTTACCACAGTAATGACATACTCCCCATATTGCTTCTGTTTATTACTTACATTAAGTAGTGTATACTTGGTGCAGGATTATGCTTAGATTCTACCTCCTAGACACGAGCTATGAAGTTCTAGGGAAAACACCTGTAGTACTTATCTGGGCAATCAAGGATGACGGCACACCAATACTGATTAAGGATGATTCCTTCAGGCCATATTTCTATGCTTTACTCGAAGATAATGCCGACGCCGAGGAGGTTGCTGGAAGAGTTAAGTCCCTCAGCCGGGCTGCCTCACCCATAATCAGTGTGGAGGTGGTTAGTAGGAAATACTACGGTAAGCCAGTTAAGGCCTTAAAGATAACCACTCAGATCCCTGAGTACGTCCGAACCTACAGAGAGGAAGTTAAGAGCTTGAAAGGCGTAAAGGAGGTTCTGGAGGCAGACATCAGGTTTGCCATGAGGTACATTATTGACAAGGATCTTTCACCCTGTACGTGGTACGAGGTTGAGGCTGAAGGCCCGTTCAAAGATGAGAAATATAGGGTGGAAGAGGTTTACAGAGTAAGTAACCCAGTATACAAGCCGTTGCCGGAGAAGAAGTTCCCACCTAAGCTCAAGATACTCGCCTTCGATACTGAGGTTTACAACCCAGCCGGTGCTCCGAGAAGCGATAAGGATCCCGTAATAATAGTTTCGCTTATGAACTCTAAAGGCGAAATTAAACTACTAACCGCCTCCGAAGGACCTAAAGGAGATCTCGAACTTCTCAAGGAATTCAAGGATTACGTGCTAACATACGACCCAGACATTATCGTCGGATACAACACCAGCGGGTTTGACTGGCCCTACCTGCTCGAACGCTCGAAAATCCTAGGTGTAAAGCTTGATGTAGGGAGAGTTAAGAATGCACCCCCAAGAACGTCCGCATACGGTCACATCTCCGTACCAGGCAGGCTTAACGTTGATCTCTACGACTTTGCCGAGGAACTTTATGAAGTTAAGATAAAGTCACTTGATGAGGTCGCTGATTACTTAGGGGTTATGAAGAAGAGTGAAAGAACTCACGTGCCTTGGTACGAGATCTACAGGTATTGGGACGACCCTAAGAAGAGGGAAACCCTCCTCAAGTATGCACGGGATGACGTGGTGTCGACCATGGGACTCGCCGACAAGTTCTTACCCTTCGCCATGCAACTCTCAAGCCTCACAGGCTTACCACTGGATCAGGTTGGTGCAGCCTCGGTAGGATTTAGACTTGAGTGGTACTTGATCAGGGCCGCATATAAGTCGAAGGAACTGGTTCCCAACAGAGTTGAGAGACCTTACGAGCCATACAAGGGCGCCATCGTGCTCGAGCCGATTAAGGGTGTGCATGAAAACGTGGCTGTCCTTGACTTCTCGTCAATGTATCCCAACCTAATGATTAAGTACAACATTGGACCCGACACGTTCGTAACGGGCGAATGCAGTGATGACGAATGCCACATCATACCAGGTCTCGGATATAAGTTCAGAAAGGAGCCGCCGGGATTCTTCAAGAGCGTCCTTCAAACGCTACTAACCTTGCGCAAGAAGGTCAAGGAGGAAATGAAGGCATACCCGCCTGATTCACCGGAGTACAGGCTACTTAACGAAAGGCAGAAGGCGTTGAAGGTGCTTGCTAACGCATCGTACGGATACATGGGGTGGGTCGGTGCTAGGTGGTACTTCCGGGAAGGGGCTGAGGCTGTGACTGCCTTAGGAAGGGCGACGATCATGCAGGCAATAAGGATAGCTAAGTCGTTAGGACTCAAAGTGATCTACGGAGACACTGACTCACTCTTCGTGAGCTACGATAAGTCTAAGGTTGAGGAATTCATAAGACGTATTGAGAAGGAACTCGGCTTAGAAATAAAGATCGATAAAGTATACAGGAGGGTGTTCTTCACCGAAGCCAAGAAAAGATATGTGGGACTCACGGAGGACGGCAGGATAGACATAGTCGGGTTCGAGGCCGTCCGCGGTGACTGGACCGACATAGCGAAGGAAGTTCAGGAAGAGGTGGCTAAGATAGTCCTATCAACTGGAGGAACAAGGGACGCCATAGAGTATGTGAGGAATGTGATAAAGGAGTTAAGGTCGGGGAAGATACCTATAGAGAAGTTAATAATATGGAAGTCAATCACTAGGAGACTTGAAGAGTACTCCGTTGACGCACCACATGTTGCTGCGGCAAGAAGGCTTCAGAAGATGGGGATTAAGGTCGATGTTGGGAGTAAGGTGGGGTACGTGGTCGTTAAGGGTAGTGGAAACATATCGTCAAGAGCCTACCCGTACATGATGGTCAAGCCCAGCGACGTTGATGTGGAGTACTACGTAAAACACCAGATACTCCCTGCCGCACTCAGAATACTGTCGTACTTCGGAGTGACTGAAAAACAGCTTGAAGTTGCGGGTAAGGGCATGCGTACATTAATGGATTTCATGAAGAAGAAGTAAGTCATTAACTACTTCGTTAGGTCATCAAACGTCAATATCACTGTGTCTGCCGGTTTCTTAGTTATCGTCGCGACCCTAGCCCCTATTATGACCTTCACACCCTTAACAGAGCAGGCGTCCGCAACCCTCTGAGTAATTATTCCATCCATAACGACCGCATGGACTTTCTTGTCCGTCGTAACTAGGTAATCAACTATATCCTTAACTGGGATCCTCTCAAGAGGTTCCCACTTATCATTATATACTATTGCCTCGAGGGTACCACGTAGCGACTCTATATCTTTTAACACCTGAGTAGGTATGTGGAAAGTCTCCATCACTTCAGGTTTCGGTGTGATGGCAGCCTCCGGAAGTGTCACTGCCTTACTCACTTCCTGTGCTTTCTTTGCGGCCTGCATTTGCTGTAGGTACGTCTGCACAGGGACAGCATTCTTCAGAGCCTTCGCTATCTCCTTACCAGTTAGATCCTCAACCTCTCTCCCTGGCGGTGCTCTAGCTATGTAGTCTACCTTAGCGACCCGCAGGAGTTCCTTGAGTATAAGGTCCCCGGCATGGTCACCGTCTAGAAATGCTATGGTTCTCTTCCTTCTCGATAACTTGATTACTGTATCGGGGATCTTCCCTTTAGCGCCTTCAATAGCGATCGCGTTCTTGTACCCGTACTTAAGCAGGTTGATTACGTCGGCCCTACCCTCCACGATTATCAACGTGTCTGACCTATCTACTTCTGGGCCCGCCACAAGTCCCTCTGGCCCATACTTTATGATGCCTCCGGCCTTCACGGAACTCTCTATTTCGTTCAGCACCTCACGCACGTCAACCGTCTTCTCACGGAACCATTTCTCTAGGATCTCCTTAGCACGCTCGGTAATCTTCTTGATTTTCTCGTACCTTAGATCCACTATGTCCACTACCCGTATCCGTGCATTGAATGGCCCAACCTTATCAACCATCTCTAGCATTGCCGCGACTAATGCCGTCTCCGCCTTATCGAGGTTGGAAGGCATCAGTATCTCCCCGAAGGTTTTCCCGCCTTGATGTTTGATGTCCACCGATATTCTTCCTATCCTGCCTTTATCCTGCAATTCCCTCAGGTCGAAGTCAGGTCCGAAGAGGCCCTCTGTTTGACCGAATATAGCCCCTATTATGTCTGATTTTTCGACCATGCCATCTACTTCTATCTTGGCTCTGATCATGTACTTCATGTGAGCATCACCTCTTACGATGATGACTGATGAGTATCCACGATAGTTACACCTCAGAGTAAATAAGCTAATTATGTTTCCCTTCTGGTTTTTCCAACTGTTGCTTAACCTACTCAGAACACTAAACTGGCTGTAAGTGTCCATGCAAGTCCAAGAGTGCCTCATCCCCACTAATTATTAAGGGTGATTTCGAAGTGAATTATATAGGGTGTCTTCTTGACCGCGAACAACGTAAGTTATTACGATAGAACACATGCCCGAAGGAGATGCCGCGAATTATGTGCGGAATATGGCTTCTCAGGTGACGCTTTCAATAACTGTGTTAATGCCTGTTTGAAGGAACTCTTAAAAGAGAAGAGTCTTTAACGCGGTTAAAGTTTTAAGGAATAATACGTTAAACAAGGATAGCGGTGTATTTTAAATGAAGAAACCCCCGTGCGAGTGGCGGGTTAGGGAATTAATTCCAGTAATAAGGGCGTCTATAGCGAAGATTCTAGTTGAGAAGCATGGTTATTCAATATACCAGGCATCTAAGGTTATGGGTGTTACCCCAGCTGCAGTATCTAATTACCTTACTATGAAGAGATCTAAAGCAAACGTAGTTCAGGAGATTCTTAAAGATGAGAAATCCTCGAAACTAATTAATGAGTTCGTCAAGAAGATGGTTGCTGGCGAACTAGAAGTTGGTGAGGCGCTGTGTGCTCTATGTAGGAGATTAGCAGATTGTGAAGTCATAAGGAGGATTATGCCACCTAACGAATAATCCACGGTTTTTAAGAGAGAAATTAAATGTAAGGATCACGAAGTATTCTCTTTCCCAAGGCGGGTGATTAGGTTATATTAGTGACCCCCTACTAAGTCTTAGGTGTCTGAGTGAAGCTTTCCAGCATAGCTAAGGCAGTATGTGGCCTATTAACAGTGCTGGGCAGTCTGATGCTCACTGTGCCTTTTATAGATTATGTTTATCATGAGCCAATTAGCGAGTACTTCCTAGTTGCCGGTATTCTGTTGCTGGGTGTTGGATCCATATTAGGTCGTATAAGGGCTGAACCGTTAACGACACTTGAGGCCTTGGTTACGGCTGCAATAGCGTGGTTTATCATACCTCTGATATCGGCAGTAGTGCTTTCACTACAGATAAACGTGGATTTCGTGGATGCGCTCTTCGAGTCCGTTAGTGGATTCACCGGTACGGGATTCACAGTTTTGACACCATCCCGCCTGAAGCACTCGATAATTTTCTGGAGATCCTTTATGCAATGGACGGGTGAGCTAGGGTTCGTTGTATTCGCTATGGTGCTAATACCTTACTTCTACAAGATAGCGAGGACACTCTACGGCATAGAGCGTCCCGTAAAGCTGGAGACAACATTCTACCGGACAGCTATAAGGCTCATACTCATTTACCTACTATTAACGGTCCTCGGCACAGTGGCGTACGTATTAGCGGGTATGCCGTTCTTTGAGGCGCTGAATCACGTGATGACTACTGTGGCTACGGGAGGCATGTCCACATACGACAACGGGTATAACACTATCTATGCTTACGCTCCCGCAACCTACTGGCCATTTATGATATTCATGATTCTGGGAGGTATGAATTTCATAGACCTTCACTCCATGTTCAGTGGGAAGATAAAGAGGCTAATTACATCCGAGGAATTCAGGTACTACATTGGCTCGCTAATATTCATATCGCTTCTCGTCTCACTCTCCTACCACTACGCTGAGGGCGTAAAAAATTGGGTTGATGCATTTAAGATAGGATTCTTCAACACAGTTTCGGGAATGACGACCACGGGCTTCAACATAGGATCCCTAGCTAATCTAAAGGACGTCACGAAAGCCCTAATAACGGTCGGCATGTTCATCGGGGGCATGACGTTCTCGACAGCGGGTGGGATCAAGAGCTTAAGATTAATGCTCTTCATGAAGAAGTTAAAACACTATGTCCAATCAATGATCTCACCATCCTCAATAGTGAGGGCAATATCAGTACATGGAAGAAGCGTCAGCGACACCGACATAGCCGCGGCATTACTCTTCATAGTAATCCATGGCATCGTAGTCGTCTCGGCAGCCCTAGCGATATCAGCGTACGGATATTCTTTCACCGACGCACTATTCGAAACTACGTCAGCAGCAAGCTGCGTGGGATTAAGCGTAAACGTCGTTTCAAGCACGGCACCCACTGGCGTTAAACTAGTAATAACGGCAGTCATGCTGATGGGTAGAATAGAGTACCTTAACGTGTTCTTATTGCTGGCACTAATCTTTGGAAGGAAAACTATAGCCCTCACGCGTCAGTGATTCTGCGTATCACTGGACGAGCCAAATACTTTAGCAAAGCATTATTAATTCAGGGGCATTATAATCAGCTTAGGGAGAGCCATTGAGAATCTTGATAATAGGGGGAGGGGGAGTAACTGAGGAATTACTGCGGGTCATTAACTTGAAACGTAATCAGGTAATAGTTATCGAGAAAAGCCCGGAGCGGTGCTCGTCATTAAGTAGCCGATATGATGTGCTGGTAATTAATAAGGATGCGACTGACGTCTCCGTATACACGTCCGACATCTCCATGAGCGAATTCGACGCTGTCCTCGCACTCACCGATAAGGATGAAGTCAATATCTTCGCATTAACCGTTGCTAAGCTCTACAAGATACCTTTCCGCCTAGCAAGGGTCAAGAACCCCAAGGTTGCTGAGCTAATCACGCAATTAGACCTCGGTGTGTCCATAACCTTACCCTCCGTGATAGCAGATGTTGTTAGATCTTACCTAGAGGCACTTAACGAGCCGAAAAGGCTTGCGTCATTCAAGGACTTCCACTTATTTATGTTGACTCTCTCTGAGACTGATAAGGTCGTGAATAAGAGGATCAAAGATCTAGACCTTCCTGAGGACGTCGATATACTACTAATTTTTGATGGGACTGGCTTTAAGGTTCCTCATAAGGATGACGTCTTGCTTAATGGGTACCAACTCTTAGTTATATCTCGCGGCAGTGATGTAGTTAAAGTTTTCAAGGGTTAGGGGGTTGCTTAAATGCCCGAACTATTTAACTTAACGGGCTGGGCAGCGAATTCCTCAGCGTTCGAGGAGTGGATAATATATGTCTTCATATTTATTGCGGTAGTGTTACTGATTCGCTACCTAATATCGTGGTTCGTCTCGACACTGCGTCAGAGAGGCATAATCTCTGCCAGCACGAAATCCATGCTCATAAGGATCTTGGACCTAATAGTGATAATCGTCGTCATACTAGGCGTTGTGGAGTCGCTGACAGCTTCGCTGACACCTTACATCGTCGTTATAGCTTTAGGTATAATGCTGTTTATCTTATTCTATTACGAGATAAGGGAATTCACAGCATTCATAACGATCCAGCTTCAGAAATACGCGCGAGGGACGTGGATAGAAGTGTATCTACCTGGCCAGATAAGGCCTATTAGGGGGAGAATAATTGACATTGAGCCCTTCAACTCGGTCCTTGAAGACCTCTACGGGAGCAGGGTATACTTAGCTAATTCGGTGCTTGTTAATGCCCTGATAAGAGAGTACACACCATGCGTTACGATGAGGATAAGCATAGATCAGCCTCAAAGCATAACGTTAGACGACATGCTGAGCGTTATAAAGGACGCGATAAGAGGCACCCCGTTCAGAATGGATGAAACCAGGACACCCATAAATTCCATCGGAGGGAATCGTCTAACATTTACGTTGAGGTTAATACCGCTATCAACGCCAGTGAGGTCAACCGACCTCTATAAACTCATGCGTAGGATCAGTAACGTCCTATCCAACTATAATCCCTACATTGAAATAGTTGAGAAATAATTAAGCCTCCCAACACATCACCCTTCACTACCCTGACCTTTCCGGGATAGTGCCCTGCAGAACAGGTAAGCACCGTAAGTCACTTTTAAGAGGAATTCCATGTTAGATTCAGTATCGCCCTCTCTAAATTCCTGCGAGTTCTCACCGCCTCTTCGGAGGGTAGTAGGGAAGGGTACCCTCACTCCCATGACCCTAGCTATTTCCTCAATATCAATGAAGTCTTCTCCTGTGACTTCCTTGAGCTTCTCGAAGGGATTAATTACGCGTCCCTCCTTCATTAATTCGTCAAGCAACAGTGAAGCTGTTCTTCCGAAGGCATACTCCTCCAGTTTAGTCGTGGTGACTATTGTGGCGTTCTCATCAATAACTTTCTCCAGTATGTTTACTAGCCATTGGCGAACTGCTCTAGGTATGCCCGTCTCCTTTATTGTGGTGACGTCAATGTTCTCCCCGTCAAATACCCCAACCACGAACTCATCCTTCCCTACGGGGATCACCTCAACTGTATATATGTTGAGTTTCCTTGAAGGCCTGGGTATCCAGGTCCGCATCCCTTTCATGAGGGCCGGTTCTACCCCGCTTATTCTACGTATCAGGGAGGCACAGAGCCTTACAACATCATGCCATTCTAGAGAATTAGTTAGTAGGTAGTCCCTAGCTGTTGGGTCGAGCATCCCTATTAGTGGTATCCATATTTCTGGAGGTTTAATGTGACTTAGCTCGTTAATAAGGTGCTGCCAGTCTATGATGTTGAGTACTCCTGAGGACTCCGGTTCCCACATTGCTACGGTGGGTACTCCAGCAACTGGCTTGAATACGGCAATGCGTAACTCGCGGAACGATATTCTGTATTTGGGGTGGATCCTTAAGACTAGCCTTAGTGCGGCTGCGGCTAGTTTTAACTTATCGATGTCAGTGTCGGGATCCAGTTGCTTCACAATACCATACGTTAAGTCGGTGTAGTTTCCTGTCACGTCAGAATTTATTTCTAGGGTGGCTTTCTCGAATAGCTGCAGTATGGTTTTCCCGGCCTTAACCACTCTGTACCTGCTCCGTGACTCGATGGTCCAGAGAACCCTGAGCGGTATTTCCCTCAGTATTCCGAAACCTTCGCTTGGGATGCGAAGCGCGACCTCAACGTAGGAGGTTAACCTGCCTGTGAGGATATCCGTACGTAGATCCGGCCTCTCACCCCACTTAGCCTTTACAGACTCGTAGTGTGGTAGAATTTCAGAAAGCCAGGGTGGTGGGTTGCGTAAGGCACTGTCTATGGGTTCCTCTACGATACGATCGAAGCCAGACTTCACCACGAATGAGTTCTCGGAATGATCTATCATACCTATCTGGTATCTTTCGACTAGGTCTCTACGCGACGACTGCTCCAGCTCCACATGCTCGCTATCCTTTCTTATGTACCTTCGGATGCCGTAAGGTGGGCCGAACTCATAGAAGTTCAAGTATCTCCATATCTTAACAGTTTCTTCGTTGGGGTAGGGTTTGCCACTAACCCAGTTGAGTAGTTTTAACTCGTTAAGTAACTCGATGTCATCGTGATCTAAGCTAATATCAGAGAAGAGCTTGTAGAGTGAGATGAATAACTTAGCGTACTTGTTCCCATTGATTACGTAGACCTTCTCCAGCGACAGGTCTTCAAAGGATCGAATACCATCCTTACCTAGCGCTAGGATCTCTCGATCCCACGGACTCATAGGTATTATGACTGTTTCAGTCTCGCCGATCTCCCTACGTCTTCCCTTCCTTCCCTCCCTTTGCCAGTATTCTCGGGTTTCTACAGGTAATCCGTAGTGGACTATCCGCCCTATTGTTGGGAGGTCAATTCCCTGCAGTAATGTCCTTACTGTTACAATGACCTTAACTTTAGGTGGTGTATGCGCCGCGCTCTTCTCTATCTTGGCTCTGACGTCCTTTGGGACTAGGTGATGGTGAGGTTGAATTAGGGGCTGTAAATTGGGAGGGAGTAGTGACCTTACCCGCTTCACTAGTTTATCAACTACGCGGATGCTTGGGGCGAAGACAACCGTGACTACGTCGTCTCGTAGGTACTCACTCAGTACTTCTGCTGGGTCAAAGTACGGTACGCTTACGTTAATGCCGTAACGGCGGGCCTCCTTAACTAAGACGTGCGCGTTTCTGTGGAAAAGCTCCGGGTTCTCAAGCCATTCACGGTATCGCTTAAAGAAGTACGTGCCTCTAGTTAGTCTCAGCAATTTCTTCCTTAGCTTCTCGAGGTCCTTACCTAGAATTACGTACACGCAGTTCCTTAGCTTGAAGGGTCTCCCGTGAATTATCTTTGTTGTCCTACCCGTGATCTTCTCCAGTATACCTGCGAATTCCTCGGGGTTTCCGAGCGTGGCCGTTAGGACAACTACCTGAGGGGAGACTTTACTTGTGCGTAGGAACTTAGTGATGACTTCAATCATCGCTACTATCAATGACGCGCCATGTGATCCGTAGAAGTCTAACTCGTCAACGACTATGATGTCAGCAACACCCACGAACTCAGCAAGCACTGATGACTGCGGATTCACTGCCGCTCTCTTCAAATCATTCATCAGGAATGCCGGGTTAGTTATCACTATTGATGCTGCCCTAATGCGCCTCCTGATATTGTCTCTGCCTAAATGCTTACACTCCGGGGCGTCAACGATAACGACGCGATGTGATGCATTAATGGCGCCATAGTATTCCTTAATCCTCAATATCTGATCCCGTGATAACGCCAACGTTGGATAGATAGCGAGCACCCTTTTCCCCGCTGTTAACGCATGCATTACCCATGCCTCAGTTTTCCCAGAGCCCGTACCGGATATAAGGACCACGTTTTTACCTTCCTCAAGAACCCTCAACGCCTCTAGTTGATGTGCGTAAAGACTTTGATTAGATAGGGATCTACACCTTGGCCCGCCGTCGCGGAGTTCCGGTAAGATGTCGGAGAACCTTACCTCAGTTCTCTCGGGTTCCGAACCTTCCTCACAGTATGTCTCCACATTCAAACCATGTTTCTCTGCTATGCTTTTCGTTAAGATTCTCAACGTAATTCCGATCACATTACTGAACCCAGCGATTTTAAGTTATGGTGGGTTCAAGGGCGCAATCTAGTAACTAGCCTTATTTACTACGTGATGTGGAAACTCCCCTAATCTAGAAATAGAAGTTATTTACTAAGGGTATTTCCGTAAACATTTTTAACTAAAAGCAAGTTATTAATAATAAGAAAAATTCAGGTGAAAATTTTGAAGGCCTATAAGTATGTAGGGAAGCCCATCCCCCGACAAGACGTATCTAAAGTATTTGGTGACGCGATTTACGCCTATGACGTAAAGCTGCCGGGCATGCTATACGCTAAGCTTGTAGGGTCGACGTACGCGCATGCAAGGATAAAGAGAATAGACTACTCGAAGGCACTGAAAGTACCGGGAGTAATTAAGGTCTTCACAGGAGAGGACTTCCCATTCAAGGTAGGCATTTATGCGGCGGACAGGGACGTCCTAGCACGTGGGAAAGTGCTTTACTACGGACACCCTGTTGCTGGCGTCGTTGCTGAAACGCCTGAAGCTGCGGAGGAAGCTGCAGAACTTATTGAGGTTGAGTATGAACCCTTAGAGCCCGTCCTTACGATAGAGGATGCGCTACGTCCTGATGCACCCTTGATCCACGAGCACATGGAGGAGTATAGGCATGCATCCTTCATATACCCAAGGCCGGGAACTAACATCGCTAACTACCTGAAGCTACGCAAGGGCGACATCAAGAAGGGATTTGAGGAAGCGGATGTCGTGGTTGAGAGTGAGTACAGAGAGCCCCTAATAAGTCATGCCTACATGGAGAACTGGGTAGGGATTGCCCGAGTACTAAGTGACGGTACTGTGGAGGTGTGGTCATCACATCAATCACCCTTCGCGGTGCGGCATCTCCTCGCCGCGTCCCTAGGTCTACCTATTGGCAAGGTCGTAGTGCATCATACTTTCGTCGGTGGAGGTTTTGGCGGTAAAGCAGGCCTTCTGCTCGAACACATCCCAGTGCTCTTCTCCATGAAGCTTGGTGGCAGGCCTGTGAGGCTGGAGTTGAACAGAGAAGAGAACTTCCTCTTCATGGCACAGAGGGCCGGATACTTATTCAAGATGAAGACCGGTGCCACGAAGGACGGTAGGCTCGTAGCACACTATGGTGAGTATTATTTAGATGCCGGCGCATACGCCGACTATACAGTCAACATAGGTAGGTCCGTGGGCTTCGTCCCCACAGGGCCTTACGAGGTTCCAAATATTCATGTCGACTCAATAACTGTGTACACCAATAAAGTGCCAACGACAGCGTTCCGTGGGTTCGGGATGCAGGAAATGCACTTTGCTTTCGAGCAACAGATAGATCAACTCGCTGAGAAGCTCGGCATGGATCCGCTAGAGCTCAGACTTAAGAACGCGATAGTCCCTGGCAAGTCATACTTACCGACCCAAGTACGTGTCAGGGAAGACGCTGGAGATCCGGCAGGCACGATGAAACGTGCTGCGGAACTCATAGGCTGGGGGAAGAAGCCAGAAAAACCTGATGAGCCTTGGAAGTTCCGCGGGATAGGGATAGCGTCTTTCTGGAAAGGGCCGGTGCAACCATCTAATGCTGCGTCATCAGCCATAGTTAAGGTTAATGAGGATGGTTCCGTCGACGTCCTAGTAGGTACTGGTGAGATGGGTCAAGGCACTATTTACGCATTAGCTCAAATAGTTGCAGAGGAACTGGGGATACCGGTAGAGAAGGTTAGGGTCGCCCCAATAAGGTCAACGGACTCAGTCGCCTATACGTGGCAGACCGTGGGATCACGAGGTTTATTCTCAGAGGGTCAAGCACTAATGCGTGCACTCGATGACCTTAAGAACCAAATGAGGGAGATCGCGGCCAGGGTATTCAACGTGTTTAAGGACGAGATTGAGATCAAGGACGGGAAGGCATGCGTTAAGGGCAAGCCATGGGAGTGCATATCATTAGCTGAGATGGCGCTAGGTTACACACTACCCAACGGTAACGCCATTCACGGCCCGCTGATAGGGCGCGGTTCTCACGTGCCTTCCCAGACAACATACCTTGACCCAGAAACCGGGAGGGGTGAGCCGAAGCCCTTCATGACTTTCGGCACGGGCGCCGTGGAGGTTGAGGTAGACCTGCTGAACATGCGTGTCAGAGTGCTTAAGGCGGTCACCGTGCTTGACACCCCAGTAATTAATCCGGGACTCGCCCTCGGACAGGCATATGGTGGTGCTGTGATGGGCATAAGCATAGCGCTCAACGAGGAACTGAAGCTCACTAAGGACGGTCGCCTACTGAACCCGAACTTCACGGACTACAAGGTAGCTAGGGCAGGTGACATTCCCGTGGAGATGGTTGCGGAGTTCCTAGGTGTTGGGCAGAAGAACGCCCCATACGGAGCCAAGGGAGTGGGTGAGCTAACGATGCTTGCGTGGCCCGCAGCGATAGCTAACGCCATATACAACGCGATCGGTGTGAGAATCAGGAAGCTCCCGATAACGCCTGACAACCTACTGGAGGCCATTAAGGAGCAGAGACCGGAGCTACTCAAAGAACTTGATAAGTACCTCCTAGGGGGTGAGTGAGCTATGAGAACCGTACTCGCTTTCCGCACGATCCTCCCAACATTCATGTACCACAGACCATCATCGCTCGCTGAGCTACTGGAACTTAAAGCCAAGTTAGGGAAGGATGCCGCAATACTTGCTGGCGGGACAGACCTGCTCGTTGACATGAAGATGGGTGTTAAGAGACCTCCCCACGTGATAGACATCAAAAGCATCAAGGAACTACACGTACTTGAGTATAAGGAAGGCTCAGGACTAATAATCGGCCCGACAGTAACGCTCAGAGAGCTCGAAACAAATAGCCTTCTAAAGGAGAAGTACCCCGTGCTATGGGACGCAGTGCGTAAAATCGCTGATATCGCCTTAAGGGAGCGGGCAACGCTTGCAGGCAACATCGCTAACGCGTCACCAGCCGCAGACTCAGCACCAGCCCTGCTGGTCTACGACGCGAAAGTAGAGCTAACATCAGTTGACGGAAGTAGGTTAGTACCTTTAAGGGAGTTCTTCACGGGAGTTAAGAAGACCGTGATGAAGGAGAATGAAGTCATAACGAAGATAATAGTTCCTGAGCCTCCCGCAGGGGCTAAGGGAGAGTACTTCAAGGCCGTTAGGTCGGCCGAGGACCTAGCGTTGGTGGGCATAGCTGCACTCGTGGCTAACCCGAATAACCCCGCTGAACGTGTGGTTAGGCTAGCCTATGCTTCAGTGGCACCAACACCGGTCTATGTGAGGGAAGTTGAGGAGCTATTCAAGAAGGATGAACCACTTAACAAGCTAATTAAGGAGGCCGTGAACATCGTGCTAAGTAAGGTCAGCCCAATAAGTGACGTAAGGGCCACGAGGGAGTACAGACTCCACCTCGTGAAGTACGTGACGGCATACTTGCTCAGGAAGTTGTTGGGGGTGAAGTAAAGATGGCTGAAACCATAACAATTAGGCTCAAGGTAAATGGTGTTGAGAAGGAGGTTACCGTTAAGCCTAATGAGAGGTTACTTGACGTCCTAAGGGAGAAGTTCTACATAAACAGCGTTAAGGCAGGATGTTTGAGAGGAGAATGCGGTATCTGCACCGTAATAATGAACGGGAAACTCGTTAAGTCATGCCTAGTCCTGGCCCCAGAGGCTGACGGTGCTGAGATCCTCACTGTGGAGGGCTTATCAAGACCCGGTAAGCCCTCAGTGGTGCAGAGGGCGTTCATAGAGAAATTCGGATTTCAGTGCGGGTTCTGTACCCCAGCATTCATAATGGCTGCGTACTGGATCGTTGAGAACATGCCAGATGCTTCCGAGAAGGAGATCAAAGAAATACTTAACAGCGTGATTTGCAGGTGCACCGGTTATAAGCAAATAATAGAAGCTATAAAGTATGCCATAGAGCTTAAGAAGCAGGCATGAGTTACTTTTTAATTTTCTGTATCGAAGCACAACTAGTTACTTAAATTACTTAGCTTTCCACACGTATTTTTTACTAATCACGTAGTTCAGTATGAACCCCGCGATTATGCCCAATAGTTGCGCTAGGATCGAGTTATGCACTATGAATTCGTACGTCCCTATCGAGACGCCCACCTGTGTTAGGATGCCAGCCGCGCTTGATCCATGGAACTTCACCAGACGTGACACCCAACTACCTTTCCTCGCGGTTTTAAAGGTCCAGAGGTCGTTTAGCGTGAAGTTATTCAGTACTGAGACCTCAATCGCTATGGGGGCAGCGATCACGTGCGGTATGCCTAGTAAGTACCTCTCCAAATACAGGACAGCTAGGTTCACTATAGTCCCTATACCACCAACAATGGCAAACTTCAGGTATGAAGGGGAGAGGGTCAGTACGTGGATAACGTAGTTGATTATTTCCTTCATACCCAGCTTGGATTGACCCTTGAAGCGTTGACCGAACTTAAATGGGACCTCACAGACGCTTCTGTAGCGCCCCTTGACTAGGATCTCCAGCAATATTTTGAAGCCCTTAGGATCTAGCCCCTCGGATCCTTCCAGTACCTCGCGCTTAAATAGGAAGAAACCAGACATTGGGTCCTTTACGTTCCGGCTTTGGGGTAGGAGTATACGAGCTATTAATGTTGCACCCTTAGATATTAGTTTTCGTAGTACCGACCATTCCCCTACCGATCCCCCCTTAACGTACCTGGACGCTATTACGATGTCGCATCCATTCGCAGCAGTCCTCACTAACTTCGGGATAACCTCCGGCGGGTGCTGGAGGTCTGCATCCATAACAACTACTAAATCACCCTCAGCCACCTTGAATCCGTCGAGAACCGCGGAGGAGAGACCTAATTTACCGGGCCTCCTCACTACCTTTATGGGATATTTGAAGCTTAGGCTCTCTGCAACGTCAGCCGTCCCGTCAGGTGAGTTATCATCGACTATTATTACCTCATACTTCAGACCTTCCTTCCTTAACGAGGCATCGATACGCTTGACCAGTTCCTCAATGTTTTCTCTTTCATTGTAGGTGGGCACTATTATGCTTATCAGCCACATCACCCCAAGCCCACTGTCAGGTCACGTTAACTACTCCCTACTGTAAGCACCTCATCCACTCTAAAACTTTCTTGCTTAACACGTAGAGCTCTTTTCTGGAGAACCATGGTATTCTTGACCTAGCTATCCTTAAGAAGGAGGCAGCAGTCCCTGCCGCGACCGCGTATTTAAGTTCGTGGTTATGCAGATGCAAGGCAATAATGCTTGAGAAGACATCCCCAGCACCTATATCATCCCCGTAGGCATGGTCAAGCGCGTTAGCTATACATAGACGCCCATCAGGGTATGCAACATAGATGGGCCCTTCACCCATGGTCTGTACTGCTCGGGCTTTGCCGCCCTCAATACACCTAACTAGGGCTGGCCCCCTGCACTCCGGCGGGAACTCTGAAATCTCACCCCTTATCACGATGTCTTCGTTGCGTAGCTTTCGAATTACTTCTCGACTCAAGTTATGGTCAATCCACACGCGTCCTTTAGAGTCAAACATACGTACTAAACCTTGAATATCGACTATTACGTGTGGTATGTGTCTAGTGATTAGTATCACGTCATCAACCGTGATTTCCTGCGCCACTGGTGAAATTAGCGCTGATTTCACATCATCTAAGGCACCATTATCGATGACCTCATTTATTAGGTCTGAGAAGGCTTTAACCTCGCTACGCAATCTTAGGTCCCTCTCTCCGCTTTCTCCAGGTAGTGTTATTTCGTATATAATGTCGAACTCGGGGTTTGGCGTTATTATAACGTGTCGTCCTCGTTTACCACATACTTTCCTTAAGAATGATGAATTTGTTAGTACTATTGTCTCAACGTCAATGTGTGATAGGGCTGTTAATGCGTAGTAGGCTGAACCACCTATTCTTAATTCACCGTTCACGTAATCCTTCGTTGTTCCGGCAACCAATAATACCTTTTCCTCCTCCATCTTCTCACCCCCGAACCTTGCGCATAACGGCTTCATAGAGGCGGAGGAGTAGTTTCTTACGATCCTCCATGAGTACCACGTCGCTGTATCCCTGCGCGACTATGTTGTGTGCGAAGGGGGATGGTGCGTCGTAACTCCTGAATATGGTGACCCTTACCTTTCCCTCTTCTATCCACTTGAGTACCTTCTCAGCGTCACTTACGTTCATATGGTCTTCCATCACCTCCCTGTATGCTTCCTCTAATAATGGGAACCCGGGGATTTTCTCTACAATGCGTAAGAGAGTCTCGGAGTTAAGTTGCCTTCTATTAATATTGGTTTCCACACCCTTATAGTTTTTCAGTATTGCGAAGGATCTCTCCGCAACGTGTCTGAACCTTCTCTTAAGTATCTCGCTTCTTCGTAAGGCTTTCCTCAATATTAGTCGTAGGTTAGAGCTCCGCACGCTATTCAATAAGTCCCTCACATCATTTTCAGTTACGTGCGCGTAGCTCGGAACAGTTAACATAAAGCCATTGTCAGTTACGGTTACCCTTACGCTGGCTTCGACGATTCTACTCAACACCGCGGCATAGGCTCTAGATAGTGCTGCATTGACCCTCCTTCCAAAGAGGTAGTGGAAAATTACGTCAGTGCCATTTACCTGTGGGTCCTCCCATATCTCGATTGCTAACTCCTTATTCGTTGGCACTATTCCTCCAGTGTACTTCATCTGTTCCCATACGTAACTCACTATCTGAGCTGCGGCATGTTTCGTTAGCTTATACTGTTTTGAGATAATGTTTACTGCTTCCTCGTAACTTAGCTTAGTGATTAGGTCCTTTACGTATCCCCGGAACCTACCTACTTCTAGGGCTGAGTCGAAGGATAGTGGGAGCATCTCGGAAAACCAGCTTGGTACTGTGGGTCTCTGATTATCGGCTCGTTTCACTATTATTTTCATTCCCTCCGATCTCACGTACTGGTACGTTCTCCCTCCAAGCACGAAGATATCTCCGGGCTCCAGGTACTCGACGAATCCCTCATCTAGGTTCCCAACGTACCGGTGGCCATCTAGAAGCACCTTTATTTTGGCTTCGTCCGGTATCGCGCCTGAGTTCAAGTAGTATATCATCCTAGCCGACTTCTTCCTGCCGAAAACACCCTCGAGTTCGTCCAACCATATCTTAGAGTAGACAGCAAGCCCTGTGAATGAAGCTTCGTACCTGCCTGCAAGGAACCTTAGTACGCGCATGAACTCATCGAATGTTAAGTTCCTGAAATTAAACGATCTTCTCACAACTCGGTAAGCGTCTCTTATGTTCCATTTCTTCTCGAGCGACATGCCCACTATGTGTTGGGCTAGCATGTCGAGAGGTTTCTCAGGGATCCTTATCCTGTCTAGCTTCCTCTCCATCGCGAGCTTAGCTAGCACCGTGTCTTCTATTAGGTCGTCTCTGTCCACCGCTATCACGTAGCCCTTACTTACGTCGCTTACGCTATGCCCTGACCTCCCCACGCGTTGAATTAAACGGGTGACGCTTTTGGGACTACTGAGTAGCACGACGGCGTCTATGTAGCCTATGTCAATGCCGAGTTCAAGGCTCGACGAACAAACTACTGCCTTCAGTTCACCTCGCTTGAGCCTGTCCTCAACCTCAAGCCTGACGTCCCTACTTAATGAACTGTGGTGCGCCTCTATGTCATCCGCGTTAGCAACGCCCTCACTACTTAGTATTTTCTTTAACTTATAGACTACCCTCTCTGTGGCGCTTCGTGTGTTCGTGAATATTAACGTTGTTCTGTGATTGCTAATTATCTTCTTGAGTAGGTCGTATATGGCCTCATTTATCTCTGCAGCGGATGCCCTCACAATATCTATTTTGGGACACAGTACCTTGACCCTTAAGGGTTTCACGAATCTTGCGTCGATAACCGTGCAGTTCCTAGGCTTTCCGTTATCCTCGTAACCCACGAGAAACTGTGCAACGACCTCGAGGGGCGATATCGTTGCGCTTAGGCCTATTCTCTGTATCCTCCTCCCAACTAGTTCCTCGAGCCTCTCAAGGCTTAGGCTTAAGTGAGCGCCTCTCTTACTGGACGCTAGCTCATGGATCTCATCTACTATTACCCACCTAACGCTCCTGAGCCTCTCTCTGAACTTGGGAGCTGTTATTATTATTGCTAGTGATTCAGGCGTAGTTATGAGTACGTGGGGAGGGTGACGCAACATCCTTTGCCGTTCTGAGGGCGTGGTGTCGCTTGTCCTGACACCCACACTTATTTCAGGTAACTCTATCCCTAGTTCCTTTGCCTTCTCCCGGATCCCTAGTATCGGTGGTATTAGGTTCTTCCTCATATCATTGTTCAGCGCTCTCAAAGGGGAGACATAGAGAACGTATACTTTCTCCTCGAGCTTACCCTGCTCACCCAGCCTGTACAACTCATCGATTAGCGCGAGAAAAGCAGCGAGCGTTTTCCCCGTACCTGTAGGTGATGATATTAGTACATTCTCACCCCTCTTGATTCTAGGTATGGCCATTAGCTGCGCTGGTGTGAACTTACCGTACTTCTCCCTAAACCATTCAAGGGTGTACCTAGCTAGGTACTTCTCCATCCTAACACTTCCAGCTCTCCGAATTACTCGTAGCATCCACCATCACCTCGCTGGCGATTAACTCAATGCTGTTTAGGCCCGGGGCTCCAGAGCTACGTATGTCTTTACTCCTGAACTTATCTTCGTTTCCTAAACGTAACCCTATATAGGGCAAGAACTATCTATACGTAGGGTTTCATCATTGAAGGTCGAGGCAATAGTGGTGCTGACGGTGTTTGTACTCGCTATACTTTACGGTGCTTTACTACCACCTGATTACAAATCGAGCGTAACCTCCTCCACGAAAGAGGTGCTGGCACCTGTATCTGATTTCGTTAAGAAGAACCCCATTAAGACATTCCTTTCGTTGCCGTTCATTATATTTTATAATAACTTGAGGGTAGCAATAGTTAATCTATTACTCGGTGTTACTCTACTAGCCCCCTTGGGGATAGCTTGGTTTAATGGATTCATAGTAGGGTCCATAGCAACTTATGGTGATGTCACTAGGAATATTATATTGCTACTACCACACGGCATAATTGAGCTAACGGCAATACTGTATTCAGCTGCTCTAGGTTTGAAAGTAGGTGTTGAGTTCATAAAGAAGGTTCTACTTAAGAGAGGTGCGCCCCTTAAGGCATTTAAGTATGCCCTAAGTAAATTCAGAATAATATTCATCCTCCTGTTGATCGCGGCAATTGTGGAATCATACATTACCCCATTAATATATTTTCTATACGCTTTAATCACGGGTAGCAAGATATGAGTAGTGAGCTATGCAGAAGGGCAACACAAGCATTCATTGACGCGCTACTCTGCTACCTACGGTCAAATGCCTTACGCACCCTTAAGATAGCGTTCTCCGTCTACCGTTATTTCTAGTTATTTTTTGAATATTTTTAATACGGTAGGCGGGTCATCACGCTTCCGCTCGGAGCCCCTCACCGCAGTAGCTCACCCCTAGTTACCTAGGGGCTCACAGCTCTACGGCTCCTGGAACTCCGAGGTCACTGATAAATTTATGGCATTCTAAGTTTATAAGTGTTTATGGGGCTATAGCCTTGCAAAAACGACCATTATACACTGTTAAACTAACATTTAATGATAGTGGGGAGAAAGCTAAGAAGATATTGTCTACTGCATGGTTGTTTAAGATAGCTTGTCATAGGGTTCTAGGTAGGTCTAAGGATTTGAGGGACATGCTTGTTCCTTCAAAGATTGCTTGGCTAAAGATGTTCAAGGACTATGCATATAGTATCATACCTAATAAGAGGTACTCCTATGGTGTTGTCTACCTAGTCTATGGAATATGGGAATCTGCTAAGAGACTAAAGATAGACTATAATAATGTAGAACTTAGCGACTGGTTGCTCTTTCAACATTATGATAGGGAGGTTAATGGTAATGTGATAAGGGTTTATGAGGATGGTTCTGCACTAGTAACCACTTATGGCTATGATGGTTCAAAGGATAGGATACTCGTAAAGGCGAAACCTCATAGAGGTTATAAAGAGTTGCTTGGGAGGATTGTTGAGTCTAAGGAGAAGTACATGCCTAGAGTAGTGGTTAGGGACTATGGTGTAAGGAGTGGCAAACTCTACGTTAGGGGAGAAATACACGTCTCTATATCATACGACTTCTACCTAAGATGTGCTAAGAGATATGGTGAACCCAAGGGCAACTTGATTGGCGGTGTAGACGTTAATACCGACAGGATTAACCTAGCAATAATAGACGAAAACGGCAGGTTAAGGGATAGGAAAACATTCTGGTTCCCCGAAGTAACAGCTAGAGGGTACCCAAGGAATAAAGCCTGGGGCATCATAGGTATGAAAATACATGAAATGCTCAGGTACGCCTACTATCATGGAGTATCAACTTTAGCTTTAGAGAGCCCCGAGATTATGGGCAGGTTAAGGCTCTTCTGGATTAAAAATGGTAGAAGACTACATAAAGACTATAACTGGAAGGTAAGCATCTTCCGTAGCAGAATCATAGAGAAGGTAAACATGAAAGCACCTATCTATGGGCTACGCGTAAAGTACGTAGACCCAAGAGGGACAACTCGCTCCAGAGAACATAATGAAACAATGCAAAGATATGGATTAGACAAACATACAGTATCTGCTTACCTAATAGCATTAAAAAGTATTCAAAAGTGATTAAAAGTATCTTAAAGTATCAATACCTTAGAAACAACCTCACTAACGGGCCAGAACGAAGTGAAGGTCTCGCTGAGGGCGTTCATGCGTTGCCATGACACGTCCTCAGGATTTGCTAGGATTGAGGAGGTGGTGAACACCTTGACTAGGTGTAGTGAGGGTTCCTGGATTCAAAGGCTTGGGTGGGGTTACATCTTCGAGGGGGAGGAGCTGTACTTCATAATCCCCCTAGAAAGCCTTAAGAAACTAACTGAGGCTGAGGAAAAAGAGCTTGCATCCGCCCTGCTGAGAGATCTGGGTTTCTGACTAACGTGTAAGGAATTACTTTAAGTAAGCTAAGAGCAAAGAAAATGAATGAGTTAAAGCTGTTGATGAGAGTCATGCCCCCTGATCGGTGATGAGCATTAGGGGTAGCTGAAGGAGCTCCATTACCCTAACCTACTTCAATCCTCGGAAGCCCGGACCTTTATGAAACCCCCTAAGTCCTTGGGTAGTCCTTGCATGTAATGAGAGGAATGTTAGAAGGCTTGGTAAAAATCAAAACATTAATAGGTAAAGCATCAGGAGGGAAGCCCTACTCTAAGTAGAGGATGCCTTACCTTAACTTCTTTCTAGCATCCCTCTTTATTGTTGGGATCGTTGTTACTATGGCGTAAACCCCTGCTTCCAGCAGTGTCGTGCAGATCGCCACATCGTTAACTAGTCGAGCAATAATGTTGATCTTACGTGCCTTAGACTCACTCAGTATTCTCCCCCTTACTAGGGTTGGGGGCATGACAATGAATTTCGCCCCTGCTCGTTGATAAGGGCTTAAGGTGGATGCCGGATGGTTAAGCATTAGCCCTACCTTCACGGTGTTTGGTAGTTTAGGCTTACTGAGTAACATATCTTGCATATCGTTAAACGCTAATAATATCTCGGTGTTCCCCATCTCCACTAGCTTTACAACCCCGTTGATCTCCTCATCATACCTCTTAATACCAAGAATTAACATTACGCGGAGTTCCTTAAGGTGCTCAGGGCTTAGGGAAGCCCCTAACTCTGACAGGTTTACTTCATTTAAGTTAACGGCAATACCATCCAAGTACCGCTTATTTAGTCTGAATTCCTTTAAGCCCTCCTCGATATTAGTTACTTCAAGAAGCACTAAACCTGAGTTATTACTCATTACTTATCACCAACTTATTCAAGGTCTTAAAAGATATTAAGGTATCCGAAGGTGCTACTTGAGTTAGCTAGAACCAATAACCAAAGGGAAATAAGTCCTTGCTAAGCTCTTACCGTTATGTTGAACCTAATGATTCTTTGCTAAGCCAATTGCATAATGAAGCGTTAGTAATTCTCATTATTCAGTACTTTGAGCTAGGGTTGGAAAGAATGTTTCGGGATTAAAAACTGTGGATTTTAACCTAGCCTTTTATTTAATCACCTGAGGGTGCCGTATAATACAGGTTACCTGTTATCATCCAGTCTTGAAGTACGTATTGGTCTGTTAATGTGTAATAGCTGTTGAAGTACTTGTAATATACTGGGATCTCTGGGAACGATGCAATGTACAGTACTATTAAGTCGACCCTTGGCTTCTCAAAGCTTAGGTAGCAGTTCAGGCCACCCCACTTAAGCGTGTACCTATAGAATATTGATGGTCTACTATACCCTGATGGCGTGATTTGCAAGGTGCTGTAGTTGCAGAGGCTTTGCGATGTGAACATCGGTAATGCTGCCTGACCAAAGACGAAGTCTATAGAGCTCGCTCTGTAGGGCAGTCTAACATACGTTGTCAACTGCCCGCTTGTTGACATGACTGCATTGGGTAACATCTTGTAACCTGGTAGTGCCCTTACCCAGACTCTGAAGCCCTCGAAATAGTATGACCCACCGTAAAGTACTGTCCTAACTATTATTGTGTATACTCCTAGGTTTGGCTTGGTGGTTGGGTACTCGCCGTCACGGTATGTTGTTAGTGGGAAAGTTATTACTGACCTAGTGTTGGGTGACTTATACCTTCCTGTATCCATCCATAAGAACCTTCCACTACCTAAGTAGTAATGGTAGGAGGCACCCGTTCCGTAGTAGACACCTGCGAATTGCCCATCAGGTCCCAGCGTGTATGTTATTAGTGATGTGTAGCTGTTGAACCAGCTTACCTGGAGCTGGAGCAACCATACCTTAGAGTCTGGGATGTTAACGTAAAACACTCTCCAGTCACCGGATTCATACCTCCAGTCCCATGCAGTGTCTCCTTTCAGGAAGCTCCATGAGTATGGATATGATGCTGCTCCTGGCCCTGTATTCACTATGCGTGACCATCCGGCTCTTAGTGTAGTGTATATTGTGTAGCTTAATGGCACGTAGTAAGTCATCGTTGTCCCGTCCGCGAACCTAACATTTAATCTTACGTAGTCCTGATACGCTGTTGGCGCCGCATATACTGGCGGCCTTATAATACCTTTGATCGTCACTGTACTGCCTGCCCTAACAAAGAACTTACCGCCTGGATACCTGCTCAGTAACCTTACCCAGTTGTCTGCTTTGAACCCATAGTAGGTTATCCCGACCTTAACTACTTGATTGCGTAACGCTGTCTTGGCAGGGGTTGGATCGTCTCCACGCTCTAACCATATCCTAAGTAATAACTTGGCATTAGGACCGTACTCCTCAAGTAGCTGTAACGGTAACTTAACCTGCACTAGGTTGTGGTTTGACAGAGAGTAACCGAAGTTTATCACCACTCTTTCATCAACATCTGGTACACCGTTTCCGTTGAAGTCATCAATCCATACGTAGGCTATTATAGATACGTAGTAATCAGCGTAGTAGTCATTATCACCGTCGAATATCGAGTATGGTAGTACCACATCTGCTGTTAGGTACTCCGTTCCCTTAGGTATCTTTGATTGAGATATCACTATGTATTCGTATGTGCCGAAACTATCCTCAGGTATGGTGAATCTTAGGTAGTAATTTACTGGCCCAGCAATTTTTGCGGGCCTAACGACGCTTGCCTGTATAACTGCTAGGGAGTTCGTTGGGTTCTCTACCGTGAATGTGAAGTACCTTAGACCCCCCTGCGGTATGTCTGGCTCGTATATGCTGTAAGCCTTACCCTGAGCATATGAGGATAGTAGGTCGTACGGCGACATGGACGGCAGTGTGAAGCCGTACCAGTAGTACAGGTTTAAATCACAGTAGTCTGCCCACATCCATTCCCATATCCTAGCCATTTTAGCGGCAGTGTACTTGTAGAATGCGTCGCTGAAGATCCTTAAGCCCTTGTAGGTATTGGCGCTTGAATTGGCTATTTCTAATGCTAGCTGAACAGCAGCTAAAGCATTCACACGGCCAGCACCCTCGTCAAATGGTGGGTAGTGTAGGTTTACGGCGGTATTCATTATTATTTGCTTAACGAGCCAAGGCGGTATATTCGTCATTCCCTGGGATTTTAGGGCCTGATATACTAGTGCCGCGACGCCGGCTGTTAAGGGGGTCGCGTAGCTGGTTCCTCCGAATATTGTGTAGTTACCCGCACTTAACCATACCGGGGCTGCGGTTAATCCCCACGCACCAACGTTAACTACGTCCGGCTTGATGTATCCTGCCGGTGTTGGGCCTCTGGCAGACCAGGATACTATGTCGTCATAGGTGTATCCTCCGAAGCCATAGAAGTAGTAGTATATGTGTGTCGAGGTTGATGCGCCTACGGTCAATACTCCTCCAGCTGCCCCTGGCGACGTGATCGTGCCATAGCCTGCGCCGCCGTTACCAGCTGCATGGACTATCAATACTCCTGGGTAGTTCGGGTCCAGGAACCCTGGGGTGGTTATTGCGTCCTCAAATAGGGATTCGAAGTCATAGCCGAATCCTGATATGTCGTATACAAAGGTGCTTATGCCCCAGCTATTGCTTATTAGGTCTACCCTCGGCGTGCCAGTATATACTGGCGTGTACCCACTTATGTTGAATCCGGCTGCCCAGAGCATACCTACCTCTACGTCACCGAACCATAGCCCCTTTATACCTACTATCTTAGCTCCGGGTGCTATGCCTTCAGGGAAGCCCCTGCTCGCTATGGCCGCTGCACAGGATGTTCCGTGCCCGTAGAAGTCGTAGAATATGCTTAGGTATTTGCCCTGAAGGTTCCAGCCAGCATATATCTGTCCTGGGTAGTTGAAGTTCCAGTAGGCATCGAAGAAGAAGCCGCCTGCTACTCCGAAGCTCGCGTAGGGCCATGTGCTTCCGGGTTTGTATGCGGCCAGTATCCTGTTGCCGTCATATGTGACCTTAATGTCTTCTGGGTCGTTAAATATGCTGTTATTGTTAGCGTCTACGTATAGCGTCGTGTAGTTTCCGGCGGTTGTTGGGTCGGTTAGAAGTACACCTACTTTTACCCATTTGCCTTCACCCTCCATATACTCATAGAGGACTCCGAACTTGTAGTTGCCGCTTAGTGATGTCACGTTACTCACATTGTAAGCACTGTACGGCGCAGTTAGGTTGACTGGGTCGGGTATGTAGTCGGTGAAGTTAATTCCGCCAACATTTATGAAGCCTGTGGCGTTCGCTGTGAATGTCTTGAACAATATTACTAGGTTCTCGTCAGCGTCCAGCACTAGTGGTTCCCTTATATCTGTGCCATTGTATGTGCCCACGTAGTAGGTTAAGGCACCCTGTAGGTCTGGATTCCCGTAGTCAACACCGGTATCTATTACTGCTACTTTTATGCCTGTGCCATTGAAACCATAGAGTTCTTCGGCGGCTGCGGCCCCTATTAAGTACCTTATGAAGAAGTTATTTGTTTTAGGCTTGATCTTGGATATGTCTGGGGTCTTTGCGGAGTCCGTTATTAGTGACTCTTTGTTCTTGGGTGGTACCTTATAGAGAAGTGCTGTTTCGAAGTTTATTAGTGGTTTTTCTGCAAGGCCCAATACTACTGTCTTGTATGGACGTAACGCATTAACTATCTTGCCTATGGGCCCCACAACCTTAAAGATGTAGTTACCCTTTGCGTCCCTCCTGAGTGTTGAGGCAACAATACTGAACTTCTTGCCCAGCACGGTTATTGTCACCTTCCTCAAGCTATTGTAGAGTTGTAGAACCTTGCTGAGGGGTGTTGACGCTTTAATGACTACCACAGCCTGAACCTTGAAGTCCTTGTTAATACCAGGAGGTATGTTTAAGCCGTGTAACTTAGTGCTTTGTATTGTGTATTGTTCTAGCGTAGGTGCGGTACTGGCTGTTACTGATGACGATACCGCTGTCAAGGCGGTTAACGCCACTAAGGTTATAATTATTAGGCTAACTACCCTCCTCACTGCATGCACACCCTCAAAAAGATTATGTTTCCCTATGTTTTATAAGTCTGTCTCGTTTAAGTAAAAACAAAGGATCGTTGAGAGAGTCCTAAACATTGATGTTACGATCGGTAACACTAATTCACATTCATCAGCTTATCGCAGTAGGCGTTACTCTGGGGTAATAGAGTATGTGATCGAACTAATCTTATATTTTGGGTAATCCTGAAGCAAGTTCCTTCGATGCTTCCTCTACGTCTTTTACCGTGTCGATGGATCTCCAGTAGACATTAGTATATACTAGGCCCTTAAGCAACTTGTTGCTAGCTAGTTCAGGGAATGTGGTCTTCTCTAGGTCCCCTTTCTCTGGGACGTACTTGAATACTTCGGGCTTCATAGCGTAGACGCCAGCGTTAATTAAGTATTCCCTAAGAACGGGTTTCTCCATGAACTCCGTCACTAGGCCTTCTTCATTTATTTTCACTATTCCGTAAGGTGATTTTAGAGGAACGAGGGCCATCGCACCCAGTATTTCTTCTGACTTCCTTAGTTCCTCAACTAACTTCCTAGCAGGTATGTTCGTTATTATATCCCCATTTACCGCTAGGAAAATATCATCGCTTAACACGCTTTCAGCATTCTTTAACGCCCCTCCCGTCCCTCTAGGTTCGTCCTCAACGGCATACACTACCTTGACCCTGTATTTTGATCCGGATCCCAGAAACTCTATTATTTTCTCATGTAGGTATCCTGCGAGTATGACTATAGTGTCGACACCTTGCGATCTTAACCACTCGATCTGCCACTCAATAATTGGCTTACCACCAACCTCGACTAGTACCTTTGGTATTGCCTCAGTTATTGGTCTGAGACGCCTTGCTAAGCCACCAGCTATAATTGCGGCTTTCAAGTATTAAGCACCGAAGAAAAGAGTAGTGCAGAGAAATTAAAAATGGTTTTGATTTTGGTTTACCTTACTGTGTACCATTAGCTAGCGGCTGCCTTCCTAGCCGTTGCCCAGGACAGTATGCCGAAGATGAAAGCTAGCAGTGCGAAGATCGTTGCCACGTACAGCACGTACGTGGCTGAGTCGATCTTGCTGGCTAGCTCGGTCTTCACGTTGCTGACCGCGCTGCCAGCAGCCTCGGCTGCTGACTTAGCGGCGTTCGCTGCTGAGGCCGCGTTGTCCGCTGCTGACTTGGCAGCGTTAGCAGCGCTTATTGCTGACTGTACGTTGCTGTTTATCGTGTCTAGTTCACTTAGCTTGCCTAGGCTGGACTTGATGTCACTTAGCTGACTGCTTATTGAGTCTAGCTTGCTGGTTATCGGTGTTAGGTCAACGCTTAGCTTTATGTTGCTCACCATGCTCTTCAGTGTGGCTAAGTCACCCTTGATTGCGGCAGTGTCGCTCAGTATGCTTGACACGCTACCTGACAGACTTGATATGCTACTCTTGAGGTCGCTTACCACACTCTTTAAGTCTTTCACATCACTGCTCACGCTACTTATGCTGGCTGCTAGGCCGTTCACGCTTGAGGACAGGCTTGATACCTGCCCTACTAGGGCGTCTAGCTTGCTGCCAAGCACGCTGACTGACCCGCTGATGCTGTTCAGGGAGGTGGTCACGTCATTGGCAAAGGCGTTGAACTCGTCGCTTGTTACTATCTTAGTTAGGTTGTTCACTACGTACACGAGTCCTGGCTGGCTGATCTCTGAGCCGGTCGGTGTCTGGAAGGCTAGGCCTATCTCGTAGACGCCTGGCTCTAGTGCGGGTATGAATAGGCCTGGCGTTAGGTTACCGTAGGCCTCCAGCACACCGTCATTGTTAGCGTACCAGTTCGTGACCTGCGTGTTCAGCGTGTATAGGGCGTCAGTACCGTTCACGGTTACGGTCTTCACGCTAGCTCCTGGCGGGAAGCCTGTGCCTATCACCTTCACGAAGCCGGGCCCTACTAGCACAGGTATCTTGTGCACGTCATTCAGTGATACTATTAGTACCTTCGGCACCACCTCAGGCTCAGCAGGCACTAGGGTGCCATTGTAGAAGTACATCACCTGTATGGTGGTCTGCGTGGTCTCCACTTTTAACGGGTACTTACCTTCGGGCACGGTCGGCACTATGAACGTTATGTTCACTACGTTAGCTCCCTCAATTACGTTGTAGTCAGTTATCTTTACGTTGCCGAAGTACACGGCCGTTATGTCACTCTTCTTGATACCATACAGTACTATCTTGATTATATCACCTAGGGTCTCTGTCTTTGGTCCGCTCACTACTTTGATACCGCAGTACTTGCAGCCTGCGTACTGCTTGCAGACAGTTGCAACGATCCTACCGTACTCGGGGTGCTTAGCGGTTACCTTCCAGCTTGTGGTTACACCAGTTATTTTAGCCCAGTAGGAGGCAGCACCTATCACTACTAGTAGTGTATACTCGTACTTGAACGTGTCCTTACCTCTTAGGTAGTGTGCACCGAACTTGGCATTCTTCGGCAACTGCACCATGAAGGTTACGTTACCGTCCTTACCTACAGCCACAGTATTGCCAGAGAACGACAATCCATCCTCAGCCCATATCACTGGAAGCGTTGCATTCTGATCCCAGTATATTGACATAATGTTCTTTGTGCCTTGGTATGTGCCTGGGCCGTAACCATAGGCTGCAATCATTACCTTATCGCCAGGCTTAATTATAGTGGTATTCAGCACCTCTAGGTATGGCCTCACTATATAGGCCGCGGTTGGGAATACCTGCCAGACTATACCTCTGTATACAGTTATCGTTAGGTTAGTTGAGTTGTAGGTGCTACTGTACAGGTTTAAGTCTGCGTTGAAGTATATGTCGACTACGTACTTGCCGTCTATGACTTCTAGAGGCGTCGATAGGGAGACGGTGCTTGTTGCATTGTCAAGCACTAGCTTGACGGTACTGTTACTTGGCGTTATTACGTAGTCCTTGACGGTCCCTGTGTCAGTGTTGTTGTACCTTACCTCGAGTTTCGAACCTGCACTGTAGAGTACGAACTTCCTCTGGTAAATGTATAGGTTACCTACATTCAGTGTGTAGTTACCCCAGTACTTTGCTAGGAACTGGCTGTTGGAGGGAGCGGTGCTTACATTAGCGCCCGCACTGGAGCTGAACGTGCCGCTTAGGTTGAACGCGTACCAAGCTGTGAAGTAGTGCGGTGAGTATGACGTGTCTACCGGCACATTGTATACTATCTGGTGGTCTATCAGCACCATCGGTGTTGCACTAGCATTATATAGGTCGAACGTTATGTTAGCATTAGTTCCGTTATAGCTCGTAATGTTCGCCACTAGATAGTATAGTGTTCCCTCAAACGTGAACTCAGCGACTACCCTATATGAATTCACGGTCTTCTCAACGATCTTCACATATTCAGTGGTGCCGTTTACGTAGAGTGTACTGTTAACGTACACCGATACGCCGTCATCTACCCTGTTTGTCGCCTTCCATAGGTGAGTCGTGGCGTTAATTAGGAATACGTTGTTTGATCTGAAGTCCTCGTAAGTGCCGCTTGACGCCCATGTTACGTTAATGTAGTACATGCCTGCAGTCATGTTAGTCTCTGGCACTAGGTGTACAGTCGCAGTCGGATCTGTGGTGACGGTGAAAGTACCGTCAGAGCTTGTCTCAATCTTACTTGTGGTGTTCGTTGCTGAGTTGTATAGCCCTGTGAACGCGTACTTTACGCCAGTGAAGTTCTGGTTCACGAACTCAATACTGGTTAACACAGCATTAGCGTCAAAGCCGTAACCCCTAATTGTTATTGCATCAGTCCACTTCCCGTGGCCAGCGTTAGGAGTCACAGCGACTATCGGGTTAATCGTTAGTGAGCCGGGGGTCTCATTATTGTCAAGGGACGTACCAGTAGTTATTATGACATCGTATGTACCCCTAGGTAGGTACGGTGATGGTGAAAACGTGGTAGCGTTAAGTAGGTCACCGAAAGATAGCCCCGTTATGTTAATGACACCGCAGTCATCAGCGGTTATACCCTGCGCAGTTATATTCCATACCTTAGTCAGAGTTGCGCTACTTACGTTAACGTAGTTAGCTGGTGTTCCCTCTGGAAATCCGTAGCCTATAACGTCAATCGTGGCGTTGCTTACGCCTCCTGTTGCTGTGCTTACCTTGACGTTTGTTGTTACTGACGGCACTATCTCGATTATAGGCTTGACGAAGACCGATGCTGATCCTGCTGAGGTGCCTCCCACTTCGACGTCTATCGTGAAGTAGCTATCAATGAGGCCTGGTAGTTCTTTAGGTAGGTTCAGGGTTATGTTGTATGTGCCAGGGTTCACTATAACCCTTGAGACGCTTCTCCACACCGTTCCGTTAGGTGCTGTTAGGTTCACCTGTACTAGCGTGTTCCCTGTTGGCACGTTTACTGCTACCCATACTATGCCTCCGGGTTCTGCACTACTGCTAGCACCCACTATGCTAGCTTGCGCCCTCACTACGTTCACGATGCCGGCCGGTATTATGGGTGCGAGTATGAGTGCCAGTGCTAACGCTGCAATTAGTTTAGCGTATACTCTATTCATCCTATTATTCACCTCAAGTTCTATCTTGACGGTCTGCGGTTTAAATAGGTTAAGCCTCATTGAGGGTAAGACAGGTGTCGTAAATTTGCGTGTTAACTGGTTTTTATGGATTCTAGTTTACTTTCGTAACGCATTAGGCGTAAATATTATGCGTGTATCCTGTTAAGGAGGTTAATTTGTCTTTAAGGATCCCGTCCATGAGGTTCATTGATCTGTCGACGTACTCTAGGATTCTTGGGTCGTGGGTCACTATGAGTACCGTTGTTCCGAAGTCCTTCCTTATTCTCTTAAACATCTCGGCTACCTTAATGGCGTTCTCCCAGTCTAGGTTAGCTGTCGGTTCGTCGGCTAGGAGGACCGAGGGAGTCGTTACTAGGGCTCGTGCTATAGCTACCCGCTGTCTCTCACCACCGCTTAGTCGTGTGGGGTAGGAGTTGGCTTTCGGCAATAGACCCATGTATTCGAGGGCCTCCCGTACCTTGGCTTCCCTTTCTTCCTTGGGGATGCCAGCTATTAGCAGTGGTAGCTCAACGTTCTCCCTGACGGTTAAGTTCTCCACTAGCCCGTAATCCTGCGGTATGTAGCTAACTACGGTATTCCTTATCATTGCTAAGCCTAGGTCATCCAGCATGTTTAGGTTGTAACCATCCACTATCACCTCCCCGCGGTCAGGGCGCTCAAGACCGGCGATTATCCTAAGTAGTGTGGTTTTCCCGGAGCCGCTGGGTCCGTGGATACCGGCTATCTCTCCCCGGTAGAAGACCGCTGAGACGTTCTTTAGGACGGTTACTATGGAGTCACCCTCCTTATAGCTCTTCCAAACATTCCTCAGCACAACAACAGCGTCGGCCATCGCTACCTCAGCACCATGTAACCCTTCTACAGAGCATTATTAACATGATACCTGATTCGGGGATGCGCGTCACTATCATTGCGTGTACATCGCTACGGAGGTTAAGAAGCCTTTCTTAGTGATGCGTAGCGCGAGTATCATTACGGTTAGTGAGGAGGTTAGTGAAAGAATGAGTGCCAGAACTACCCATACCGCGCCTATGGTTACGTAAGGCGCCCCACAGATTGCTGAAAGTATTGTTGAGGGTGCCAGCATGTACGTTTTCACCTGCCTTGGCGTGGCCCCCACCATGTAGAGGACCCTAAGCATTGAGTAGTGGGCCCTGAAGTCTATTATTAGAGATGAGGTGGAAGCCGGTAGCATCACCCCTATTAGCACCGGGTCAGGAACCTTATCGCCTGCTACCTTAATGAGTATAGCTAGCATTAAGGCCGCTACTAGACATACCTTCAGTCCGTGTCCTCTCAACATCTGCTTTAGCGCGAGCGTTAATACTGCGATAACTCCCAAGACTTTAACCTCCCAACGACTCTTGAGAGGAGTAATGCTAGTACGTTATTCATTATTGCTTCCGACACTTCCTCTATACCCCATATCATGCAGGATATGTTAACGTAGGTTCCCTCGTCAGCACTAGTGACTAAGATACTCATATCCGCGCCCACGCCCCAAGACTCGATGTAGGCGAGTCGGGCGTGAATTACGGCCTCATTGCCTTGAGCCTTTGTCTCGAACTCCAGTAGCTCGAAGAATTCATTTCCTTGTAGGCTCCTTGAGATTTCCTGGACGATCTCAGTAATTTCCTTCCTCCTCAGGAATATGACGTATCGTTGTGATGGGGGAGAATACACGTCGGTCCTTAGTTTAGGCGGCTTAGATTTGAGGCTTAAGTACGTGAACATTAAAGCCCAAGTAATTACAGCAGAAATCAGTGAGTTGAAGGCCGAGACCCCTCCTAGGTAGTGGTACGAGTATAGAACAACAGTGACTCCAGGAACTAACGCCACTAGCATCGTGTAGGCAGTATTTATTATTGAGGCACCCCAGGGAGGCATTCCCTGAATGCTTAACCTAAGGTAAAGGTTCTTAAGGCTTGGGAGGAGTGCGGAAGCCACAGCTAGGCATAGCACTGTAGCCGTCGCCGATGAAAGTAGGGCAACAACCATTGACCTAGTTGTGGGTATCTGCACGGTGCTTATTACGTAGAGTTTCCTGCCGTCTAAGAACCAAACCCTGCTAAAGTCAGCATTTCTTACTAACTGCGTAAGCGTGTGGAGGTTGAAGAGCCCGGTTCCGCTAACTACGAGCACGTCAGTGATAGTATCTCTAGGCACGCTAATTAAGGAGTTGACCGCGTCGATATCACCCACCAACACGTACTTAGGTGGTGGCGTAACTGGTTTCGTGCCTATGTAGGACTGCACCGGGAGGAGAGGCACGCCAGGTATGATCTCAGCCCTCGCTAAAGCGTTGCCGGGAATTCCTTTGACGATTACATTGAATGCCTTACCCCCGGCTGCAATCACTGTGGCGTTAACTTCGTTCGTTGGGCTAATACCTGCATAAAGTAACTCGTGCGCACCCTCCTGGACGCTGGTGTTGAGGAGTCTTTTCAGCTCATCAGTACTTAACCCTAAGAGGACGTATATCACGTATGTATTGCCGTTGCACCTAAGCTTTATTGGACTGTTAAGTACGTGACGTGCGTACCACGTCAAGCGCACCTCCGATTCATTTAATCCCTTAGTAAGGCTGTAGATGCTTTTCTTGGCAACGTCCTTGGGTATCGCGTGCGAGAATTCTATGAAGACTGCCTGCGTAAATTCGTGTCCGCTCTCCACATTAAATGCGACATAGCTGGTGTGTGAGGATGCAGCGTAACCTGAGATAAGTGAGGTGAGGATTACTGTGGTCATTATTATTAGTGTTAGGGGGTTCTTGAGAACTACCCACGTGGTCTTCCCTAAGAACGTTATGCGGGAAATGCTGGAGCTTCTCCTGCCAGACTCCCTTTCCGGTGGGTGGGGTGACTCTGTCTTAATGTACTTAACTGCTAAGTACGTGAATACTGCTGTCGCGGCAATGTAGGTTATCATCATTAGGATGAAGTCTGCTGATAGGCTCACCTCTAAGTCACCCCGGCGAGTGAGAGGATCACTGATATGGCGACACCTGCTCCTGCTCCAGCAAGCATTACGGATGCATTATATAGGAGGCTCTCGTAAACGTCCGTTCCGACTCTGAGGGCGACGTACTTTATGGCTGAGGCTAGCAGAAAGAGTAGGCCTAGGTCAGGCGTCAGCGTTAGGCCGAGTAATACAGCGAATAATGATATACCACCTAAGTGGAGTGCTCTTAAAGCAAGTATCAAGGCTACCGCTAGGATCGCCCCCGTGGCCACAGCTATTATGCTGAACGACGTTATGTCGCCGAGGTAAACCGCCTTCATCCACATGACCACCGGCACCCACCTGAGCAGGTTAAGTTTCGGTGAGTTAATGCCGTAAACGCTTAGGAGAATATGCCCATACATGAACGTTACTGGAGCACCTAGTAGGAGAGCTACCCCTAGCCAGTAAGCCGGTACCTCAGGTTCAACATTAACCGCTTTACTAGCCTTCATTACGTTCATTGAGGCGCCAGCAATGAACTGCGGCATCGGTACCCCCGTATAGGGGTCCAGAAGTACGTAGGGCATCGCTTTCCTGGCGCCAGCACCGTATAGGGCTAGTGTCGCTAGTGGTAACGTGGATTGAGAAGCCGTCCCGGCCTCCCCAACGACACGGATCGTTACTAAGGTGATTACGAATTGAAGCGCTACATAGGCTGGCGCGATCATGAGGAACCTTTGAGTAACGACACCCATTAAACACGCCACAATAACCGGGATGGACATTAAGGCTATGGACGCCACGAGCCTCTTACTTAAGTAGTTACTCATAGCTATGAACTTGAACGTAGATAGCAACACCTTCCTACCTGAGAGCATGTAGAAGGTAATGATTACGACCAAGAACCCTATGATAGCCGAGGCCGTTAATGGGGCTGCTGCGACAGCCAAGTCATCTGCTTTCATGAAGGGCGTTGATATTAGTGCTCCAGACGCGACGAATACTGGTGTTAGGATAACGTACATTAGTAAGTTACCTATGCCCACACCTACGGAGGTACTTAATGGTATCAGTAACGCCAGTAGGAATACGAAAAGATCTAATGAAATAGCTATTGCTGAACCCGGCAGCACTGATTGAAGAGCTGGCGTGGGGTCCACGGAAGGTACGTTTAAGGTGATTATCGCTAGTTCTAGGGTAAGCCCCAAGGTGAACGGAATGATTACTTGTTTCTTGGGGAGTAACGATGCTAGCTTAATCATCGCGGACGCAGCTGTCCCAACAGGGAAGGGAAGTTTTTCCTTTTCAGTGAAGTGCTTAAAGAATACTAAAGAAAGCGCTATACCTGAGGCTGATGCTGCCGTTGCGAAGAGGTAAAAGAGGATTGACTTTACCTGTACTTCCGGGCCGATGAAGCGTAGCCAGTCAGGAAGTGCTAGTTTCCTTGGGTCACCTACCTCGCCAAGCATAGTGTAAGTTATGTACATGCCTGACGTTATTGCTGTTGAGAGTGAAATACCTGAGGCTATTGCAATCGCGACCACGTGCTCCAATGGTGTTGGGCGTCGTTTAAGAAGCCCTGTGAAAAGGATTAGTGTCAGCACAGCTGCTATGATGGGCGATAACTCTGACGTAGTATACCCTGTGACCGCGTAACCGTAAGTATCTATGAATCCCATTAACAGACCGACAGTAGCTCCGATAGTGATCGCGCTACCGAGCCTACTCACTCTACCACCTTATCCTGGGTGTCTAGGCAGGTAAGGCTCTCTGCAAGCTTAAGCACTACGGAACACACATGCCTTAACTCCTTGCTACCTATCCTCATAGGCAGTGAGCATACTTCACTTATCCTTCTGAAATACTTCATCCTCTCCTCACAGGACATACTTGTTGCTAGAGCCACCAACTTAGTTAGATACACCAGAGCCTCAATCACTGCCGAGGCTCCCCGGCTATAAGCTACCTTCGACCCTTCACACTCGTATGCATCATTGACTGACCCAATAACTAAGTCCCTCCCTTTCACATCGCGGTACTGTGCCTTGACCTCACACTCAAGTACTAGGTCAACACCGTTACCCAGCCTAGGTGGACGTACATAATGTGATGGAAGTAGCGTTAAGGATTGTTTGTGAAATAAGGAGTTAAAGAAGAGGATGGGGTTATGAGTGAAATTCAACGTGAATTCCGGGACCTGACGCAGGTTCATGGATGTGCGTGTCTCAGGGTAGGGCCTTATGATGACATCCACATTAGATCCTCTATCAAGTACCTCCACCCCCATGGGAGCAACGTTCACTCTACCGAAACCGTCTACCGTAACACATATTCCTTCATGTAAACCATACCTGAGATACTTCCTTACTAGGTCTCGCAACCCTACCGATAGCGTCACGTCATCACCCACTCCAGAGCGTGTTCGCTCTGACACAATTATGGGGAACACGATTTTAATGAGTTTAATCGAAGAGTAGGTTGCGTGGGTGGAGTGATGGACTTGAGAGATCCGGTGACGTGGTTACATATGTATTCCGTGATCCGCTCCGATTTAGGTTTTGACGAGGGTAGTGACTGTGCCGCTGCCACACTTCTCGACGCCATGCTATCTGCGCAACGTGAGGACGTGGAGGAACTCATTGGATCGCTACGGTCATTGCTTCAGGGGGCGAGGGCGTTAGTTGTTGGCGCGGGGCCCTCATGCGTTAAGTGCCGTGAGGTTCGTAACTCGTATGACGTCATGATTTGCGCTGATGGGGCCACGCGCTGTTGCATTGACTCTGGTGTGAAACCAGATATAGTCGTAACTGACTTAGACGGGATTCAAGGTTTCGAGAAGTTACTTCGCGATACACTAGTTGTAGTGCATGCGCACGGAGATAACATGCGGTTACTCACTACATCACTTCCCTTGATACTCAATGTGAGCTCGGGAGTCATAGGGACTAGTCAGTGCTTAGTGAGTAGTAGGGTACGCATATTCGGGGGATTTACAGATGGTGATCGAGCGGCTTACCTAGCGAGTTACTTTAATGCTCAACGCATTGGATTAGTGGGTTTCGACTTCAGCGGTGTTATAGGGCGGTACTCCAAGCCCTACATGGTTCGCGAGATGCGTGCATCATCTGTTAAGTTGAGGAAACTTAAATGGGCTAGAGTTTTACTAGCATATTTGAGGAGCTGGCGCGGTGAAGGGTACGTCGTCTGGGAAGGGTAAGGAAGTCATCATCACCGCCGGGTACAGGGTCCACTTAGGGTTCTATAGGTTCTACGACCCTCCCTACGTTTATGGCTCTCTAGGCGTTAGCCTAAGCAATCCAAAGCTAACTATTAGTGTCTCTTTGAAGGAACATTCAGGCATACAGGTAAGTGCCCCTACCGAGGAATCTAGAGGCTTAATTCAGCGGGTACTCACCTCCCTCAACATTAGCGGCGTTAGCGTTACGTTAAGCGGCTATGTCGAACATCACGTAGGATTAGGGAGTAAAACCAGGATCACCATGGCGCTGCTGAGAGCCCTTGAGGCACTAGGCATAATTAATGAACCAGCGGATATGCTGGCACGCAGGTTTGGTATAGGGTCTGTTTCCGCTGTTGGGATGTACTCCTTCCTTAAGGGAGGATTTGTAGCCGATACAGGCAGGTTAGTTTCTAGTGGTGAGGGACCTAATTTGCTACTTTCCCTCGACGTTCCTAGGGAATGGCGTGTGGTGCTGTGCATACCTCAAGGTAGGAGGGGACTGAGCGAGAAGGAGGAGGAACCTATTCTCAGCGAAGTTAGGCCCCATCCGAAGCAGGACGTGCTTTACGCACTATTTACTAGGTTAGTAACGGCAATACCCCTTAGGGATTACTATTCCTTCGCGAAGGCGTTAACTAAGTTGCAAGTACTCACCGGTGAGTACTTCAGCGAGTATCAGGGAGGGATATTCTGCTGCGACGAAAGTAAGGAGCTAGCGGAGATGCTGGAGAAGTCTGGAGCGCTGGGTGTGGGTCAAAGTAGTTGGGGACCAGCCGTGTATGGGTTCGTGGATAACGTTGAGAAGGCGAGACGTGTCGCATCGGAAATCATCAAGCTAAGCGATGAAGTAGGGATAAGGACTAACGTGATAATTTCCGATATCTCTGCCCGCGGCCATCAGATTGTTAATAAGGTGTAATATACGGTCAACGCGATTGCACTAGATATTATTAATAATAATGTATAGGCGATGACTATTTCCTTCTCTGTAAGGGGTTCCTTAAGTATGAGGAGCTGAACCAACGTTACTGGGGCCTCCGGATTTCTTGAGGGTCTTATTCGCCAATCATCACCTAATACCGCTGGTCGTACTTTTATTCGCTCCTTGTTTTTCAAGCCCTTGATTGAGGAGAGTATGCTGAAACCATTAAGAACCAGCGGAATTAGCAGGAGTATGAAAAGGAACTCCTCGCGGCAAAGCGCCATTGCCGAAGCCAGCAACCCTCCCATAAGGAAGGAGCCGCAGTTCCCGTTAAACACTTTGGCTGGGTACTTGTTGAAGGGAAGGTACCCCACTAGGCCCCCTAGGCTAGCCATAAGGAATACAAATGCTCCTGGGAGCGGCTCTACTCTAGGGGCGAGGACCATGCCTACCAGCAGTGAAGCTAGCACTATTATCGAGGCGGTTGGCGCAATCCCGTTATGTGTGTCAGCCATGTTCAACGCGTTGGCGGCTACGCTATACCCTATAGCGAACAGGAGTGGGTAGAGTATCGTTAGCCTTAACGTACCATTCAGTACTGGCAAATAAGGTCTCGGGACGTAAGCATGAGCAAGAACCGGTATTAACGCTGGTGCAACAAAGACCACAACCTTAGCTACTGCACCTATACCCCTCACATCATCAACTAACCCTAAAAATCCGGTAAGTAGGACAGCAAACATGTATATAGCAACGACAGTTAAGTTAAGGTAAAGCGCCACTAAGGCCGCAATCCCGCACACCACCATTAAGGCAGGCCCGCCCGACTTAGGAACAAGCGGATTCCCTGGTTTGTGAGCATCGGGGGCCAAGTAGCCTCTAGACCTCTCAATCCTCACGACAGCAGCCGTAACTACGTAAGAAAGCAGTCCACAACCCACGAACCACGCCAGTAAGTGATAGATGTTTACGCTACCAGCATTGCTCAAGACTTCATGCCTCAGTAATTCACAGGACGGCTTAGCTTAAATTTTTACTAGGAGAGTAGGGGACAGGCGTAGGGGTTATGAAAGTAGCCGTCATACACGATGTCCCCGTACCGCCCAGCACAACTAGGCAGATCTTTGTTGCGTTAATGAAGCGTGGCGTCGATACGACGTACTTAAGAGTATCCAGGATGACGCCAGTAATAGGTCGGGGCACCTCAGCCATAATCTACGGGAGACGAGTAATTGAGGTCGACGCAGCCATAGTTAGAGGGTTAGGCATGGTTACGTCGACTGAGGCAATATTCAAGAGGGTAGATGTGCTGAAGCAAATGCATGACTCGGGAACCCTCATAGTTAACTCACCGGAATCAATACTTAATGCACGAGATAAGCTTAGATCCATGCAATTACTGTCAGCTGCTGGCCTACCAATACCGGATACCGTGGTAACCGAGGATTTAGTGGTCGTAGTAAACGTCGTTAAGGAGTGGGGTAAGTGCGTCATAAAACCCTTAATGGGTAGCATGGGTTATGGGGCCGTCCTTACCGACGATCCGGACGTGGCTTACATGGTGGCCAAGGTATGGATCTCCCACAACCAACCAGTAATGATTCAAAAGTATGTAAGGTCTATGGACAGGGATATACGGGTCTTCGTGGTCGGCAACGAAGTCCTAGGCGGCATATACCGTTATGCCCCGGAGGGAAGCTGGAAAACTAACGTGGCGCAGGGCGCGAGGGTTGAGAGGGCCGAACTCAACCGTGAAATTAAGGAATTGGCGCTTGAGGCTACGAAGAGGCTTGAATTGCTGTATGCTGGTGTGGACATAGGTGAGTTTGAGGGGAGCTATGTTATTTATGAAGTGAATTCCATGCCCAACTGGCTGGGGTTTATGGAGGGAACCGGCATTAATCCGGCAGAGTACCTTGCTGAGCTAGTGGTTACCTTACTGAGAAAGTAACCGACATTAGTTAAGGAGCTTATAGCTGGGTTTTGAGGAGCTTTGCCAAGAATTCCGTGCTTACTTGATTTGATATCACCTTAAGAACGTATCGCACGCGAATGTCTTTAACTCCGTTTATCCTTGCTACAGTGTCTATTTTCTCTGATAGGTCGATGTTGTCTCGGGCAATGATCCTCACAGTGATCGGGTACTCGCTACTCACCTCGTAAACCTCGACTGCCCAAGGCATGTTCTTCAACTGCATTAGTATGTCCCCCATCCTCTTGGGTTCTGCCCTAATGTCAACGAATGCCTGAACAATGAAGCCTAACTTACTTAAGTCAACGTCAACAGTGAATGCGCGCAACACACCCATTTCTATTAGCTTCCTTACGCGCATGTATACCGTCGACTCACCCAAATTCAGCATCCTCGCTATCTGACTATAGGGAGTTCTAGCGTTCCTGAGGAGCACTGACAGGATCTTTAAGTCCGTGCTATCAACGCTTCCGGGCATTACCGCCTCGCCTCACGCTCCTCGCACTTCTTACCGAACCTGTTCTCAATCACTACTATGGCTCCACGCCCTTCCTCACGAGCATCAATCATAGATAATCCGTTCTTAACGGAGTACACAGGAACTAAGCTCAGCAGATCCAGTGCGTCTAATTTAATCTTAACACTGTCCCCACACTCTAAATCACGGGCTAGTTCATGCATTAGGTCCCTTAATTTTGCCTCAGTACTCACTTTCCGCAATTACGTTCCCTAGTGTCTATGTTTTACGGAGGTTATTAATGAGGAGTATACCACTTATTTAACGCAGATGCGACTTTTACGCGGGTGCGTTGAACGGTGTTTGAGGATCTTTTCGAGCTCATAAAGGATGCTAGTTTAGCCCTAAGGAACGTTGTTCACAGGACGCCACTAACCTATTCAACATACTTCTCGAGGTTAACGGGAAAGAATGTTTATTTGAAGTTAGAGAACTTACAGAAGACTGGGTCCTTTAAGGTTAGGGGGGCCTACAATAAGATTCGGTCATTAATGCCGGAAGCCCATGAGCGAGGCGTGATAGCGGCATCGACAGGTAATCACGCTCAGGGCGTGGCGTACGCGGCAAGGGAATTAGGTGTTAAGGCAACAATAGTTATGCCTGAGACCGCCCCACCCTACAAAATCATCTCAACAAGATCCTATGGGGCTGAAGTATTACTTCACGGTAAGGTATATGATGATGCTTACAGGAAAGCCGTCGAGATCAGCATGAAGACCGGTGCTTACTTTATACATCCCTACGATGACCCGCTAGTCATAGCTGGTCAGGGAACCATCGGGCTCGAGATAAGTGAGGATCTGCCGCAGGTTGATGCCGTCATTGTCCCGGTGGGGGGCGGCGGGCTGATATCAGGTATAGCGATCGCATTGAAGAACGTAATCGGTGATCACGTTAAGGTCTACGGTGTGGAGCCCGCAGGCGCGCCGAAACTTAAGGAGGCACTGACACGTAACGCTCCCGTAACTATAACGCCCTCACCTTCACTGGCTGATGGCGTAGTTACTAAGGGCGTGGGTAGGCTAACTTTTCGCATCATGAAGGAGCTAGTGAGTGACGTCATACTAGTTAGTGAAGATGACATAGCTAGGGCGATGTACTTAATGCTTGAGAGGGCCAAGCTACTCGCTGAGGGTGCCGGCGCATTACCCCTTGCGGCACTACTGAGTAATCCTGATGCAATCGAGGGTAAGAACGTCGTTGCTGTAATTAGTGGCGGGAATGCAGACCTAACAACGCTTTACAGAGTGATTCTACGGGGTCTAATGGTTGAGGGAAGGATAGCTAAGGTTACGTTAATGCTTAAAGACGTGCCAGGCACCCTCGAACGCGCCTTAAAAGTAATCTCACAACTTCGGTGTAACATAATAGATGTGAGGCACGACAGGTTAAGTCCGGAAATACTGCCAGGGTACGCACGTGTGGAGGTACTCATAGAGGTCCCAGACATCGAGACGTTGAGAACCTTGAAGAAGGAGTTAACGGAACAAGGTGTCGAGGTGATTCACTAGTCATGACCCAATGCTTCAGCGTCAAGTTAATTATAAGCCCGCCTCCAGAACTGTCACCGGAGCTACCTCAAGTGCTTAGAGAGCTCAAGAGGAAACTCGCGAGCCTAAATGAATGCCGTTGCAGTGGCGGGTCTTACCTCTATGTGTGTGCGTGCCACGAAACCTTGCTGAAAACGTTACTCGTGCAGGCACATGAGGCCCCCATACTTAAGGGAGGTAGTGTGTCGGGAGGACCAGCTATTGAGATGGTATTGACGTCAGGCAATCCCCACGACCTTGTTCAGGTCCTTGAGGTAGTGCTGGAAACCATTAAGGAGCATGGACTTCCCTACACCTTCACCGGTTGAGCACCCGTTAAGAAGTCAGGCATGGGAGTCCACATCATCTTGGGTTCAGATCCTGCCTTGGACACATCATCCTCAAGGACTAATGATGTTATGTGGTAATTAAACATGGACTTACAACACATTCCCAGACAAGGCTACCTGCATTTTTAAGTCATACTCATGAATAAGGTAATGTTCCCGACTATGAGGGAAGACATTACCGGTATTAGAAAGACCGCGTCAGCCACACCCATACCCCCCATAACCACTTTCCTCGCTTTATAGATCGCTGTATTCCTTAGGTTGATGATGTCTATGCCTACTAGAGCTGCTGGGACTGACGACGTGAACGTAGTCATAAATGCTGAACTAGGTTCCACTAGTCCTGCATAGACTGCGGAAAGCATTGTAAGCACCGTGACTATTACTCCAGTGACTATGGGTACCCCTAACCCCTTCCCCCTTATGAAGAGGGTTAACCTGTTATACGCGACAACAAGGAAGAGGGTAAGCATTAACCAAGCCTTCAAGTTTAGAGTGCCTTGAAGCAACATTACGGTGACGCCCAGAGCCGTGAATACTAGAGGCACAAATACGCCGGCAACATTAACCATGATTTTACTCTTGTACGATATGCTGAAATCTACCTCTTGGTGTAGTAACTCACCGTCTACGTCAAGCACCATTGGCTTCACTACTCTCTCCCTAATGTAGCGTTCACAAATCATCACGTTTCTCCCAACTAACGCGTAGGCAAGCACCACTGTTAGTCCAGCGTAATAGGGAAGGGCCCGAACATCTATACCTAGCACGGAGTAGTAGGAAACGAAGAATAACGATAGCAGTGCTGATAACGCCACTTCATACGTCGTACGCACCTCCCCCACCGTAGTTAAGGTTGCGCACCCTACATCATTTTAAGGTGTTGCCCACAACAGTTATTTCAGCAATCACTAACATAACGTTTAGGTGCCCAGGCATGCTTCAAACACTTAGCGCCTTGATCGATGCCCTAGACTTAGCCGTGTACTCCTACGTAAAACCCGGAGCACCTCACAGGTACTCCACATGCTACGGTGACTTACACACATACATAGCAACATTAACATCAGCGCTATCCTCCTATGCTAGGGCTCATGAGCTCGGAACCGAGATAGCTCGAGGAAGGGCAAGTCTAAACAAATCAGGGGTCGGCGAATTAATTAGTAACGCTATCAGAGATAACAGGAAGAGAGTCCCGGAACCCCCTATGCTTGACTACCACCTAATAATGATACCTGTGGTCGTAGCCGCCGCATACTCAATGAAACTCGACGGTAAAGTCACCATCAACACCTTCGCGAAGGGGTTAAAGGGACTATTAATGTATAGTGGGCCCGATGACACCTTACTAGTCTATGAGGCTCTGAGGGGCGTTAGCGGTAGGCTAGGTAGGGCTGTAGCGTTAAGTGACTTAACACCAGGACGCATAAGAATGGAGAACATAAGCCTAATGGATCTGCTTGACGCCATAGGTAAGAACTACGCTACGCTAGCATACTTCGCAAGACGTCACACCAGCTTAGCTGAACTAGCAGAGAAGTTCATAGACATGCACCTGAAGGGCTTCAGCCTAAATAGTGCGGCCGTAACCACGTACTCCATACTATTAAAGGACATAGCCGGAATTCAGTACTCACCAGTAATAAAGAGCAGAGATGATTTCCTGAAACTCCTGAAGCTTGATAGAGAAGTGTGCAAGAAAGGGAAGTTCGATCATTTAATACCTCTCCTCTCAGTTCCTCTCTTCATAGGAATGCTGAGCATATCATGAAACACGCCCGACTTTAACTTTCTCCTTAACACGATCACGATTACATGTAGACCTCATAGAGTTTTAGAAACTCTCTATACCTCCTTACGAGCCTTAGTAGTTCCTTATTCACGAAGATAGGTAGTGTCGCCATACCCCCTAGGAAACCTCCTACGTGGGCCCAGAACGCCACCCCCGCTGAGCTCCACAGGGTCAACCCCATTATGAGTTGATATAAGAACCATATGAATATGTAGAATTCTGCAGTCATCAATATGGGAAAGAAATAAAATATTGCGATTATCCTCGCCCTAGGGAATAAGATTAGGTACGCACCCAGTACCCCGCTGATGGCTCCCGACGCACCCACCGATGGGATTAACCAAGGCAATATGTACTCCTGAACCTTACTTAGTAGGTATGAAGAAGGTAGAACTGCTACGCTTAACGTGTTAAAGATGTTCGCTATTATACCGCATATTATATAGAATGCTAGAAACCTCGCCCTGCCCATAACTCTCTCTACGTCTCTTCCGAAAACGTAAAGGAAGAGCATGTTGCCCAGTAAGTGAAGCATGTTTGCATGCAGGAACATCGATGTGAAAACCCTGTAGAACTTTGTAGGATCGAGTATGTCCGAAGGGTACGTACCGAGCGCTTTAAGGACATCATCGTAGCTATTAAAGCCGAACGCTTGGTAGGCTAGTGAGAGTACTAGGTATACCGTAACGTTCACACCTATTAATAAGTACGTAATTACGGGAGGTCTACCTATACTCTCCGGTATTTCCTCAAGGCTTACTGGTAGCCCCAACGTTACCACCGATAAACGTTAACAGAGTTCTTCTAGGTCTTGCCTCAATAAGCGTTATTCCCTTCCTAGCAGGTAGTGAGACATTATACACGCGTACGGAATCGAGAAGCGCCTCAACTTTCCTGGCGTTATGCGCGTGCGCGTGGATCACTATTTCTGGTTTGACCTCACGTATGACTCTCTCCATGTCTCTCGAACCCATGTAGGGGTAAACCTTCTCCGGCTCGCCCTTCACGGTAAGGAATGTTGGGGCGTAGTGTGAGATTAGTATAACTATGTCGGAGTACTTCCTTACCTCCGTTACCAGCTTCTTAATTATCTTAGGTCTTTCTTTATACACGATCTCCAGTTCAGGCTTATGCCTTCGTTGCCAGAACGTGAGCTTCTCTAAAGCCCCACGAGTGCCGACGAAGCCTACGCGGACATTGTTTAGTGTGAGTATTGCTGGTGTGTCATTAAGCCATATTACCTCAGGGTATCTTTTGAGGAATTTATTTTCTAGTTCATGGTATTCCTCATTACCGAAGACAGCCACTATTGGTATTCCGGGGAACTTCTCTCGAACCACCTTGAGTATAGGGTCTAAGTCATCAACCCTGCCCTCATCAACCATGTCTCCCGCGAATATGAAAACATCTGGTTTGAAACCAACTATTGCTTTAAGGGAAGCGGTGAAAACGCTGAAGTACCTGCTGCCATGCACATCACCGACAGCACATATTTTTACTACAGTCATCTTCCCAACCTAAAGCATACTGTGTGTAACGGATTAAAGTTCTTAGTATGTTATTTGGCGGACCTCTCTCCAGCTATTTCCAGAGTGAACCTTATTAAGTGAATATCAGTAGTAGGTGGGGTGTAGGGTATGAGCACGCCGAAAGGCATAACTGCGGGTGGGCATTTAGGATGGGCTACGAAGAGGTGTGCTATATGCAATAGGCGAATGATCGTTGGGAAGGACATTATTTACTATTGCCCCAAGTGCAGTAAGGGGGATGAAGGGGTTTACTTCTGTTCTGGCGACCACAGAGCACTCCACGGAAGATGCCCATACTGCGGAACAGAGTTGAAGCCCTTAATCTAAAAATAAGTCAATGTTTAGGGAAGGAAACACATCATATGAATCACCCCCTTAGGAGAGTCAGCGGTTACCGAAGGCACTACCTCAGTAATCTTTTGAGGGAGGTTAATGGAATGCCTCTAGTAATGGAGCATACGGTCCTCAAGCACATTAAAGTAGTATGTATATCGGGAGAGGGTCTAACCGATGTTTACGGGGACTTACCGGGCTTACCTTCATGCTTCGACAAGTTAAGCTGTATCTCCATCGGTAGTGCTAAATCTTGCCTATCCAACTGGATAGAGTTGCAGAATATGAAGCTACGATTCATGATCTCCACAGTATTCGGGGAGGATAGGGTTACGGGATTCCAGGTAGTGTCAAGCGAGAACCTATGCAGTAAGGACCCGGAAAGCATAGTGTTAGGCGTTCTTGAGGTTCTGGGTAAGTTATGTGAGTATGACGCTAGCTCTTTCATTAAAACTTGAGAAGAATATTTTACCAAGGCACGCACTTTCATTGTGGTCGACACTCAATGATAAGGAAAGTTTTAGCTGAGGGGTTAACTGAGGAAAGTAAGCTAAAGGACGTCATTGAATTAGTGGCTAAAAAGGTGGGTGCGAAAGCCTTGTTCAGCAAGACTGGTGACGCCTACTTCGTAAGTGTGGATTCCTCGGGGAAACATCTGCTTGACTTAAGAATTACGAAGCATGTCTGCGAGTTCTACCTAGAATGTGTTAATGCGGACTTCCTAGAGGTGCTGAATCTTGTAGGTTTTAACGACCTCTATGACGTACTTACGAAGCATAATGCCTTACCAACGAGGGTGGTCATCTCGAAATCAATAGCTTCAAGGAGCCTTTACATCCTCTTAGAAGGACGGGAAGGCATTCCTAGCCTACCTAACATTCGTGTAACCATAAGAGAGGGCGAGGAGAATGCTACGTCTAGTTACTGCAGGATATCTAGGGAGGAGAATACCTGTACCTTACTTAACGACTTGATTAACCTAGGTAAGAAACTTTGGAAGGAATTCTTTGGAGTTCCCAAAGGAATCCCTTGCTGAATCTTCACTTACAACCAACTACTTGAATTATGACCTTTCTTCTGTATCGTGGACCGTCAAGTTCGAAGACCATTATCTCCTGCCATGTTCCACGGATTACTTCCCCGTTAACTATTGGGAACGTTCGTGATGGTCCTATTATGGCTGATGCTATGTGGGCGTGGGCGTTATCGTCAATCATATTATGTCTCCACCCACCTTCCTGCGGCACGTATCTCCGTACCCACTCAATATAGTCCTGAACGATATTGTGTTCATACTCATTAGCTATAACGGCTGCCGTAGCATGAGGTACGAAGACCAGTACTAGGCCGTTCCTGATGCCGGACTCCCTTACAGCCTTAATCACCTCATCAGTTATGCGTATGAGCTCAAACTTCCTCCTAGAGGATATCGTCAGTACCTTAGTATATGTGAGGCACTCATTACTCAACGTGATCTACCCTATTCACCCGTAGTTATGTCCTTAAATAAGGTAAGTCCCTTAATACTGTCGTGTCTCTAATCTCAGATAATTAATAACCTGCACGTAATTATCCAGTATTCCCTACGTGATTACGTGGCGGTCATGTTATATGGTAGGTATTACCTGAGAGTTACCTTAGGGGCTTAGGATGGCTTCCTTAACCATTACTCTAGGAAGGGTTAGCGATAATGACTATGCTGACGATGCTGTAGTAAGTGAGCTGGCATACAACCTCGTGATAGCTGTCTCGTCAGCTAGGATTCTGAGCCAGCTAAACTACAGTAAATATTCACGCGAATTACTAGCTATCAGTAAGGCCTTAGCAGGCGAGATCGCATTATTGCTGTATACAGGTCATTATTTAGACGGCCTCGCAAGTGAGTTGTCTGAAGCGATAAATTACGCTTGGATTGATACGTATGATGATCTGGAATTCCTAGAGTTACTTCGCAGGGCAATAGAGCTAAAACAACTTATCGACAAGAATGTGGTCTCAAGCAAGCATGCGTTAGATCTTCTCAACCTAATGACGAGGGTGTTCAGAATAAATCTAAGCCATAGTGGCTCGACGCTACTCAGCAAAATATATCGGAACCCTGAACCACGGTTAGTCCTCCAAATGTTTTGCACAGCACTAGTAGTTGCTTTAGGTGGTTTAAGTGAGGGCGGGGGTAAGGTTGTCCAGGATTGAATCACTTGCGGAAAGGCTGATAGAGTTTACTGCTAGGCACGCTTCGGGTATACAGCTGGATATAGAGAAGCTACAAGCAATAACTGGCCCTTCCATGCTTGATATAGCCTTAGGAACCATTGACGCCGTGGCTAAGGAAGCAACAAAAGTAAGAAGGGGGTTACTATATTGCGGGCTCTGCAACAAAGGACCTTATACGAAACGAGGAATGTACCTGCACCTAGTCAGGGTTCATAGGTATGAGCTAAAAGTAATGCTTTTAGACGAGCTTCAGGCACAGATAAACAAAGCACGTATGCGCTAAGGTACATCACATCTTGAAACCGGTCAAAAGGGATGGTTCCGATCATCTCTCACCATTGGAGTCACATCTCATCCCGGTCACTAATTATGTTGCAGTTAAGAGTCAATAAAGTTACGTCCTGAGCATCACCATTCAGTTCAGGAATAGAAAGAATGAAGGAGCCGGGGAACATGTGGGTGGTAGCCGGGCGGGGATTCGAACCCCGGTCACGGGGGATCTCCCCACGCCTTGGGCCAGAGCCCCGCATCCTTGGCCGCTAGACGACCCGGCTCCGTTTTACACTCACTTTAACCTTGAATTTAAGGTTTTCTTCAACGTCTGCCCCTGAGTTCTATTTAGCATAGAAATTGCCTAGTAGGGAATTTATGGAAGTAGTGCCGCCGCGGGGATTCGAACCCCGGACCTCCGGATCTCCCAGGGCGGGCCGTATGAGTCCGGCGCTCCACCAGGCTGAGCTACGGCGGCACCAATAAATGGCTATATTGCTAGTTTTTTAAGCTTTAACGCCTTGAGTCTCTCTAAAGACTATTTAGGGGGTCAGTGTTCTGAGGCGTATAAAACAACTGGTGTTTAAGGGAAGGAAGAAAACGGCGGGACCCCAACTTGGGAGGGGCTGCGAGGCCTCGCGGACCTCACTGCCCCTCCCAACGCGGTGGGCTTAACTTCCGGGATCTGACGAGTCCGGGTGTTTCCCCACCGCTATGGTCGGGGCCGCCGTACTTCTTATGTCTGAGTGGTTTTTAGGCTTTTCTATCCTTATCTTAATCTTAAGCTGGAATTACGTGTGATGCTTCCTAACCGAGTATATGTTTCGGAGCACTACATCCAGCGCTTCCTCACGCGTTATTGAGAACCCGTAGTGGAGGTTTACTAACTTAAACGCTCCTCCTGGGAGAGGGATTTCTGTCGATGCCAAGATAGCCTTTATTCTTGCCCTTCTCTCTATGATGCTTTTGAGGCGACGTGATGTTACCTCATACGTGCCTCTTACGGTCTTCTGTGTGTTTCCGTCTAGGTATACCTTGATCTTCACATTGAGTGAGGGATCTACCTCTAGGTACTCCCTAAATTCCTTCTGTAGTATGTCAAGGGACTCTATTGATACGTACGTTTTACCTAGGTGCGTATAGATGTAAATCACGTCGCCGTGTTCCATCATTTTCTTGAGGGAAGCCCTCAATATGTCCTCCGGCAATTCCAGAACTTCCTTTAACCATTCCAGTGGCATAGGCTGTTTCTCAAGGACGCTAAGTATCTTAGCCCGCGTAGTCCTCTTCCAGAGTTCCTCAATCACTTCCTCACTAATTGGTACATCAACGCCAGCCCTTCGTGCCTGTTCTATTGAGTCCACAAAACTATCGGTGTCGATGGTGTGGGGGGTTATGATGTAGGCTACAAATTTCGGAGGTCCTCGCACAGATGTTGCCCTAAGTATCCGACCATGCCGCTGAATGAATCTTAGCGGGCTAGCAACACTGCTCCAGATTACTAGGAGGTCTGCCTCTGGGAGGTCTAAGCCCTCCTCTCCAGCACTCGTGGATACTATTACTTTGACGGCATCGGACTTAACTTTCTTCAGAACTTCCTTTACGTTTATCCCGATACTTCTTTTCCCACATACTAGCGCGGAATTATACGTCCTCAATTTTGAGGCGACATACTTTGCTACTGCGACCCTCTCTATGAAGATTATTGCTTTGCGAAAGCCCTCATGGTCGTTAAGAACCCTCACTAGCGAATCTAACTTATGGGCCGGCCTAACACTAGCCGTTAGGAATAAATTAACGTCTTGTAGTAAGTTAGCCAGTTTCGTGGGTTTCCTCAAGCTTTCAGCTAACGCGAGGGCACCGTCCCTTACGAACCACCTTATCGCTAGTTGAACTAAGCCCCTCTCCCTACCGGTTAAGTTATTCCTCCTTTTCTCTAGCTCCCGTAGCAATCTTTCTTCAGCGTCGTTTAGCTCAGCCTCGTAGACTTCACCTATCCACCGTGGGACGTAGGGCCTTATCCGCGGATCGTCCCAACCCCAGATCCTTATCTCTCCTATGTGCTTTTCTATCTCGATCGCCCTGCTTGGCGGTATGTAGGCGCTGAGCCCTAACCTCTTTTTAAACAGGTTCCTTGCTGCGCGAATGAACTCTGCGTACGCGTCCTTACCCGTGGTGTGATGACACTCGTCAATTACAATTGCGTCGTACCCGGAATCCGTAACTTCGCTGACGTCGTTCAAGGCTGTTTCAGGAGTTGTGACCGCTATTACTGCTTTACGCCATAGTGTTACCCTATGTTTCTTAGGTATCACACCGTATATGGGGATAGCCTCTAAGTTAGCTACATCCCTGAAGTACTTAGAAACCTGCTCCACTAGCACCCTGGTTGGCTCTAGGATCAACACCTTCCTTACCTTACGCTTAGAGAGTAGCTCCCTAACCCACATTACAGCTATTAGCGTTTTCCCTGAACCTGTAGGTAACCCTAGTACAGCACCGTCACGGGTAAGCGCCCACTTAAGAGCCTCAACCTGGTACTCCCTGGGCCTAAGCCGCAAACGTGTTTCAGTCATTCCTCAACGACCTACCGGTGAGGGGAGGATGAAGAGGCTAATTACTCTTGAACATTAGTTAGACTGAAGAAAAACTCCAGTATCGCGACTTTCACCTTACAGGTGTTGAACTACTCTCTTCATGATTTCCGCGTATAGCGCTATGGAATCCTCATACTTAGTTTCAGGTGCACCAGTGTAGATTAGGTGCATCCTTAGCGGCAGCTCCTTCTCGCGTACTTCCTTAATCATGAACCTTGCTAGGGCCTCAGCTAGGGGACCTACGCTGGGGTAACCCTTACCTAGTGGTACCCTCTTCTTCAGTAGTCGACGCCCGAAATATATACCAGTTACCTGGGCGAACCTTAAACTTAGGAATCCTCGGCTCAGCTGTAACGCTTTCTTAAGTATGTTCGTCCAGAAAGTCGCGTCTACCTCGGCATCAGCTTTATGGAAGTTCCCATGTTCATCAATACCGGTTTCATACATGAATACGTTCTCAAGCTGAAGCGATATTATTACCCTATCGTCACCCACCGACTCTATTATTGCCCTTATTTCATCAATACTCCCTAACTGCCTTCTAGTGTACGTTGTTTCTAACGATATGTAGATGTCTCGCGGTGCATCCTTCAGTAGTTCCTTAATGAACTCTGAGGCAAGTTCTAGGTCCTTATCTCCTCCGAAAGCCTTCCAACCCAGGTGAATGTTAAACACCTCAGCTCCAGCGAGTGCAGCATTCTTTAGAGCCGCCCTCATAGCCTTCAGCACCTTTTCGCTAACTGACTTACTAAATGACACGACGTTATAGTATGGTGCGTGCGCAGTTACCGTGGTAAATGCCTTATTAGCGAATTCCCGGTATGACTCAAAGTATTCGGGTCCTCTACTCCTCCTTGAAAAGTCGGCCGGGGGTATCTCCGTTAGTTTCATACCGAGGGTAGCGGCCTTACTAAGGGTATGTAGCGAATTGTAAGTGCCCCAATCAAATAACAACATATTCTTCACCAAGTAACTTTTGAATTAAGTAAATAATAAACATCACTCATGCGAGAAATTGCAAAATGCGTTACAACGAGTTTACAGGTGAATGGAATTCCCTAGAAATTTAGTACTTTCCAGTATTTTTCTGGGGTTGACTTGACTTGGGTATGCTTACTGCAGACCTTAGTTCGGGAATACCCTCAACTTCCTCCAAGTAAATGGCTTCAACTAGCAACTTACCACTGCACTTAGGACACTTACCTACTTCCTTACCTACGTAGTCTCCTTCCTTGAATTCCCTTTTTTCACTGTAGTCGCAACTGCTGCATTTGAGTTGAGTTACTATTATTTTCTTCTTGAGGGGTTCCTGCCTAGACCTCATGGCCGTAACCGTCATATACGTTATGATGAATGCAAGGATCGCCAGGATTACTATTGTCATGGGGTCCAACATTATGGATCACCCTGTTAGGTTATCCCTACGGTATTCCCTATTCCTACGACCACTGCGATCCCGTCCTTTGGCACTTTCTCCTTAATTATCTTCTTAACTATCTCTATGGCTTTCCTTACACCCTCGAAGACCTGCTTCGTCATGGTATTTATTGCCTCCTCGTTAGACATCTTTATAACTACTGCGTCGAGCGGTATCCCGTATTTTGTCGCCGCCCTCTCAATAGCTATTTTTTCCGGACCTGGGTCACCTATGGCCGCACCCACACCGTAAGCTACCTCACCTGTTTTCTCGCTCTCCAGCTTCAGGGCGGCATCCACCGTTATTATTCTGGAGACGCTTCTTCCTAGATCGTTAATTATTTTCTCAACAGCCTCACCTGGCCACCCAACCGTGGAGCCTGGGCCCTTGGCCTTTATCACGTATACCTTTCGTCCCTCTATCTCAGTCACATAGTACACAGTTTCCTTCAATATTTCTACGGGCTCCGCATTACCTTTGAGATAGTGCGCCACTAGTGGGCCAGCACCATCACCTATGGGTATTCCTTTCATAAACGAATCCATAGCGTCATCATAGGCTTTCGCAAGCTTAACAATCTGCTGTAATTCTAAGGCAAGCTGCATCATTAGTATCCAGTTATTGTATTTCAGACCTAGCTGGAAGTAATGCTTGACGATTTTGTTTATGAGTGTGAGAACCGATGATATCTCTAGAAGTACCTCGGCGTTCTGCCTCTGGACTAAGGTTGCGTTAGGGAGGTTTTCCTCCACATACTTCCTTATTAAGTCGTCTCTGGTTCTTATTAAGTGCCGCATTCTTCGTATGATGTCCGTTGGTTCAATATCGACGGGTGAGATCATGAAGAAGTTATCTATGAATCCCTCCAGGACTTTCCTGGGGTTCTCCACATTGAGTCTGCTGAGGTACTTTATGACTTTTCTCTTACTCTCATCCTCTATTTCGGTAAGTTGAATTATCTTCTTCCTGATGTATGATGAGTAGCGCCATAACTGCATTTTCTGCGGTATATCTGTGAAGTTAAGTAAGAATGACCCGAGAATTAGGAGCACCAATATTGTGGATGCCCAGTCGTTGCTTCCGTCCATCTCCTCACACCAGTTCCGTCCTCGTTCGTTTACCCTCTACGCCTTTTTAAAGGATTCACTCGGCCGTTATAGGCGGATTTCGGGGTTCGTTGTCACTATTACGTCGCCGTCACGCGTTATCAGTATGGTCTCCTCAAATTGAGTCACTAAGCCCCCTCCCACCTCGACGAGCACTGGGTACTGGTTTAGGTAACCCTTGCGTGCTAGTGAGGTTAACGACGTACGTAAATTCGATACCGGACTCACATCAACTAACCACCGCTCACAGAAAGGTAATGTCTTGAATCGGCGTATGATCTCGCTAAGCACCTTATGCTCGGACTCGCTTAATGGCTTACCCTTCACTCTCCTTAATGAGTATATCTGGATCTTCCCTTTGGCTTCCTTAACCATGCCTTTACCCGTAGTTACGAATGGCTCTATGGCGTATGCTCTGTCCGTCCTGAATTTTCCCAAGACGAAAGGATCATTGTAATTGGGTATTACCTCACCGCTATGTATTAGGTAGTGACCAAGGCTGTGGCCTGATAGATTCTTAATTACCTTGAATCCCGCTTTTCTGGCTGTGTTCTCTATGATTTTACCTATTTCCCTAAATTTTGTTCCTGGCTTCACGGCCTTTAAGGCCTTCATTAAGGCGTTTTGAGCGGCCTCCGCTAGGGGTATTAGTTTATCGTCCAGAACCACAGTTACTGCCGTATCTGCAATGTAGCCATTAACGTGCACCCCTATATCGACCTTGACTGCTGATGCGTCCGGGATGACTTCGACGTCGTCTATGTAGGGAGTTCTGTGAGCCGCTACCTCATTTATTGAGATATTTACAGGGAATGCTGGGAAACCTCCCAATTCTTTAATTTCTCTCTCTACCGACTCTGCTATCTCAACAATCTTTACGCCTGGCTTCACTAGTCTTCTGGCGTTCTTCTTAACTCTGTAGGCTATTTCACCTGCCTTAACGTAGCACCTGATTACGTCGTTGATTTCCTCTGTGTTCATATGTCTTACCACCTAATTAGTGTGGCTGAAGTTTAATACATTGATTCCCCCACCGTACCTGAGTTAACACTTTATGGCTATGCACTTAATAAATATCTGGGGTGTATATCGATGGTTAAAGTTAGGTGGTTTGGCCATTCAGCCTTCGCAGTTGAGGTAGGGGGTAAGGTCTTCCTAGTGGATCCTTGGATCACCAACCCTAAGTCACCAGTTAAGGACTTAAGTGAGCTAGGCATTGAGCCTGACTACATCCTAGTGACTCACGACCATGGTGACCACCTAGGTAATGCTGTGGAATTACTGAAGCTATACAAGAAAGCTAAGGCTGCCGCGATATTCGAGGTAGCCAATCAAATAGCTGAGGAATTGGGTGATCCTAACAGGGTCATTGACGGGAACATCGGGGGACCTATACAATTAGGTGATGGCTTCTTCGTAGTTCTGACGACCGCAACACACTCAAGCAGTAGCGGTTCGCCGACAGGCGTGGTATTCGGTAGGGAAGGTGAAACAGTGTATCACGCCGGCGATACGGGGTTGACTTACGACATGAAGCTTGTGGGCGAACTCTATAAGCCCCTGGTTGCGTTACTACCCATAGGCGGGCACTACACTATGGGGCCTAGGGAGGCGGCTAAAGCTGCGGAACTAATAAAGCCCAAGTATGCTATCCCAATGCACTACGGCACCTTCCCAGTCCTATGGGGTCGACCAGAGGTCTTCAAGAATGAGGTTGCTAAGCTAGCGCCTGAAGTTAGGGTAGTCATCCTGAGTCCAGGTGAGGAAGTCGAGTTAACCTAAGCACGGGCATCAGACCTGCGTGGGTCCATCATCTTTTTAATCATACCTTTCGAGTCTCATCACATACCCACTAAATATTATGTCCTTAACGGAAAATTAAGGCTGGTGAGTTAAGCCTTTGCGTGCCGCCGTTATAATCACGGGAGCCAGTGGCGTGGTCTACGGGGTTAGACTGGTTGACGTGCTTGCTTCAATGAAACATGAAGTTTACGTTATCTTAACTAAACCTGCGTTAACAGTGATTAAACATGAGTGCCTATGTACGGACAACCTAATTAAGTACCTTAAAGGAAGAAGCAAGGGAATATTCTTCGATGAGGATCTCTCATCCCCCATCTCCTCCTCATCCTTTATCTTTGATGTCGTTTTCGTAGCCCCATGCTCCTTACGAACCCTGTCAGACATAGCTAATTCAAGGCAAGATAACCTAGCAACTAGGGTTGCCTGCAACGCATTAAGGTTGCGACGCAAGTTGATATTGTTGATCAGGGATACCCCACTCTCAACTATAGATATCTACAATATGTTGAAGGCGTCAATAGCGGGGGCCATAATACTGCCTGCCTGCCCTGCTTTCTACACACGCCATAGCAGGGTTGAGGAACTAATAGATTTCATTGTTGGTAAAGCCCTAGATGCCGCCGGAATAGACAACGACCTGTATGATCGATGGTCTGGCTTTACTCCAGGAACTCCTCTCTGCGCCCAACTTTTCTGCTCAGAAGACTCCTCACCTTCTCATTAACCTCGTCCTTCTCAAGCTCTTTTAGGAAATCATCCCCGCTCTCACGGAACTTCACCGCGAAAGCGCACCTACCGTCCGGAAGCAGCGCTTTCCTCTCACAATAAGCAAACTGGCAGCTCGCACCTAAACACTGGTCACCTATCCATCTGCACATTGCTGCCTTCTGCACATGGCCCTTAACTACCTTGTTGACTGTGACTAAGGCGTTTTTAGAGCATTTGAAGAATGGACATAATGGGTTGCACTTGTCCTTGAGGGGCATTGGTCTTAGATCGCGGCGTTTCTCACGCTTATCCAGCATTGGGTGCCCCTCGTACATCCGCCTTCCATAGCGCCTCTCATGGTCATAGTAGCGGGGCTTATACCTGCGTTCGTGGCCTGGTTGCTTTCCTTGCGGAACCAACGCTAATCACCGGTTGAATTCATGAAGATGCTCATGATTTACTACGGCTTCAACCATTTAAAAGTTATGTAAGACCTAGCACCTGAAGGATACGTTATGGCAAGTAGTAGCTCCTTCCTCACACTATGTGATAGTCTACCCCACCCTATCAGGTCGCCAGGATCTATCAGCTGGTCATAATCGAGCACCTTGACTAGGTAGGGGGCATGTTCAACGCCTGGCATCGCTTTATAAACGGCAAAGTCAGCGCCGTACTTCAGCGCTGAACGCACTATGAAGCCCGTATCCCTCAGCTCCTTATACGCGCTGTAAAGTACATCAAAGTCCTTGACCACTTCCCTCGCGAAGGACCTCAACTCCTGAACGCTGACCTTCATCCCCTCCCTAAGCACCTCAAGTACCCCGGCCTCAGCAAGGTACGTGGTCTCAAGCAACGATAACTCTATAGGCCTGCGTATGTCAGTTGTCTTAGGCTTCCTAATCCCAACGGGTTTGCCGAAATAACCCCTGCTGAAAAGGCAACGAGCCTTATCTACGTCAAACACCACTGACTTTGACCCTATTAGATGCGCCTGTACGGGAGCACAGACCCTAACACTCTCAGCGGTGTAGGGATATGTACCTGATATAAGTCCCCACCCTCTTGAGAATGTCGGCTGCATCCTCAAGCTTATCGAACAGCTCCTTTATCAGTATCAGTGTCCCAACATCGTTACTGTAATTCTTTATTGTCTTCAACCCGCTCTCCCTGTAGAGCTCGTCAACGGAATTCTCCTCCTTCATCAGCTTAAGGTAGAGTTCCCCAACCTGCTTGTGGTTCGTGCCTACCTTCATTAACATTTCGGAGTTTGTTTCTACCATCTCTATTAGTTTTCTCAGGATCGCGTCAAGTATCGCGTAGAGAGTGTCGGGTAACCTCTCAAATTCCTTGTTGCTTAACAGTAGGTTCCTGTAGGCAGCTGCCTCTCCATGCTCAGCTGCCCGAACCAAGTCTTGAATGATGGTAACATACACATCCTTAAAGGTCAGGGCTGGCGACACTCGAATGACGTACTCCATGAGTTTTATCCCGGCCTCCTCAACAGAGTCCTTTACAGACCTGATTTTCTTGTACCTCCTTTCTACCGCGACGCTCTTACCTTCATCTAAGTCCTTAAACATGTAGAGTAATTCCCTGTACTCGTCGGCAACGTTACGCATCATTGCCATTAATTGCTCCATTATCTGTGACTCGGCTATACTTTCCCGTTCTCCCATCCCTCCTTCATCAAACCGGATTGCCTCTTCCGCCATGATTCTTTCTGCCCACTTGCATTTCCAAGTAAAGCTATTTAATTGTTTAGTTACTAACACAGCAAAAGCTGGGAATTGGAACCTACCTCAAATTATGAAATTATACAAGCTTAAGGCAGGTTAACGCTGGTTCAGCTTTGCTTATCGAGAACCTCTCTAAGTTTTCCCTTTAGGTCTTCGACACTGGTTATCTCCTGCTCAATAAAGTTAAGTTCGTTCTTGTCTGTGGTTGCTGTGTTTAATTTCTGCTTGATCTCCTGGAGTATCTCAAGCTCTTCCTCCACCGTCACTAGTAGTGAGAACTCCAGTAGGGTGTTAATTAATTCTCTGTACTCTTCACTCACATTGTTTCGCCTTACGTTGCTTAAAGTTCTGAGTAGCGCTTTACGTAAGCGGCTTACCTCCTTCAGCGTTGACTTTAACTTTTCGTAATCTGTAGCGTTACCTTTAAGTGCATCTGCTCTCTTCCTTAGTTTCTTGAGAAGCCTGTCGCGTTTTATTGTTAGGTCTTCGATGTTTTTGAATAGTAACGAGTCCTCCACTCACGCACCCCTCACGGTGGCTAGGCTGTTGTCAGCCACCCCCTTCTCACGCATTACCTCCGTGTTAACCCAAACTTCGTTTTCGGGTATGGATTCGTTTAGGACTGGCTTAAACGACATTCTTTTCTTGCCTGGCACGGATAGTTCTACCCTTTCCTTAACGCCTATGAATTTGGCGAGAGTGGGAGATAGGTGGAGTTCGTCGGGTGGGATATTGTCCTTTAGCCTGACGCGTATGCGTTTCTCCCTTACTTTAGGTCCTTCTCTACGCATTAGTTGTGATGCAGGTGGTATGACCGCCACCAATTGCTTTATATCTCTCTTCTTCTGTGGTTTCTCCTCCCCCTCACTCAGGGTTGACACCTCGGCATGATTGAATTCGTTACGGAGGCTTATTATCTTTCCTTCTTCAGGTATGATGCCACGGTTAGGCTTAAGCATTACTGAGGCGAGTACCCACGAAAAGTGTTACACCCCTAGTTCAAGGATAGGTTTCAGCTGAGAAGAAGCGCTAACGCACTTTTTCGGTGACCCACGATATGACGTCACTGATAGGGGTCCTTACCTGTTCTCGTGTGTCCCTATACCTTATGGTTACCGTGCGATCTTCCTTTGACCTGTGATCAACGGTAATGGCGTAGGGCACACCTATCTCGTCTGCCCTATAGTACCTTCTGCCTATAGCTCCGCTAATGTCGTAAAGTGCAGCTATTCCTGCTTCCAAGAATCTCTCATATATCTCCCTAGCAATCCTCACTATTTCCTCGTCATTAGTGACTAGTGGGAATACCGCCACTTTTATTGGGGCTATCTTGGGTGGTAGTCTCAGCACTACCCTGTCCCCTTCTTTAGTGTAGGCTTTGTCTAGGGCTACGAAGACTAGCCTCTCTACGCCGAAGGATGGTTCCACCACATGCGGTATGATCTTCTCTCCGTGGACAACCTCCTCTTGCACCACCACCTTTACCGCGTCCTTCGGTATCCTGTGACCTTCAACTTCTATGAACTCCTCGGGTGTTTCAAGGAGTTTCTCAACCTTCTCAGGATTCATTGCTCTTAATGCACTGATCACTTTCACAGCATCTGAGCCGAGCTCCTTTCCTATGATTGCCTTGTTAATCCTAACTTTCTTGAGTTTCTTCTTGATGGGTTTCTCGTATCTTCTGAATACTGTGAGGTCTTGACCGGAGTATTTCTGGTGCCTTGATAAGTCGTAGTCGCCTCTGTACGCGTGGCCGGATACTTCTACCCATCCCCATCTGCTTACCTTAACTAGCTGGTCGAATGTTTGGGTTGCGTAGTGTGCTCGTTCCTCCGGTAGTTTCTCCTCAAAGAAAGTTTCTTCTTCACTTAGTCCAAGCTCTTTAATGAAGTCCCTGGACACGGCCATCCAGTAAGCCATCCATGGCGATACAACTATTCCTTCCTCGATCGCTTCCTCTATGGTGTACTGTGAAGGCTTCTCCACACCCTCGAGTCGGTCCTCAGCTCGGAGGATGTTTAGCTTGCTTTTAATGCCGCCTGAAATTCTCTCAAATGGTGGTTGCCCTGGTTTCTCTGGGTCGAAGAAGAATTCCATCTCGGCTATTGTGAATTCCCTTAACCTTATCATACCTTGCCTAGGTGAGATCTCGTTCCTTGCCACTCTCCCTATCTGCGCTATGCCTAGAGGTAGTCTGCTCCTCATTACGGTATGTACCCTCTTAAACGAGATGAACATCCCCTGAGCTGTTTCTGGCCTCAAGTAACCCGTATTACCCTCGTAAGGCCCTATCGTCGTCTTGAATAGTAAGTTGAATGTGCGTACCTCTCCTAAGGGACCGCCGCAGGATGGGCAACGTAAGTCGTTTTCTTTTATTATTTGGGTTAATTCCTCAGGCTTCTTACCCTCTGCCCTAATCTTCAATTTCTCTTCTATTAGCTTATCCGCGCGGAATATGCCGCCGCATTTCTCGCACCTGACTATGGGGTCGGTGAAGCTCTCTAGGTGACCGCTGGCTTCGAACACCTTAGCGGGGTTTATCACGGGTGTTTCTATGATTGTCGCAAGATCCATGTGGCGTAGGACGAAGTACTTAAGCCATAGGTCTATGATGTTTCTCTTCATTAAGGTACCTAGGGGGCCTAAGTCGTAGAACCCTGAAACGCCTCCGTATATCTCGAAGGACTGCCAGAAGAAGCCCCGTCTCTTCGCCAATTCCATGAGTTCCTCGTACTTATCCTCCTTTGCCTCCGTTCTCAATATCCTTAACCCCTCCATACCTTAATTAAGGGTTTTAATTCTTTAGAGTTCGGCGGTAATGATGTTGAGTGAGCTGTACCTGATTAGGAGACCATACGCGTTCTTAGGTATTAGTGGGGACCCGGGCCGAAGTCCCGTGAGCGTTGTTGGCGTGCCCTTTGATTCCACGAACAGCTTCAGGAGTGGATCTAGATTCGCGCCCAGCAGGATTAGGCTCGTATCGCAGAGTTTAGAGACGTATTCCTTTAGGTGTGGCGTGGATCTAGAACTTCAGCCTCCCTACGATGAGGGGGACATAGCCGTCTCTCACGGAGATGCTGTCACTACATTGAAGAACGTGGCTGTGGTGACAAGCGACTTGCTAGGGAAGGGAAGGATACCCGTATTCATTGGGGGTGACCACATAATCACGTACGGGGTTATCGATGGGGTAACGCAACATTTAGGCCACGCACCCTGCATAATCGTGTTCGATGCCCATCTTGACTTGAGACCTGAGTACTTAGGGTACAGGTGGAGCCACGCATGCACGACACGCAGACTGGTTGAGATCGTTGGAGGCAATAACGTGCTGGTGATAGGTGCAAGGGCAGCATCTAAGAACGAAATTGAGGACGCCCGGAAACTAGGCATTAAGTACCTCACGAGCTTCGACCTCATGCATAAGAGCATAAGAGAGGTCACCAACAAAGTAAAGGACATCACAAGTTACTGCACTGAAGTATACTTCTCCATAGACATGGACGTCATAGACCCAGCATACGCACCAGGCGTAGCCACCCCCGAACCAGAAGGCATAACACCAACACAGCTACTTGACATACTGTGGCGTTTGACAGACGAAAGAACCATAGGTGCAGATGTAGTTGAAGTGAATCCCTTAGTTGATACCTCGGACATAACGTCGTTCTTAGCAGCAAAGGTACTCATAGAACTAATATCATTTATACAAGTAAAGAAAAGCATAACGCAAACTTAACGCCTAAAAACCCCATAATTCATAAAAATAATGGGCCGCCGTAGCTCAGCGGGTAGAGCGCCGGCCTTGTAAGCCGGTGGTCGCGGGTTCAAATCCCGCCGGCGGCTCCACAAGCACCTCCTAATTTTCTTGGTTACATAATGTACTTCTTGGTACATTCTGAGATTTGTATTATATCCTCTTCAGAATGCTTTTGCACACTCAATCTTCACGTTTTCAGTTCTAACTCGAACTCATAGCCTAGTTCGGAGGCTGCCTTGGCTATCACTCTGAAATCTTTATCTCTTGTTACCAGCCTTTCTCCTCTGTTAAGTGCTATGGAAGCTATTAGTAAGTCGGCAAATGCTTGAGGACTTCCTTTCTTTAATAGTTGCAGTTGGAGTTTATGAGCAGTGAGATAATCTTGCTCTACGGGGAATATAACGTTGCCTCGGAAGTGCTTGTAGTACACTATACGAGGGTATTCCACAAGAGTCACGACGGTTATATCCTCGATTATGAGCTTTCTCTCGCGGACCAGGTCTATCACGACACTGGTATCTAGTATCGTCAAGGTAGCCGCTCCCTCTCGCGTCTACGCAACTCTTCTACATCGTATTCTCCCGCCTCAATGTCCTCTAGTAGCTGCTCTTTCTTCACACCAAGCTTCGCCCTAATCTCTTCGATACTAATCCGACCCCAGAGCCTCGCTATCACCTCTTCTATAACTTTCTGGGCCTCCTCCTCTGATACCCATGGGGGTAGACTAACCGTGATGGTTTTTGGCTTATTACTCACCGTTATCACCACTCCACTAGTAAGTGTCCGCTTAGACCCTAAAAGGAGTTCCCGAGCACCCGCCTAAATTGGGCTGTTTATTCTATGCGTTTCTTTGCTTCATGATAGAAAGATACATCGGAAGAAACTATGCTGACGTGTACTAGGTGCCCGCGTTTAACCTCCAAGACCTTTACCCGGCTTGGAATAGTCTCGCCCTACTCTCTTAACTAGAACCTTAGGCATTAGTACGTTAGAGAAGGCTTCCCTTAGCAACCCGAGCCCACAAATATCGGAGAGAGTGCTGTCAGTACGCTAGTATCGACCATAATCTTCAACTAGAGTCTAGCCTCTCCCGCCTTCTATGAGCGTCATCATAGTCTTCATATCCTTCTCAAGCTCCTCGAGGTCGTAGTTTAGCGGTACTCTTCTGGAGCGCAGCTCGTGGAGAAACTCTCTGAGACTTAACCCAGCTAGCTCAGCCCCCCAGCGAAACCCTCCCCTCACGGTAGAGCTCAAGTGCCACTAGTAGCCTTAGCTCCTCCTCGACGCCACGTGGTCTCGCGAGCTCAGCTAGCTCACTAGGAATCCTTATCTTAACCTCAACTTGCTCGGTCACAGTCAGCCCCATCTTTGGTATGTATAGTTATGGAGTCTAATTAGCATGCTGGCCTATTATGTTTCTAAGAGCATGAAAGGCGTCCCTCCCTAGACCCAGCCCTTGTTGCCATACTTCTCTGTGAGTTCCTTGTTCTTGTGGAACTGGTAGGCTAGCTCCTCCCTTTCCACGGGCCCGTGGACAACCACCTCTATGCCCCCGATAACGTACCTGCCGGGCTCCACTACCTCAGGAAGCTCATTCATGCTCCGGTAGACCCTAGCCTTAGCCTTAACCGCACCCAAAGCATCACAACCCACTCTTCACTATAAACTCCTTATAATACTTCCCTTTCAGGCGGAATGAATGTTTTGAAGTCTAATATATCGGCCTCCTTGCCAGCAAGGAAAGCGTACATGCTGGAGGAGAGTAGCCAAGAGTCATGAAACGCTCTGAGCCTCTGCATATTGCTCTACACCCTATCAAAGGACGAGACAGATGGGCTATCTATTCACTTCTGGTGTAATAACCGGTTTACCATTAGCGTTTCACTAGGCAGGAATGGCTATGTGTCCGGATAGTCGGCTATGCATAAACATTTCAGATTCTCATCGATTACTGAAACATCTGTATTTGTATCTCTGGCCTTGTAAGCCGGTGGTCGCGGGTTCAAATCCCGCCGGCGGCTCCACAAATATTTACTCCAGCACTTGATCAAAGAAGTTATGCCTGCGTAGCTACGTGGACTTAATTCTTTCCTCTAGGTGCTGGTCTTTCTCTCATTTTTAAGGTAATTTTCTCCTCTAATTCTCCTTGCTTTCTTAGCGATACGCCACTTGACTAGGTAATTGTATGTCTTGAACTCTTTGACTGGTATGAAACCGTCTGCGTTCTTAGGTATTGGCATGCCGGCTAACGCAATTACGTAGGTTCCGACGTCCCATGGTTCAAACACGTCCTTCCATGATAACTTGCCCACGTCCTTACCCCATGCGATCATTATGCCATCTCGATGGTGAGCCGAATTGCGCTGAGCTTTAGGTCTATCCTTACCTACGTTCACGCAGTAATCATTATTTGGTATGACTATGAAGTCTGGTGCGTCGTGAACGTGGGGCCCCCAATATATGTTACTGCCCCTTAGCACTTCCTTTATATCCGGTATCTTCCTTAGGGCTGTGAGTACCTCGCCCTCATATCCTGGGGCACAATAAATTATTCCTGCGTCAGGCATTATTGCCTTAGCCTTAGAATATGGGATGAGCCTGTCATGCATGAAGTCTTTCCGTACTGCTCCAACTATTTTATGGGCTAGGGCAACTAATCTCCTACGTTTTTTGATGAACTTAATTACCTGGGATGGAACACGTACACCCATTATCTTGAGTTCCATGCACTCATCAAACGTTATGTCTATAAGTCCTTCCTTTTCCAGGAAGAAAGGAATATTGATCATGTACGGACAAACACTAAATCCGTGGTCAGAAACTATGACTACGTTATCCGCAAGGTTGCAGGATTTCCTTATGAACTCATCAACCGCATTGAATACTTTGACCGCGGGTTCGAGCCTCTCACCAGCAACGAATTCTGGGTTATCGTGCATTACCCAGTCTGTTTCGCTGAATATTAAAAATGCTACGTCCCAGTCGCGATTAGTCAGAAGATTAAGCACACCTTCACTGAATAGTTGCACTCTTTTTGCTATACTTTTTATAGCGCTTGGTGAAGAACCTTTTAGCTTTAACCCCTCTAGACTTGATGCAAAGTAATGCACATATTTTCTCTCTAATTCCTTAGGATATATCCTAATATCAGGTGCGGCCCAATCGTTAACAACTACGCATTCGCCTGGACGACAAACGGAACTCTCGGGAGGGTAGGAGGCAGGAAGGTTCACTGCTATGGCGTTAAGTCCTAATAAAGCAGCCATTTCGTGGATTCGCGGGTACTTTATGTCGTGCCCCATAACAAGCCTTGTTACAAATTTATCCTTAAGCTTTCGAACCTTATGGAAACTGAACACACCGTGTTTACCGGGGTTCACGCCACTCGCTATGGAGTTCCAAGCAAGCGGTGTCCAAGGAGGTATAGTTGACCTCATAATTGCTTTTCGAGTACCTCCTTCAGAGACCTTAGATCGTAGGAAAGGCATTGCTGAATTCTCGAAAAGATAGTGAAGCACACGCCATGACACACCGTCCAGCCCTATCACGAGGGTTCTTCCCGGAATTATGGGGCACCTCCTCTAAGCTTCTAAGATGCCTACGATTATAAAGTGCTAACCAGAGGAGTAGCCTCAACCTATGGAGAATTTTAAGTGAAGGTACTCTTAGAACTCAGGTTGTTGAGATTCGTTTTACCCAGGGCGTAAAAATTGGAATGACCCCAGCGATTTACCTTGAAACTAGTCCCGCTATTCCCTTTCTCAGGTACTTCTGGATTGACAGGAATATTATTATGACTGGTAGCGAGAAGAGAAGTGAGAACGCTGAGAGTCTCCCGTAGTCTACTCTACCGTATTCGCCGAAGAAGTAGCTCAGTCCTACGGATGCTGGCATGAGGGCTGGGTTCTTCAGTATCATTAGGGGTATGACAAACTGGCTCCAGGCGGTTACGAATGATAGAAGCCATATTGTCGTTATTCCTGGAATGGCTAGATGAAGTGTTACTCGCATGAAGGCGCCTAACCTGCTGCACCCATCAACCATCGCTGCCTCCTCATACTCCACCGGTAGGGATCTGAAGAAACTCTCCGCTATAAGTAAGGCGAACGGCGTGATTAGGGCTGCTATGACTAGTATCGCGCCTAGGTACGTGTTGATGAGGCCCCACCAATTATACAGCATCATTATGGGCAGAGCTATTACTATTGGAGGAACCAGCCTCAATATGACGAACGTAGTTAGCATTGCTCCTTGCCCTTTGAAGGTGTATCTTGCGAACACGTAGGCCGAAATTACGGATACTAGCGTAGCTATGGTGGCTGCTGATAGTGATATTATTAGTGAGTTGAGGATCCACTGCAACGGGATTACGTTCCCCACAGGGACTAGGAGCTTCTTGAAGTTGTCTAACGTGAAGTGACTGGGTATCTCGAACACGGGCGACGCATTAGGGTCAAACGCTGATAGGAAGAGCCATAGGAGAGGCCCTACGAAGAAGGCGAACACCACTGCAAGGAATAGGTACACTAGGACATATGCGAGGACGTTTCTCTCCACCCATCACCACCTCCTGAAGTACTTCATACTCCATAAGTAGGCGAGTATTAGAGCCAGCACTATGACAAACATCACGTTCGATGCAGCTGCCGCGAGCGCTATGTCGAAGTTGTTAATCGCTTTGAAATATATGTATAATGTCCATAACTGGCCGGCATTCCCTATACCGCCTCCCGGCCCAAGTATCATGTACGGAAGCGTGAATACTCCGAAGGTCCATATCGTTATTAATATGAAGTCAACTAGTATCGCTTGACTTATCAATGGAAACACCACGTACTTGAACCTCTGCCAAGGAGTAGCGCCATCCACTTCGGCCGCCTCGTATATGTACTTAGGTATGCCCTCTAGGGCCGCCGTAAATAGTATCATTGAGAAGGCCGTCCCGCGCCATATGTTAGCCACCACAATGACCTCAAACGGATGTGTGAAGTAGAGGCTATACTCAGTCTTCACGCCGAAAAACGAGAGTATGGCGCTAACCAAGCCCTGCTTATCCGTGACGGCGCTCCACGCATATCCTGCCACAACTTCAGGTATGACCCACGCAATGAATACTACAGTAGCGACCAGTATCTTACCTTTAATGCCCTCCATCCGCATGACGAGGGCTAACGCAAGTCCCAGTATTGCTTGACCTATGAGGGCAGAAAGTACTGTAAATGCGAAGCTAACCTTAAGAGAGTTTAGGAAAAGGAAGTCCTGGAACAGTCTGAAATAGTTCTGGGTGCCTATGAATATGTAATGTTTGGCGCTGGGGCCAACTAAGCTAGCGTTAGTCATGCTTATGTAGACATCCCAGACTACGGGGAATATCACGAATATCCCTATTAGTACTAGGGCCGGTACTAAGAATAGGAATGCGCCACGTCCCTCGAAAAAGGAAGCCAGTTTATCTATCATTCCACCGGAAGAAAGGTCTTCGTGGGCTTGAAAAATACCTTCGTTTTTACCTTGGGCCACGAAACCCACCTCAACCGGTGTAGATGGGTTCAGTATTTACAGGAAGCTCCTCAACATTATCCGCGCCAACAGCGCTCTTAAGCATCTGGTCGTACTTGTTTAAGGCTGTCATGGGGTCTGTTATTGTGCCGCTCAGTATCTCCTCGGTGATCTGCTGGATTATCTTTGATACCTTAGTGTATCCTGGGAGCGCGTCTCTAAAGTCGGTGAACTTCAGATACTCTGTTATGCTCTTTAGATAAGCGTTGTTGGCATACTCCGGCACCTGCACAGCATCAATTCTCGGGCAGATTTTACCCTTCTCCGCCGCGAACTTAGCTAGCACGTCTCTGCTTGCCACGACCTTAATGAACTCCCACGCTATCTCACGCTTGTCGGCAGAAGTCTTAGCGTTTATGGCTATTGCCCAGCCTCCAGAGATGGTTACATACTGAGGCTCACCCTCAGCGCCACCCTTGAATCCAGGCATCTTAGCGTAGCCCACGTACTTAGCCTCACAGTTGAAGTAGCAGGTGTCGTAAGCTGAGCCACTCTGTCCGCTGCACTGCGTCTTGCAGGCCTTTAGCGGGGCAACACCTTTCGGTCCCCATCCCTCTGCCCACTCCCATGAGCCGCCCACATCCATCGCTACCTTACCTTCTGAGAACACCTTCCTGTGGGTACCCCAGACGTCAGAGGCGAAGTTATACTGTATTGGCCCTACCTTTAACTTCTGATATACGTCTATGTAGAAGGCGAACGCCCTATAGAGAGCAGTGCTCTTACCAATCCACTTATCGTTCTTGTAGTCGTATAGCCTGTTATATGGCGGTTTGTCCGCACCTAGCAACACCATGTAGAAGCCTTGCATTGTTGTACCCTCACCCCACTTCGTGCCTGCCGGTATATAGAATGGGTAGAACTCATTGATACCTAGCGCCTTCTCTATTTCAGATGCTTTATTCTTTAGCTGTACGGCAGCGTCGAATATGTCCTTCCAAGTCTTGGGCTGCCAATTCGTAGGTAGCCCGGCTAGCTTGAATATGTCTTTCCTGTACCAGATCATTCTAACGTCAGTGTCAACCATGACCCCGTAGACGTGGCCCTTGTACTCGACTATTTTCTGCATTGCTGGCGGGAACTCCTTCCAGTCGGGCCAGCTCTGCACGTACGTGTCTAGGGGTAGTAGGTAGCCTGCTGAAGCGAAAGCAGCGGTCATGAAGCTGTCGTACACCACGACGTCTCCTGCGGTTCCAGCAGCGAAGTCTGAGGCTAGCCTAGATACAAAGTTCGTGCCGTAGGGTAACATTATTTTTTGAATCGTCACGTCATAACCCTTAGCCTTCATTTTCTGCTTGAATATCGGTATAGCCATATCGATGAGATCCTTCCAAGGCTCGCCGTATTCTATGGTCAAAGTTACTTTCTTTAACGCAGTAGTAGTAGCGGTAGTTGTTGCAGTGGTAGTAGCAGTTGTCGTAGCTGTTGTTGTCGCATATTTAGTTACTGTAGTTGTTGAAACCGTGGTGGTCGTCACTGTCTTTCCGGGGGCTGCAAAGTACCCGCCGAGCGCACCAATTATTATTCCTATTATGAAGGCTATAGCTACGTAAGCACCTGTTTTCTGTGCCATGAATGGCACCTCGTAGTACTACTTTAAGGAGTAGTTTTTATCTTTTTAGTAAAAAATATGTTCAGGAAATTCCTTCATTTGCAGATTAATCTTTATTTTTCAGTGAAGAAATGTCTGTATAAGACGTATGTTTAATGAATTAAACTTAAAATAGGGCTCTTTCTGTAGATGGGTCGAATACGTGTATACTATTTGTGCTTACCTTCAGGAATACCTTACTCCCTATGCTTAAGGTAGTCTCCTTTAACAAGCGTGCCTTGATTATGTTGTCACCAACCTTAATGTTTAGTATCGTTTCGGAACCTAATGGCTCTATGACGTATACCTCACCCCTAATGTTAGAGTCCTCGGCCGTGCTTAACTCCAGATGCTCGGGTCTTACCCCTAGGATTAGGTCATTAACGTCACTTGCTTTCTCCTCTATAATCTTCCCAAGCTCCGTAGGGAGAGGTATGCTCACACCTTCTGCTACTAAGGCGTAATTACCTCCTTCATTCTTTAACGCAACACGCATGAAATTCATTGGGGGTGACCCTATGAAGCTAGCAACAAATAACGTGTTTGGCTTATTATACACTTCGTTAGGTGCGCCGACCTGAAGTACCCTCCCAGCATTAAGTACGGCAACCCGATCTCCCATGGACATAGCTTCGACTTGATCATGGGTTACGTAAATAGCTGTTATTTTAAGTTCTTTTTGTAGTCGCTTTAACTCAGCTCTCATTTGAACGCGAAGTATGGCGTCTAAGTTACTTAGCGGCTCATCCAGTAACCATACCTTAGGCTTCCGTACTAAGGCCCTAGCTAATGCAACTCTTTGTTGCTGACCGCCAGAAAGCTGGCGTGGATATCTATCCAGCAGGGTCTCTATTTGTAGCATTTTAGCAACTTCCTTTACTCTACGGTCTATTTCATCTTTCGCTACTTTCCTAAGTTTTAGTGGGAATGCTATATTATCATATACCTTCATATGTGGATATAGCGCCCATGTTTGGAATACCATCGCTATATCTCGCTTACGGGGCGGTAGATCTGTTACATCCTCGTTATCTATATAAACTCTCCCTTTAGTTGGTTTCTCTAACCCAGCAATTATTCTGAGGGTCGTCGTTTTACCACATCCTGAGGGACCCAAAAGTATAAAGAACTCACCGTCGTGAACCTTCAAGTTAACATTATTTATCGCTACTGTCTTGGGAGGGAAGATCTTAGTCACGTTCTTGAGCTCAACAGAGCCCATAGTTCGTACCCCCTCACTACTCGAGTGAATACTAAAAATACTTACTTCCGATCGTAGTATTATCATTAAATCATTGTTTACAATATACTATTACGTTATGGAGTTCATTGAATATCTTTCCTCAATGACCCATGCTTCCTGTATGAGTATCTCCTCATTTATCTTAAACTTAAAAATTGAACACCTGTTTCCTATGCAAAAGTTTATAAACTTCCTAAGGAAACCTTATAAAGATTTCGCGCAAACGTGACACACAAATTACGGGGTGTTCACCTGTGTCAGAAGAGGAGAAATCACGTGAGGAGGGCGGTATTAAGTGCCCTCCCGACAAGATAATTTATGATGAGTTCCGCGGGGAGTACATATGCACAGAAACCGGGGAAGTTGTTGAGGATAAGGTCATAGATCAAGGTCCTGAGTGGAGAGCCTTTACTCCGGAAGAGCGTGAAAAACGCTCACGCACTGGTTCCCCCCTATCCCCTACAATCCATGACGGCGGTCTCTCAACAATGATTGACTGGAGAGACCGTGATGCCTCAGGCAAGAAACTTGAGATGAAGCGTCGCCTTGAAGTAATGCGTTGGCGTAAATGGCAGATAAGAACAAGGATACAGAATAGCATAGATAGAAACATCACGCAAGCCGCAGGCGAGCTGGAACGTATAGCCGATCAGCTGGGTTTGCCGCGAGCTGTGAAGGAACGGGCAGCCACGATTTACAGACAGGCCGTAGAGAAGGGAGTCGTTAGGGGACGAGCTGTTGAGTCAGTCGTTGCTGCAGCACTTTACGCGGCATGCAGGATCTTCAGGATACCACGTACCCTAGATGAAATAGCGCAATACACAAAGACAAGCAAGAAAGAGGTGGCAAGGTGCTACAGGTTACTTGTTAGGGAGCTTAATGTGAGAATACCCATTGCTGACCCCATCGATTTCGTACCGAGGATAGCGGCCGCGCTTGGCTTATCTGGTAAGGTGATAAAGAAAGCTATGGAGATTCTTGAGGAAGCTAAGAAAAGAGGCTTAACCGCTGGCAAGGACCCTGCGGGGTTAGCGGCTGCAGCTGTCTATACCGCTGCTCAGCTGTATGATGAGAGAAGAACACAGAAGGACGTAGCAAGGGTTGCCGGAGTAACGGAAGTAACCGTAAGAAACAGGTATAAAGAACTAATACAGTACCTCAGGATAAGGGTACCTGAGCAGTAGGGAGTGTTGCTAAACATCCCTTTAGTGTTAATTAATTATATTTTAAGGAAAAAACAATGACGCATTATTCCGCTTCTATGAAGATTATGTTCTCTGGCGGAATCCCGAATTCCTTAATTAATATTTGCTTAACTCTGCTTCTGTGATCTCCCTGTAGCTCTATGTGGTTGTTCTTTACCGTGCCCCCTGTCGCTAGCTTTGCTTTGAGAGTTGAGGCTACCTTCTTTAAGTTGAAGACCGCTGGATCTAACCCCTCTATTATGGTCACTTCACGCCCAAACTTCCTCTTCTCAATTTTTATCTTAATGAATTGCTGCTCGGCTCCTAGCTGCACGCAGAGCTCCTCAGGCAGTCCTCCGCATAGGCTTTCAATATCGACTATATCCTTCCCCGACATGACTCACCCTGCTACACTTTCAGAACCGTGAAGACCCCTAAAAAGGTTTGCTTACGGAAAACGAAGATACTTCTTTAATGAAGTGCATTAATCTCATCAATATTTTGAAATATGTTCATTCAAAGCTATTAAGTCAGAGAGCCTCATTACATTTAACAATTAACGTGACAAAACAAAGGGAGCTTATTAGTAATGTGGGATTGTTAAGGCTTCACACTGCAAGGAGTGAGTATAATAGAAGGTTATAAGAGATATTAAGGGAAACACAAAGTATGCTCGGTGCAAGCGATGGTCAGTGAGGATGAAATATTTTACAAATGCTGGAAGTGTGGACGTGTGTTCAGCATGAGGGAAATAGAGGCGTTTGAGGCGCGTGAGGCTACCGAAGGGTATGCTTTTATACGGTGCCCTGCTTGTGGTTCGAAAATAATAACTAAGATCAGGAAGGAAAGATATAAGAGGGTTAAAGCCCTATGAGAGGTGTTTTCCTTAACTTTATAATATATTTAACCTTATAAACTTATAACTTAGTGCTAAGCGATAATAATATTTAGCTAAGTGTCGTTATATTAGCGAGGGATAACATGGTTATAAAAGTCAGAATAGATCAGGAGAAGTGCATAGCCTGCGGCTTATGTTACGGCATGTGTCCCGATGTTTTTGAAGCCGATGATAATGGTAAGAGCAGACTTGTGGAAAAGTACAGAGCATCTTCGAAGGTCGAAGGCGAGGTTCCTGATTCCTTAAGAAATTGCGTTGAGGATGCAAAGAACGGCTGTCCCGCTGGTGCTATTGAAATAGAGTAATGCATCAAAGCGCAGTAAAGTATAAAATCTACTTACTCCCTTTTCCTTATGGCGGAGGACCGTACGGGACTCATAACCGGGTGGTCCGGGGTTCAAATCCCCGCGGGCCCACCACTTCTCTACAATTAAGCCCTAAATTCTACGTATTACCTACTACATTCCCAATAATGATTTTCCCTAACTAGGTGCTAAGTGTACGATAAGGATGTTTTGAATTTAACAACACATTCAAATGCTTTAAATTACTTAAGTATGTGACATAGTATGCTTAATAATCCACACTGCAGCAGGCCACCTATCTTAGATAAAGATCCAACGCTGTCTTTAACCGAACCCGGAGGGGCAGGTAAAGCCCATGGATCCACACTAAAGGCTAACTTCTAAAGCACTCTGAGGGAAAACGCTTATATAACCCCTTTACCCTAGGTTCCTATGGGCCCGTAGCTCAGCCAGGTAGAGCGCCCGGCATACGGTCCTCCGCCCTTCCTAACAGGTAGTTCTTTTACCTTCTCAATGTTTCGCTTGCTTATAGCGTGTTTTCCACGAGGACAATGCTAAAATAGTATGTACGGGATATATAACGGCTGGTCTTAGCGCTACTTGTCCGCTAAGTACCATATTAGCTTAATAACCCAGTAGTGCCACTCTACTTGTTAAGTCGTAGGAGTTGGAACCCTATGTCCGAACACGTAGGAAAGGAAGCAGGCAAGCTTCAAACTAAAGTAATGGAACTAAAACCCGAGATGCGCAATATCAATATGACCGTCAGAGTCATAAGTTCTGACGAGCCTAAGACCATAAACACTAGGTCAGGACAGAGAACTATTAGCGAAGCAATAGTTGGTGACGAGACAGGGCGTGTTAAGTTAACGCTTTGGGGCAAGGCCGCCGGAACCGTGAGGGAGGGGCAAGTAGTAGAGATAAGGGGTGCATGGACAACGACGTACCGCGGTGATGTTCAACTAAATATTGGTGGCGCTAATAACGTTAAGATTGTAACAGGACATAACGTACCTGAAGCCGAGAACATACCGGAGAACACGCCTAAAGCGCCAGAGGGTTATAGGCCTCCCAGGCGTGGCCTCCGGAGAGGATACGGTACCAGAAGACAGTACTGGAGCAGGTGATCACCGTGAGTGAAAATGAGTTAAGTTACAATGAAATAAGGAACCTAAAACCAAAGAGACAGGGAATTAGCTTGGGTATGGAGGATGATAACTTCATAGTTGCCCTAGATGAGAACAGAGCATACACACTGACAGCAGGAGCATATTATGTATGGATGCAATGCTCCGGAGAGAAGACTGTGGAAGACATAGTTAAGGAATTAAGCAAGGAGCTAAGCGCGGATCCCGAAACCGCTATGAGCGAGGATGAGCTGAAACCCCCGATAACCATAATACTGAACGAGTTAGCTAAGGTTGGCCTCGTAAAACTTGACTAAAGCAATATCTGTCGGAGACACCGATTACTTCAACGCAATCGCAGGTTTTAACCAACGCATTGATTAAAGAAATTATTACTACTAGATCTTCAGTAAGCAACTTAAATAAGTGTGTTTTATGAATAACCTTATCTGTTGACCCGAAACCTAGGATAGCGGACTTAACCTTGTCAAGCGAGACTAACACATCATAAAGGTAGTCTTCCCCCTGACCGAAACAGAGCAAGGCTAGGAGAGGAATGCACTTTTCAGTTAAGTAATCTATATGCCAATGTATTTTCTTGCTCTTACTAAAGTGCCTTAAAACACGGGTAATGGGGTTTCTTATATTTGCCGATCCTACATATAGATATATACCTCTGCGTAGTCTAACTCTTCCTAGGCTACCAACTTGCGTAGTGATGTTATTAGGGCAATAAATTAACAGTACGTAGCCCGCACATTTGGTACTCAGAGTCACTGCGTATCTGTTCCCTCACCGTTATGCTCTACTCATACCTCTAGTACGTACCTTAGCTCGAGACCTAATTTCTTGTACATTCTCATAACATCCTTCACACCCATACGGCGTCTCTCCAAGGATTTCAGGAGGTGACCAACACCATAGGCTGTGGCACCAATTGCGTAAGTTATGCCTGTCGGGTCTGCAGGGAAGCAAAGGAATGTTAAGCCAATGCCTTGAACGCTTTCACTAATGCTGTCCTCAGCTTCCCGCCCCCGTATGTTATTGAACTCCCTCCTGACTTCGGCGAAGCACTTAACACATTTCCTTAAGGTCTCACCTTCTTCTCTATATTGCTGAGCTAGGGTCTCAAGACCCATCCTTATTGAGTCATACCCGGCTCTTCTCCTTAGATTTTCCCGCAACTTTATTTCCCCTGAACATAGTATTTTGATACGTGATGAGACCGGCTTTAGCTGAGTGGTGAATGAGGAGTTACCTCGCTGATTAAGCCTCAACAGCTTCTTCAGTACTCTCACGGATTGAAGTCGGCGCCTCAGAGGACTCGTTGGTAACTACGTCAATTAGCACCGAGTCAGCACTCTCTAATGCCTGCAGTAGCTTTAGCCCAAGCTTTGTCAATTTATACACTCTGTAATTCCCCTTCTCTAGAATAAGCTCTATGAGTCCTAAAGTCTCAAGAACGTGGAATGTGGCTAGGACTTCGTACCTGGGTAAGCCGGTTGCCGCAACTACGTCACCGGGCGTAACAACTCTTCCAACCATGGCCTCGATTATAGCCTTGAGCCTCCTACGGAACTCCCTCATTCACAACACCGTTGGTGAACTAGACTTTAGTCAGTATTTAAGGGCGGAACCCCTTCAGAACTCTTTTTAAATGGGTGAGTTTGATGGGGGTATACCCATGCGAAACAAATCCCGTAAGATCTTGAGGAAAGGTGTAAGTGATCTGGTAGTAATATTAGCGTTAGTAGCTATTGCAATACCCGTCGCCCTAGCATTGCAGGGGTGGCTAGGCTCTCAGGCATCTAAGATGAGTTCATACACAGCAACACCTCAAGTGAGCGGCGTACTAGTATCAAAGTCGGTATCATCCACAGGACAGGTATTCATTATACGTGTTAAGAACACCGGTAGTTACAACTACTCCTTGGCGTCAATAGTAGCTAAGGCCATACTTGCTAACGGATCAATAATTCAAGCAACAGTCAGTACAGCGTCAAATCTCAATGTGTTGCAACCGGGCACCACTACCACGTTAAGCGTCGTAGTATCTACAAAAGCTGATGTAAAAACAATAGTGTTGACCCTAGAGAACCTGAACACGGGTAAAGAAGAAACATTAAATGTAAACGTTGCATAATATCGTAAAATATAGTAAATTTTTCAACTAAAAAATATTAATGTTTATTTAACGGGGTGGTGCGTGATGACGGAAATTATTGTGGAATATAGGGTTGGGACAGCTAAAGTAACGATAACCAAGGATGCTGAGGGATCCTTCCAATATATTGTTAGAGAACAGGAAGTAGAAGACGTCAGGAAAGAAATCAGAAAGAACATTGAAGTAATAATCATGGGTAGCGAGGGTAGTGACAACGATATGTATTCCCTTGTAAGGACTGCCATAAGGCTTCTTAAAATACGCAGGAAGAGAAATTTGCCTGAAGCTAATGTCGCCTATGCGTTCCGGAAGGAGCTTAAGTACAAGAAACTTCAGGTACTAATAGATGACCCATATGTTGAGGATATCTCAATAGTTGGCCCAGGTAATGTTTGGGTCAGACATTCATATATAGTTTCGCGCGACCCACATGCTGACTATATCAAGACCAACATAGTTCTAAAGGATATGTTTGAATTCTTAGAATACATGAATTTGCTTGCCGAGAAAGCAGGTAAGCTTATAAGCAGGGCCACCCCTATAATCGACGCTAACCTCCCTGAAAGTGACGGTGGGCACCGGATCCACTTAGTACACCCAGATATAGCGGATGGTAAGGGTGAGATTGTAATAAGGAAAAAGAAGTCAAGTACGTTAGTTAGAGTGAAGGAATTAGTAAGTAATGGCATGTTGACACAGGACATAGCGCTACTTTTGCAGGATATAATAATGAGACGAGGCTCAATATTGATAGTAGGTCCTCCCGGCTCGGGCAAGACAACGTTATTACGCGCGATACTCTACGATATAATTCCACGTGACTGGAAAGTAGCTATCATAGAGGACACCCCAGAAATAGACCCTCCCCAGGGAAGTTGTTGGGTTAGATACGTCACACCGACATACCGCATAGCCAATGGTGACTCCATAGAGTTTGACCAGATGGCTTTGACTAAAGCAGCTCTTCGTTCGTCCGTTAATCGCTTCATCGTCATAGGTGAAACGAGAGGTGCAGAGGCTAGAGTGCTTGTTCAGGCGATGAACATGGGAATGGGGGGATTGACAACTTTTCATGGAGGCTCTGCCGAGGAAGCCATAATGAGGCTTACGTCCCCTCCAATAAATCTAACAGCACAACAGGTAGCAATGTTCAACCTAATAGTCACGCTAAATTACGTAGTGGAGAACGGGCTTAGAAGAGCTGTAGTCGCTATAGATGAACCCGTCTACGATAAGGATGAGGACTCCGTTATGTTGAATAATATATACGAATATGGCGAGAACGTAACCTATAATACCTTGCTATCGAGGCTACAGAAAATTAGCAGGATTAACTCCAGCAAATCCCCTGCAAACCTCTACGCCAAGGTTAACAGAGTCCTAGAGGTAAGCTAACAATGTTCATGAAGTCCTTAATGAAGTACCCCATGAGGTTATTGAACAGCTACCTTTCAGTTACGTATACCCTTAGGGTTCAGGCCGGCATGAGATTATCAATGACAAATAGCGAGAACAGAAACTCACTATTGAGAATCTTACTTCCTACACTAATGGGAGGCTTCATAATTGCTATGGATAAACTCATCTTAAACACATCAATTAGTACGCTCCCACATACGCTTAACACCATCCTTGGGATGCTTGCCTCCCTACTGTTACTCAACCCTATACTTTACATCCTTTACCTACTAGCCAAAGCACGTGCGCGAGCTAAGAAGATTGAAGAGGAGATGAAGTATTTCATAATTTCGGAGTCTGTTATAGCATCAGCGTCACCCAACATAATTGATGATTTAACATCGCTTGGAAACTTACATGAGATTTTTAATCAACTGTCGAAGGAATCCACACTGCTAAGGAGATTACGAAGGTTAATGACTACATCCGAGGTCGTCCACTTATACAGTAAGTGGATTAAATCGAAGTTCGTTGGGAATCTATTAAGCGATTTCGTTTTCGCTCAGAGTTTAGGGATAGTCAAGGCTTGGCTGAGGGAGAAAGGAAAAGAACTGCTTGAGGAGTTAAGAGTAGATAGCCTGAACAGGGTGAAATTTAGGGCTACGATATCCGTGCTATTCGCCGTGCTTTTGGGTTATGTTCCCCCGATTATTCTTGCCTTGAGCGCGCTAATGGGTAGTGGGGTAGTTACTAAAGCACTAACTATGACGTTAGTGCTTTGTCCTGTGTTCTTCTGGGTTACCCCACGTACACCTAAACATTTCGAGATACATTTTAGGGAATTACCACGCAAGTGCCTAATTATTGTGACAGCCGTAATAGTTATCCTTATATCCAAGTGCGTTACTGCGGTATTCGAGCAGAACAGTGAAATACACGCGTTGTTTCTATACTTAATCCTACTAGGGATTACCTTAACTGCCCTAGGGCTATTCCAGGTTTCAAGTATGATTAACGCTGTTCATGAGGCACGCCAGCTCTCTAACGTCCTACTGACTATCATAGAGGCACCTTTGAGTGTCGGTAATGCCCTAGCAATAGTCAAGGAAGCGCTTAATCGAACTAACTACAAGGTTTTCAAGGAATTAAGTAGTAAGATTAACTTGTTGTCTGCATATCCTGGTATCCTTAGTAACGCTAGGTTATGGATAACTAAGTTTACTGTGTACACCATAATGAAGGGGCTGATGTACGGGACTCTTAATAGGGAGAACCTAATGAAGTTAAGGAACCTCGTAACCGAGATGCTTAGGGAATTCAAGCTATCATTATCAACAAACGCCATAGTTGCCATGTTAGCACTTGCTTTACCCCTAATACTTAATTACGTCGGTACGCTTGGGAGTGCCTCAGTAGTACCTTTAACAACGCTGTACATCGTCATATCGTCGTTGGTCTACTCGAGTTACGCGTCCTACGTAACCTTTGGTAAGATATCTAATACCTTACTTCCTGGAGTGGTTTGCATTGAACTAGCATTCCTGCTGAGGTGACCTAAGATGATACCTCAACCACTTAACTTAATCCCGTGGAGTACCATCCTTCAAGAATCCCTCACTAGGAAGGCAGAATATTCGCTAGTGTCCAGGCATGGACACGTATATTTAATGAGAAACCCTGCGGGCGACCTCTCACCCGAAGAAGTCTTTTATGAGGTACTCCTTGAGGGAACCGAGTTACGCGTAAGGGAAGTGAACGCACATAGTGACCCTGAGAGAAATGAGTTTCGAGGCGTAGTGGGTTCTCTAGTGAGGTTTACTAAAGACGGATTCTTCGTCGTTACCCGACATAACGAAAAGTTAAAATGTGAAAAGAGTACATCAAGGGTATTTCGAATACGCGATAAGGTATTGCTGGTGTGTACCGATAGAAATCATGCTAAGATAGTTTCTCCTGCAAGCGGGGATCTTATAGGGATTAAGAATATCGTGACCGCTAGGGGAACGTGGACTTACCTAATTGCAGGCAACCTACGAGGAGGTACGTTAGTACTGATAATCGACCCCTTGAGGGGGCTTTTTCGGGAGTATCGAATAACTAATTGTGTGCCGAGTGATGTAGTGTGCGGTGATTCATTATGTATCATCAAATGCGGAAATGAAGAATATTACGCAGTAACATTCAATGATGTTCACGCAATTCCTGCTGGTCTCTCCCCGCTTACTAGTTGTGGAAATAGTGAATACTACTTCGATATAGAGAATAACTTGCTGACAAGGTACTTAAACGGTGTTTTAGAACCTCTGGTGAACATCAAACCACAGTGCTTAACCTGCTATGATGATACCGATGCAGTGCTTACTGACAGTACAGGAACATACTTGCTTCACGGGAATACCCTATTTAAACTCACGGAGTTTCCAGCTAGGGAAATAGCGTCAAGCAAACCTGTAATTACTGTAAGGGCAAAAGCCGGTAAATATCTCGTAATCAATGCCTCCAGAAGAGTCACAGGCGAGGTGTACGCAAAGTCATGCGCACCGACTGCTGAAGGGCCCGTAGTGTGTACTACTGATGAAGGGATCGCTATCTTAAGTCCTTTCGAGTTCTTCAATCCCAAAATTAAAGTTCTAAGAGATTCCGTGAACTTCGACGGGTATGTGATAATAGAGATAGAACCATGGTCCTCCGGCAGTAGCTACGACGTAAAAGGACCGGTTACCGTGGTTAACACTATAACAACGGGTTCTAAAGCAATGGTAGCACTAAGACCTCGAAGGCTTGGATGGAGCGGTAACGTTGTATTTAGTGTGAAACTACCTATATATCACATATCATCAAACCTTCGTATAGCATCGAAAGAACCAACCTTAAGCGAGGTATCGGTAATTGACTGCGCGTTCCTTAAGGGAGGATATCTAAGGGGATCGAACTTTAACTTTAAAGCGACACTCGGAGTAACCATAACATCACCAGTACCTGAGGAGCCCTCTTTAGAATTAAGCTGTAACTCGTTGAAGGAGTATCATGTAAAGCTCTTAAGGAAGGAGTGTACGTTAAGCAATTCATGTAAGTTTATCCTAGAAATATTAGGCTATAGTAAAAATGAATGTAAAATACCCTTCGAAATCACTGTTAGGTACGGCAGGGGCGATGCGTACAGGGTTGGCAGGTCAATAATAGACTTAAGCAATTATGTCTTAGAAAATCCCCTGAGTTCAAGTAAATTACTAGTTAACCACTTAAATAGACAAACAACCGTAGTGGAGAGTGTTAAAGGAGCTAAGCTCTTGGTGTTATGCAGTAATGGCTATGTTTTCGAGGGTACGGGTAGCGTAACTATCTCAGAGTGTTTAGAGCCGTTACTAGTAACTGAGGAGCTTGTGGATGGTGACTACTTATGGCGTAAGGAGTACAGGCTCAGGTGCAATGCTAGGTACATAGTTACCGGTGGCTCCTCTTTCAATGTAACTAAAGCTGAGGGCAGGGAGGGAGGCATAATATGTAGGAGCTCCTTAATCATAGTACCGCATAATCTTGAACTACGTGTGCATATCGATAAACTTCAAGTGCATAGTAATGGCTCTGCAGAGATCCTCCTGGGACTTGAAACGAACGTGCCTTCCCTAGTTAGCGTTAGGTGTGGAGAAACACTTACACAGGGTTTCGTAGAACGCAAGGCAGACCTACTCACAGAGTGTTCGATACATGACGCCTTAGGAGGCATTGACGTGATAGCAATTCCTGTGGGTTCTAACAAGATTTCCCAGCATGAGGTAAGGCCTCAGGAAATTGCACAATTAATACTACAAAATGCGGTAAGAGTAGCTAGGGCTCTTTTGGACATGACTTTAAGACCGAAATTATTTGAGGTGAGTAATCATGCTCAAGAACATACTTAAAGCATTCAGAACTAAAGTACCGGTCCTAGGCAAAAAGATCTCCAAAAGGGCTTACGCTGGTAGCGAGTCGCAGGCTTTCGAAATCCAAGAAGATTACATTATCTTAAGGCATAAGGATAAAGTATGCTGCCGTAAATTACTGCTAATAGAGAATATTTCCGGAACCCTAGCTGACATGGGTGTAGCTGACTTACTCCACTACCTTCGAGGCTACTTCAAAACGCTAAACCTTGGATTTCCTTTAGAAATCAGAACCTACGTTGTACCCACAGATAGGGACGAGTACTTAAAGGAACTTGAAAAGCACATTTCCACATTAGAGATCATGCTTGAGAGTAACCCATCGGCTGTCAATGTACGTAAGAAGTTACAGCACCTCAAGAAAGTGCGGGACACTATAGTTAAGGATGGAATACCACCGATCAGCATGATAGCGTTAATGATCGTGGAAGCGTGTGGTGAGGACCTTGAGCAAGCCCTTGAGGAGTTAGAGAGGAGGTGCCGCATAGTCAGGAATACTTTCTCATCTCTCGGCATAAGGGTGGATTCTGTGAGGGGATTGAGGAAGCGCTTCTTGCTTAGGCTATTTTTTCGACGCGGTCCTTGGCCAAGAGGTGACGGCATTACAAAACTTACCCTGAGAATTGCTGGTTTAAGAACATTCGCTGGGGCTGCAACGTCACTCCTATACCCCTTCATAATATCTAGCACTGCACTCGCTACCGCTAGCTCCAAGGGCATCTACCTAGGTAAGGACCCGGACTCAGGAGAAAGGATATTTTGGGATGTGTCTAGGTCACTGTCACCACATGTACTAGTTGTAGGACCTACGGGATCGGGTAAGACCGAATTCCTAGCTATACTAGTGAGCAGGTTGCTATCGTTTTTCGGTAAAGGGTCAATAATACTTGACATAAAGGGTGAGTACCCCTCTAGGCTTGAGCGTCGCGGAGTACCGTTCAAGCACTATGTGTTGGGTGAGGATTTAGAGCTCAACTTGCATGACTTAAGTAGGCTTTACCCAAAACGTCTCCGACCAGGCATCCTAACCGACGTTATTGTTAAGTCATATGAGTTACTTAGTAAGAGGGAACTAGTGTCCGCTGTTTATAGGGGGGTTGAGTACTCACTAAATGTCGAATGTCAAGACATACTGGATTGTTTAAGACAGTATGTCGAGTCTTATGAGGAACCCTACGTAACTTACGTCATCTCTCGTGTAGCGTCAGAGATTAAGTCTGTCTATCCCGGCACCGGGGTGAGCCTCACATATCTTCTGCTTGAGGCGTTGAGTGGGAATCTAAGGGAGGTTGCAGTACTTGATGGTAGCAAGCTTGCGTCAAGCAGTCGTAACTTAGTGAACCTAGCGATATGCTATATGTCGTCAGTGATCAGGGCCGTGATACAGTCTTCGAAACCGACCACCAAACCTTTCCGCTTCAGGACAGCGTTGGTGCTTGATGAGGGGTGGCTCTACGTTCAAAGATTAACCGAGGAGGTCTCCTCACTTATGCGTCTTGGAAGAAGCTACGGTGTGATGGTATGTATAGCAACACAAAGCGTCGATGACCTCCGCGTGATAGGCTCCGGCGTAACTAATAACTTAGGTTTACTCGTTGCTATGGCTTCACCAGACCCAGGTTACTGGGAATCACTGACGGGCTTTATGCACTTCCCCTCACGTGAAATACAGCGATTCACGACCCTACTTGGTAGGGGGGAGGGAATCGTTAGAATATCGCCTGATCCTAGACCGAGGGTGGTTTCGTTTAAGTCGTAGTTTCACGGGATTGATTCCTCAGCGAGGACATTCATGGTGTGCAGTTGTTTCACCTGCACATTCCTCGATACTGTATCAAGTACAGCGTAAGTTGCTTCCTCAGCTAGGTATCCGCTTAGCGTGCCTGGGTTCACGAGTAGTGCCGTACCTCTTCGCTCAACCTTGTATCTATGTGTGTGCCCAAAGAGAACTAGGCGGTAGTAGCCTGACAGCGCGATGGCGGTCGCTATCTTCTCAGTGAACACAGCGTCCTTGAATCCATGCATTAAGAACGCCGTGAGTTCCCCTAGGTCTGCTTCGGCTGGTTGCGGGGCTATGTTATGCTCTATTTCCCTTAACATGCTGATGTCGCCGTCATTATTACCGAGGACACCAACTATTGGTAACTTCAGTTCCTTCAGCTTTAGCAATGTGAATGGTGAGGTGAAGTCCCCTAAATGGACGATGACCTTGGGTTTCTCCTTCAGTATGACGTGTTTTGTCAGGAGATCTACGTTGCTTAAGTTGTCGTGGGTATCAGATATTATCAAAACCCTCAAGTGTTACACCCCACTGAAAATGGGTACGGGAAACCTTAATTACGCCACGGCAGAATTCCGGCCTTAGCTCTTAGATTACCTCGAGGAGAATCTCTAGTACACAAATGTTTTAACTCTTAAAGATAATGGTTGATTTGCATGAGGTGTTAAACTGTTGAATATAAATATAAGAGGCGATAGGGAGAGTCGAGCAATACTTGTTTCAGCCCTCCTCCTGCTCTTCATAGTTATTCCTGTATCAGCTATGTGGAGCACTCGCTTAGGAATTAACGTGTCCGTAAACACCGGCTCATTTGATCCTGGAATCCACTCCTATAAAGGATACCTCATAGAGACGCACTGCGTCTGCCATAGTTGTTGCGTAAGTAACATAACGCGACTCTCCCCAGATGAACTCTACCTAAGCCCAGACAGCAGCTCATTAATTCTCGACGTAAGCCTGTGTGATGACAATCACCACCATAACAGGACCACATGCCACCACTGTCACAGCAGTAAGAGTTACTACGTCTTGATAGGGATACTGGTTAAGAACTACGGCACAATCCCAGTAACCCTCCAAGGCGTAAATATTTACGACCAGAACCCTTCAGGCGGTGTATGGTCTGTATATAAGAAGATATACTACGGCCCCATAACTCACCTACCTACAACACTCTGGAACGCTATAAGGGGATTAATCTTACCGCCGGGAAGCACCTCACCACCAATAACGCTTGACCCTGGAGACTACGCCATAATAGTACTTACACTAAAACTAGAGCCTGGAGAATATGACCTAGTTATAACTCCGGCATTCAGTCAGTTTAACCATGGCTAATTAATGAAACCTTAACATATACCTACCCCCCATGAAATAATCAACCTTAATTATAGGAACAACAGAACAAATAGAAAGCCAATCACACCGGAACTCGCTAGTTCAAAGTAGTCAAGTAAACCAAAGGCTAAAAACAAATGTTCTATGGCGGGCCCGCCGGGATTTGAACCCGGGACCACCGGCTCCGGAGGCCGGTGCCCTATCCTGGCTAGGCCACGGGCCCTTGTTAAGTATTTGTTTAGTGTGATATTTTTGTTGTTTGCTCAGGTTCCATGTATTTCTGTTATTGTTATCGTGTAGATTTCCCCGTTTATCTCCCACTTCTTTGTTAATATTTTCTCTCTAGGTATACTTGCGGGGTGTTGTTTTGTGAGTCTTATTTCCTTGGCCCTTACTTCGTTGGCTATGTAGTCTAGTTTCTTTTCTATGTATTTTACATGTTGTTCTGGGGGTGTTATCGTTACTTCTATGTAGGCATTCATTGGTAGGTTTAGTTCTTTTCGCATTGTTTGTATTCTGCGTATGATGTCCCTGGCTAGCCCGTCCGCTATTTCTTCTTCTGTGAGTTGTGTGTCTATTGCGAGGCTTCCCCAGCTTGCTTCCTGTACTGCGTAGCCTGTGGCTTGTACTGGTATTATGTTTAGTTCCTCTGGTGTCAGCATTATCGTGGTGTTGCCTATTTTTGTTTCGTGTTTGCCTTTCGTTATTATGTCCTTAGCTACCTCTGCTTGATTCTTTAGTACGTAATCTACTATCTGCTTTGTAAGTTTCCTGTACTTTGGTCCTAGTATGGAGTATTTTGGCTCTACCTTGTATTGAATGACTTCCTTAACCTCGCTGGGTTCCTTGATTAGGACTTCACGCGTGTTGAGGAGGTTGCGGAGGAGTTCTTCGTGCTTTCTCACAATGCCCACTATGTTGTCGTTGCTGGTGTATATTATTACGCGCTTGACTGGTTGTCTGAGCTTTAGTTTTGCCTTCATTCTCGCTGCTGCTGCCACCTCAGCTATCTCTCTTATCGCGTTCATCTCTTGCTCTAGTTCCTTGTCAGTGAGTTCCTCCCTTGGTGCTGGCCATTCAAGCATATGTATTGAGGGCGGGGCGTCAGGTGTTGCTGGCCTTATGAATTCCTGGTATATCTTCTCTGTAAAGAACGGTATTATGGGCGCCGCCATTATTAACCATGACTTCAGGGCGTGGTAGAGGGTTGCGTAGGCCGCCATCTTGTCTGGGGTGTTCTCCTCAACCCAGACTCTAGGCCTAATGAGCCTCACGTACCAGTGACTTACGTCCTCAACTATGAAGCGCTTGAGTGCTCTGACAGCGTCGTGTACTTTGTATTCCTCCATGGCCTCAGTAACTTCATCTATTAGGGTGTTAAGTCTGGAGAGTAACCAGCGGTCCTCTATCCTTAGGTGATTGAGGTACTGGTCAATTCCATGCTTAGTTGGATCATAGCCGTCTAGGTTCATGTATGTTGATGCGAAGACGAACACGTTCCATGCTACCGATAAGTCTCTCTTGGCTTCCTCCAATAATTTCCATGAGAACCTTAGATCCTCCCACACCGTGTTCTGGAGTACAGCAAATCTGAATACGTCGCTACCTACCTTCGCTAGTACCTCGTCTGTCCCTATGTAGTTGCCTAGGCTCTTATGCATCTCCCTGCCGCTCTCATCTAGGGCGAATCCGTGCACTAGCACTGTTCTGTAGGGTACGCGTCCGAACCCTAGTACGCCGGCACGTAGTAAGCTGAAGAACCAGCCTCTTGTTTGGTCGTGACCCTCCGTTATGAAGTCAGCCACTACGTCCTCGGGATTCTTAATCTTGCCCGGGTGAGCTTCACTGGCATAGAAAGCTATGCCACTATCAAACCAGACGTCTATAACGTCAGGAATGCGCTTCATCTCCTTGCCGCAGACTGGGCACTTAAGGACGACCTCGTCAATCCAGGGCCTGTGTAGTTCCTTAGGTTTCTTTCCTCCATACTTCAGTAGCTCATCAACGCTCCCGATCACTAGCCTGTGTCCGTTAGGGCAAACCCATATCGGGAGCGGTGTCCCCCAGTACCTTTGCCTGCTTAGGACCCAGTCCTGTAGGTTCTCCAACATGTTCATTATCCTGTTAAGAGCCCATTCAGGGACCCACCGCGCTTTGCGAACCTCCTCAATTAACTTCTTCTTCATCCTGGTTATCTTGAGTACCCATTGCTCCCTAGTCCTCAGCACCACGGGCGACTTACAGCGCCAACATATCGGATACCTGTGCTTGATGATCCCCTCATGAAGTAGGGCACCCGCCTGCCTGAGATCTTCTATTATATCTGGGTTAGCATCCTTCACGTACTTACCAGCGTACTTACCTGCCTCCTTGGTGAAGCGGCCCTCATCGTCTATTGGCGAGATTATGTCACCTATTTCTATACGTTGCGCGACTATGAAGTCCTCGAATCCGTGGCCTGGAGCTGCGTGAACTAAGCCCGTACCTTCAGTCATAGTCACGAATTCAGGCGCGAGCACCACCTCATGGTACTTGCTGAGAACCTCCTGAACCGGGACCACCTCCCGGAGAGGGTGCTCATACTTCATTCCCTCCAATTCCTTCCCTTTAAACTCGCTCAGCACTTCATACTCGCTCATTCCTGCTTCACTCATTACTGCTTCCAGCCTGTCCTTAGCTAGGATCAACACCTCGTTACCCACTTTGACCTTGACATACGTTGCGTCGGGATGAGCCATGACGAAGGTGTTTGCAGGTAGCGTCCATGGTGTGGTTGTCCATATTAGTAGGTATTCGTTCTCGGAATTAACCACCCGGAACTTTACGTATATTGAGGGATCCGAGAGTTCCTTGTATTCCACCTCATACTCGGCAAGCGTTGTTGAGCATCTGGGACACCAATAAACAACCCTCTTCTCATTAACGAGTAGGCCCTCCTCATCAGCCTTCTTTATTAACCACCAGCCGGCCTCTATGTATTCATCACGCAGCGTAAGGTAAGGGTTATCCCAATCCATGAATACTCCTAAACTTTTGAACCAGTAAGTCATGGATTTAACGTTCTCAAGAACTGTGGCTTTACATAGCTCTATGAACTTATCGACACCTACCTTCTCCTCAATGTCTTTCTTGCTCCTAGTACCTATTCTCTTCTCCACAGCAACCTCTATAGGTAACCCGTGACAGTCATAGCCTGGTTGATCCTTTACTCGGTAACCCCTTAACCTACGGTACCTCAGTATAGAGTCCTTCAACACCTTATTCCAGCTAGTACCCACGTGGGGTAAACCGCTTGAGGGATAGGGAGGACCATCAATAAATCTAAAGTATTTAGTGCGCTTCGATTCAAGTTCCTTAATAATCTCATAGATTCTCCCAGAGTCCCAGAACTTCATTATCTCGGACTCCACTTCGTGTGGGTTATACTGTCCTCTCAGCACCCCGACTCTACCCATACCTAACACCCACTAACATCTGAGCATCCATCACGCGGTGTATAAGGTGCTGGACACTAAAATAGGTTTAACTTCTCAATAGCTACCTACCGGCATCCTTTCCACTCCAGCCACACCAAGAAGTCTTACCTCTAGAGAACGGAAGATAGGTTTAGCCATAACACAGGAGTTAATCACAACAGAGGACCACGCAGAAATTTTTCGGGGAAGCTCTCTTGGTTCTATGTTTTTGTGGTTAAAAGGTGAAGGGAAGATCATACGTCTGCCTGCATGGCAGGGATAAAGAAGGCAGGATTGAAACAATCTACATCGGTCCCCTAGAGGAAATAGCGAAGTACTACTTGACGTTCAAGAGGGAGATAAGAGGTGGCGCCGGGGAGGGGACTCGAACCCCCGACCACCGGGTTAACAGCCCGGCGCTCTACCGGCTGAGCTACCCCGGCCCCAGGTCGTGGATTTGTGTGGTTGAATTTAAGCTTTACTTACTTTCATCCTTACTTTCATCTTTGAAAACGGATCAAGTATTCAGCGAACTCAATGAAGCCCTTTGAGGAGCCGTTCTTTGTTACTATGTCGGCAACAGCCTTTAGTTCGTCATCCGCGTTACCTACGGCTGCGAGCACATTGCATTCGTTTCTCATAGGTAAGTCTGTGGCGGAGTCGCCTACACAGTACGTTAGGTCTCGGCTTATTCTGTAGTACTTCAAGTACGCCCTTATGCCTGCATCCTTCCCACATTCCCTAGGATGGATATGTATAGCGTACCCGCTTGATGATACGTGGAGTTTGCTTAAGTCGAACCCGCCCTTAAGTAAAATCTCCTTTGTAAGCTCCAGAGCCTTACGCCCGTCTATGCCACGCCACTTAACCGCCTTGTCACATAACCTAAACATGTTCTGCCAAGTGTCTCTGAAGATCCCGCCAGAATTCCTAATTAGGTATTCCTTAGCGTCCTCCGACTCCTTACATTCGTTACAGATCTGTACTATCCTATCAGTGTACATTACGCAACCATTCTCCGCAATGACTTCCCCGCCAATCCCCAAGTATATGGAGAGTCCCCTAAGTACCGGGAGAGAATTCCCTGAAATTAACACTATCTTATAGCCTTTAGACCTTAGGACACGAAGATAAGGAATCACCGCAGGATCCAGATTACTAGTACGCCTATCCTCAGTAAGAGTGCCGTCAACGTCTAGGAAGATCACTCCCCTTATCATTAAGGTCAACCCCACCTTGCTTACTCGCAGGGTTTAAAATCTATTGATTTAAATTTTTAATTGGGAGGACTTAACGTCCAAACTTACTTGCTCACTAGATTTCTAAGAAACCGTTAAGCTATGAAATCTGTATGCACGTAGTAAATTATCTCTCGAAATCTCTTAGACGTAGTTATTAGAAGCGGTGTTAATTAAAGAGGGACTCCTTAATACTGGGAAGTATTACTTCAGAATAATTGAAGGAATTATTCATTATTAGCCCGTTAAAAATGTGAAGGTTTCAAGTAATTCTTAACTACCTCAATATACCATAATAGTAATGGTGAGACACCATGGCCAAGAAGAAGGCCGTCAAGGTTAAGGACCCAACCACTGGGAAGGAAGTCGAGCTTGTGCCCGAGAAGGTGTGGACACTAGCTCCTCGCGGTAGGAAGGGCGTTAAGATAGGGCTATTTAAGAGCCCTGAGACAGGCAAGTACTTCCGTGCCAAGGTACCCGACGACTACCCAGAGGGTTAAGCAGATGGAGGTTTCCTTCCCTATTAAAAGAGGAAAAACTTTTTCCCATACTGCTTCTAACTGCTTCTAATTAATCTAACTCTCTACGCTACTCATGGCGTACCCGAGTTAGTAGTATAACACATTAGCATTGCAGTTAATTTTCTCCTTACTGGAGATTAGCGAGGAGGGTAGAAGTATGTCAGTTAAGTTCACACAAAGTATAATCGAAGCTATTTGGAGTAATGTGCGGGAGGCCGATGAGGTACTTAGGAGGCGGGATGAAGTACGCGAACACATCATAAGGATTAGCAGGGATATTATTAGGGAGTCAGGCTACGTCATAACATCGTTACATAATGGGAAAATTAATGAGGCGACACAGCACCTTGAGAAAATGAATGAATTATTCAAGGAGTTTTCATCAATCCTCAAGAACTTCCCGGAACTTAGGTTTACGGGGCTAGTGTTCAATGCTGAGGCCGAGTACGTTGAGGCACGAATACTTTACGATATTGCAGTGCGTAGTGAGGTGCCGTCAATAGCGGAACTAGGCACAGATCCGGTATCTTACCTTCAGGGTCTACTTGATGTTGTTGGTGAGCTTAAGAGACTTACCCTAGAATCAGTGGGTAGAAATGACTTTGACACTGCAGTGAATTACTTCAGGGTAGCTGAAGGTATTTATGAAGCAATCAGGCCTCTGGATTACCCAGAAGCTTTACTGCCTGGAGTACGAAGGAAAACTGATGTTGCGAGAGCCGTTGTAGAATCCTTGAGATCCCTGTTAACTGACTTAAGATTTCGGAAAGAGTTACTTGACGCTCTTGAATTCTGCCGAGAATCCATTAGAAGCACTTGAAGTGATGTGGTCCCCCGGGAGGGATTCGAACCCCCGACCGCCCGGTTTCTGCCGGAGGGCCCCCACCCGGGGGTTACCGATATGTACCCTCCGGGGCTGACTACAGCCGGGCGCTCTACCGCTGAGCTACCGGGGGACCATGTTTAGGTTAATTGTTAGGGGTTATAAGGATTGCCGCCCTCCATACTCAATACGGTAATGGACCATAGGGGTTAGGTGGCATTAGGCATAGGGTTTTTATGTGGTTAGCGCCGAAGTTGTTTCCTAGGGATGAGGGTGTTCTTCCGGAGAAGAAAGGTTGATAGGTCGACGATGCGTAGGGAGGTTGCTAAGTTAATAATTGATTTGAAGCAATTGCATAGGCGGGCATACTATTACAGGAGTAGGCTCGAGAATAAGATCTTGAATTACATGGAACGCTTGAAGTATGTGGAAGACCCCGCACTAAGGAGGGAGATCCTTAGGAATATAGAGATGTATAAAAGAGCACTGGAAGTAATAACTAGGATCGAAGCAATCTTTGAGATAATGATTGTTAAGCTTGATACTCTGGGATTACTTAACGTTACAGTAAAGGAGATAGCCCTTATTAAGGAGGTGCTTAGTAACGTTAAAAGCATGAGTGAAGGAATACCCGATATCTCACTAATAGTTGAAGACATAATTGAACGAGCAGGAGACCTACTTACATACCTCCCTGAAACTAGAACATATACTATTCATGTCAATGAGGAGGCGAATCAAGTATTAGTGGACGCAGGACGTGTTGCTGAGGAAAGACTTAAAGCACTAAATACGTCTGCCTAGTTTAGTCTCACAGACGTCGCTAAGGTTAACTCATTACTTGGGTCTTTGCTTAGGGTATTAGGTACTTGTCACCAGCCTTCCTGAGGAAGCCGTGCCTTACCAGAAGCTCTATAGCCTCCTTGAAGTACTCGCTCCCCACGTCTAGCTCATACCACTCCATGAACTTAGCGACAAGTTCCTCGTACGTCCACTCCTTCTTATACTTACCTTCCTCCTTTAGAATCCTTTTGAATAACTGGAAAGTATCCTCTAACCTTGTCCATGGGTACTGGAACCAGACCCACTCCTTAACCTCCATAAAGTAGTAGTCTGGCTTGAATTTAGCAACTGATGAGATCCACTGCAGGACAGCTATCCTTACTTCCTTCGCATTCCAATTACTGTAAATATAATTCCTTGCTAAAGCTAGAGACTCTCCTGTATCAACAATATCGTCCACTAGGAGAACCTTACGACCACTCAAATCGATCTTATATGGGAACTTTATCACTGCTCTGTCCTCCGCTTTAGCGGCTTCCGTCCAGTGCTGGGATTGTATTGAGAGTAAGTTATCTATTAACAGGAAGTCACATATTAATCTTGCAGGGACAAACCCTCCCCGGGCCACAGCCACTACAATGTCAGGTTTATATCCAGACTCGTGAATCTTCTTGGCGAGGCCGCGTGACCAAGCAACTACATCATCCCATGATACGAGCTTGGTCTTAAGCTTAGCCATGTTTTCAGTTCCCCCAATATCACTACTGTGATCCTCATAAGGATTTCGGAGTATAACATTCATTAATCTAGGCGCGAAATTAAGTCTATGGGTGTTCAGCCTCGCACGGTTGGAGTGGAAGACTACTTTACGTAGACTTGACTAAAAAGGAATCAAATTTGAAGGAGTTAAGCAGTGACATCCTGCGTAAGTATATTGGTGGGAGAGGGTTAGCCGCTAGGCTTCTCTGGGACCTAAACGAGCCAGGGATAGACCCCTTCTCACCGCAAAACCACGTAATACTCGCTGTAGGTCCGCTAACTGGGTTCCCACTACCCTCTTCCGGTAAGATGATCATAGCGTCAAAGTCGCCGTTGACACTAGGGTATGGTGATGGTAACATAGGGACGCGTGCGGCAGTCGAAATGAGAAAATGCGGATTCGACGCAGTAGTGATTAAGGGTGCTTCGGAGGAACCTGTAACACTAAAGATCACGTCAAAGGGTGTGGAGTTCTTACCTGCCGATGATTTATGGGGATTAGGGACTCATGAAACAGAGCGCAGGCTTCAGAAGCAATTTGGTAAGAATCTCGCAGCACTCTTCATAGGTCCAGCAGGTGAGAACAAAGTACTTTACGCGACCGTGATTAGCGAGCATGGACGTTCCGGAGGACGTCCGGGAATGGGTGCGGTACTTGGGTCAAAGAAGGTTAAGGCAATAATATTTGAGGGTGAATCCCTTCCTGAGCCAGCTGATAAGCAAGCGCTCAGCAGGCTCGGTGCTGAAGCATACAAGAAACTCAAGGAGGCACCAAACTACGACTTCTGGACTAGGCAAGGCACCATGATGACTATCGTGTGGTCGCAGAAGAACTCCGTCCTACCAACATACAACTTCCGCGAAGGAGTATTCGATGGGTTCGAGAGCATCTCAGGCGATGCGATGGAGAAAATAAAGGTCTCTACGGAGGCCTGCCCATTCTGTAATATGCCTTGCCGTAATTACGTGAAGTACACTGTGAACGGTGAGGAAAGAGTAGCCGAGCCCGACTATGAGAACGTCGCGATGCTAGGCTCGAACCTAGGCATAACAGGTATTGACAAGGTTTCTCACCTCAATGACATCGTGGATGACATGGGTATCGACACTATAAGCACGGGCTCGGTAATAGGGTTCGCCATGGAAGCCTCGGAGAATAGCCTACTCAGCAAGGACGACAGAATAGAGTGGGGCGATTACAAGGCGGCTGCCGACCTCATACGCAAGATAGCATATAGGGAAGGAGTAGGTAACTTGCTGGCGGACGGAACCATGCGGGCCGCAAGAAAGCTTGGCGGGGGTTCAGAGAGGTACGCAATGCACGTTAAGGGACTCGAGATCTCCGCATACGACTGCCATGCAGCTCCTGGCATGGCCTTAGCATACGGCACATGTAGTATTGGTGCACACCACAAGGACGCATGGTTCATATCCCTCGAGCTGAAGATGGGGCGCGATAATTACTCGCCAGAGAAGGCAGAGAAGCTTGTGTGGATGCAAAACATCAGGGGCGCGCTATTCGAGTCCTTCGTCATGTGCCGCCTCCCATGGGTTGAGTTAGGACTAGACCTAGACTACTATCTCAACTTCATCAGGGCATCAACAGGCGTTGACTTCACCTGGGACGAGCTACATGAATTCGCCCATAGAGTATACTCACTGATAAGGGCATTCTGGGTCAGAGAACACGCGGTCATGGGTATGAGCTGGAGTAAGTCCATGGACTATCCACCAGAGCGTTGGTTCAAGGACCCCCTAACTAAGGGACCGTTAGCCGGAGCCAAGCTAAACAAAGAAAGCTATGACGCGCTGCTCATGAAGTACTACGAAGTCAGAGGATGGGACAACCGCGGAATACCTAAGAAGGAAACCTTGATTAAGTACGGGTTAAGCGACATAGCAACCCAGCTAGAGCGCTTCATTAATCTATCCTAAGCAGACCTCCTAAATGACCGAACACAAAATTCTTTTTACTCTCAATAAGTAAGGTAGATTCGAGGCCCGGGACAGAGCCTTTACGGCTCCGAATGATCAGGGCCTCTCCCAGCGGGCCCTTTCATCATTAATTAAGTTAAGTTTAACAAGAATGAATGCCTATCATTTCACCAGAGAGGAGTGCCTATGGCTCCTAAATTAATGGTAGTGGGCTCACTAAATTACGACGTAACTTTATACGTGGATAGGTTCGCACCACCGAAAACAGTAGTGCGGAGGCTAACTAGGTATCTCGGAGGTTCAGGAGGTAACTCGGCTGTCGCGGCAGCAAGGATCTTAGGTAAGGAGGCCGTGGTTTTCTTTGGGGCGGTAGGAAATGATGATATAGGAAGGAAACACATAGACGCGTTAAGGGGAGAAGGAATCATAACAGACATAATAAGAGTTATAGATGGCGTAGAATCGGGTCAAGCCTTCGTGGCTGTGGACAGGAACGGAAACACAGCAATATACAGTTACTACGGCGCAAACACTAAACTCACTCCGGAAGAAATAGATGAGAAAGTACTCACTTACCTGGAAGCTGTCCAGTACATACTAATAACTAATCCGCCATTGCCTACAGCATTGGAGCTCGTCAGTAAAGCAAGGGACCTGGGAAAAACCATTATTTGGGACCCGGGGGCGCAGTCAAAGCATGGATTAGAGGTGCTAAAGCCAGTCTTAGAGAAAGTAGATTACCTGGCTCCAAATGAGGGTGAATTACTAACCATGACGAGAACAAAGGACCTACTTAAGGCAATTAAACACGTTCAGGAAGTCAACCAGCGTTTGAAAGTCCTAGTAAAGCGAGGAGAAAAAGGCTCCCTACTCGCGAATCCCCTATCGAACACCCTGATACACGTAAACGCCGTCCCGCCCGAGGCGCTAGGATACAAAACAACATCAACTGTAGGGTGCGGCGACGCCTACGTAGGCGTCTTCGCAGCTTTCCTAATACTAGGATATAGCGAGGTAGATGCCATGAAATTAGCTACCTGCGCCGCAACATTAAATGCCGCTTACGAAGGCCCCAGAGGTGTCCCGCCTAAGCAAGCGCTACTTAAGTGGTTTGAGGCATGTAAAGTGCTCATTCAAGTAAAGGAGGAAAAATGCAGTAACCTTGCGAATAGAATATAATTTTCAAGCTGGTTAGAAGAATAACCTAATGCCGGATAGTTTAATTAACATTTCATGCCCTATTTTGTATAGGTGATGATTTCTGAGAGAAGGCAAGCCCAGGTGCGACGAGTTCCTTAAGAAAGCAGAGAAAGTTGCAAGGAATTTAAGAGAAGGAAAAATAATGGGCTCTACAGAGGCAGCGTATCATGTACTTAATATACTGAGGGAGGCGGCCGAAAAATGTAGTGAAGGATTCCCACACTTCATTCAGATAGCGATCCCGTTAATGATTCAGGCACGCCCCACATCCATAGTGATGGTTAACTTAACACGTAACTTCCTCGAGGAATTCATACGATTAGCTAAAAAGAGAGGAGTTGACGAGGCGGTAGGCAACGTCCCAAAGATTGTTGACGAGATAGTTGAACGTGTTGAGATGGTGAAGGAATGTGTCGCAACACTAGGTTCCCGCAGGATAACAGACGGTGACGTTGTTTTAACCCATTCATATAGTAGCACAATATTAGAGCTATTCAAGAAGGCATATGACAGAGGAATAAAGTTCTCCGTGTACGTGACTGAGTCACGGCCCATAGGAGAAGGAAAGTTAGCGGCCGCTAAGATCAGTAAACTAGGTATAGACACTACACTCATCGTAGATTCCGCCGTACGCTTCGTGATGAAGCGTATAAGTAAGGTCTTCGTAAGCGCAGATGCTGTAGCCGCTAATGGAGCCGTCGTCAATAAGGTTGGGACATCGGCGATAGCGCTCGCGGCTAAGGAAGCTAGAGTAAGGCTCTACGTTACTGCTGGCACCTATAAGATGGGGTTGGAAACAGTCTTTGGTGAGTTAATAGAGGGGGTTGTGCTGAGCGATGCTAACCTAATAATTCCCAAAGACAGGATAAATGAGTTAGCTGGTAAGGTATTGGTTCGCGCCCCGCTCTTTGACGTTACGCCACCAGAATACATAGACGCAATAATAACGGAGGTTGGGCTCATAGCTCCCCAAGCTGTCCCACTACTAATCAAAGAAGTATACGGTTGGCCTCCGAAAGTCCCTAGCATAGAGTCACTCATTTCGGAGGTGAGGAACTTATGACGGAATTCAATATTAACACGCTCCCCAAGGAAGTTAGGAAAATAAGAGAAGACATACGAACAATGATAATCCGAGGAGCAGGAAGGATCGCCAGAGCAGGAGCTAAAGCATTAGCCATTGCCGCCGAGGAATATAGAGGTAATAATGTTGAGGACTTCATAAGTTACATGAAGAAAGTTGCCGAATATGTTAAATCCTCAAGACCCACTGCAGTATCATTACCGAATGCGATATCATACGTAATGACTAGACTGCTCAGAGCATCTCCAGGGAGCGTTGAGGAAGCTAAGCAAATTGTAGTATCGGCTGCGGAGGAATTCATAGAGTATTCCAAGAACGCTGTTAAGGTGATTGCGGAACTCGGTGCGAAGCGCATAGAGAACGGAGACGTTATCATGACTCACTGTCATAGCACAGCAGCTGTGTCAGTCATCGTGGAAGCCCATAATCAGGGTAAGGTGAGTAAAGTATATGTTAAGGAGACTAGACCGAAGATGCAGGGCCTAATCACCGCTAAGGCACTAGCTGATGCTGGGCTTGACGTCATACTAATACCTGATTCGTCAGTGAGGTACTTTATGAAGCGTGTAAATAAGGTCGTTGTTGGGGCTGACACCATAGCCGCTAACGGCGCGGTGATAAATAAGATAGGTACGTCCCTCGTAGCCTTAGCTGCGAAGGAAGCTAGGGTAAGGCTCTACGTGGCGGCCGAGACATACAAGTTTAGCCCGCAGACAGTCATAGGAGAATTGGTACCTATCGAAGTGAGAGATCCTCGAGAGATAGTAGAAGATGAATGGCTAAGGGCTAATCCCCGGGTAAAGGTGTATAATCCTGTATTCGACGTCACACCACCGGAGTATATAGACGCAATAATAACGGAGAAGGGAATCATACCGCCTCAAGCAGCTATATTAATACTCATGGAGGAGTACGGACTAAGCATAAGTGATGTCCTATCCAGAGGGCAGGTTGAGTTTAAGTACGAGGAACTAAGGGAGTAATCTTACCTTAACGCCAAGTTTCTTTGCTACGTAATCCCCAAACTTCTCGCCAGCAGTGCTTCTTCGAACATTGACTATGACCTGCTTTGGCTTAGCTTCCTCAACATACTTAACTAAGCCCATGAAGTCAGCATGGTCACTGAAGGCAACTAACCATCTCCTGCCTCCGAGCCTCTTGAAGGGCCTACTGAATTCCCAGCCGCTCAGCAATACGTGATTGCCTAATCCGTTAGGTGCGCGTCTAGAGGCTGTTAAATGCGTGAAATACACGTACCAACCGTCACGCATTACATCCTCTGCTTCCTTGGAATTGGCGTGCAGGTAATCTCCGAAGTTCATGCCGAACCTCTCAGCCACTTTCGCTAGTACGTACTGCTTATGGCTTAGCACGAAGGGAGCGTCTAGGCCATTTCTCCTAAGTATGTCCATTACTTCCTGCACCTTACCGTAATAACCGTAAACGTATACAGGACCCTTAGCAAGTAACTCTTTTATGAGGTCCGTTAGCACCTCATCTATATAATCATCGAAGGGTCTCTGAAATGTTGGGTCCCCATAAACAGCGTCAATCACTAGCGTGTCAGCGCTTAGGATAGGTGTTCGTTCACCTGGTTTTTTGAAGTCACTCGTGTATACTATACGTTGGTCCGTAGTCTCTACGACAACCTGAGCTGTTCCTGGTATGTGGCTTGCCTCCCTTAGCGATATCTTTAGCTCCCCTAGCTCTATGCTTTGGTCGTAGTTTAGCGGCATGATCTTTGAGTCAGGGATTCTGAAACCCAGAACTTTCAGCCATTCCAGAGTTAATGGTGTGCCTATGAGGAGGCTGGATTTTTGAATGGATGTTTTAAGCCTTCTTGTGTGATCGGAGTGTATGTGTGTTACGATCCTTGGCACTAGATCCTCATGACCATCTATAACCACTGTCGAATCTATTATTATGCCTCCATCACTATTTATCAATATCGCTGGTTGCTTCCTAGTCACTAAAACCGCCATTAATTCCCATAGGTCTAGGCTTAAAAGGGTAAGTTAATCCGAAATTGCAGAAAACCTATATTAGAGTTGAATGCCGTACCTTTTCCCTAGGACTTCCTTGAATTCGTTGAGGTCCGGATTGATTATTGGTGCGTCTCCGGCAGTTTCCTTGACTATGTCAGGGTCCTTTAAACCGTGACCGGTGACTAGTACAACAACTTCGTCATCCCTACCCACCCTACCGTCCTCAAGCGCTACCATTAAGCCAGCTAGTCCTGCTGCCCCAGAAGGTTCTGCAAATATCCCTTCGTATTGCGCCAGCCACTTCATGGCCTTGAGTATTAGATCATCACTTACTTCCTCAGCATCTCCGTTCGTTGTCCTTAGAGCCATTATTCCGGCATCACCATCCCACGGGTACGGATCCTCGAGCCCCCAAGCTATCGTGTGGGGCTTGTCCCACGGCTTGATATTATGTGGATCCTGGCTTTCCTTGAATGCCCTGACGAAGGGAGGGTTACCTTTTGACTGTACAGCGAATAAGTGCGGCATCCTATCTATGAGTCCTAATTCACGATAGTCCCGGAATCCCTTCCACACACCAGTAAGTAGGGATGCTGCACCTACAGGTACGAAAACCCAGTCAGGGACTTCCCAGTTCATCTGCTCCACTATTTCATACGATATTGTCTTCGGACCCTCAATTTGGTACGGGTTGAACGGTCCGAAGCTTGGGGACGGGTAGAATCCAAATTTCTCATATGTTAATTTCATGAGCTTTACTGTCGGGTCCTCACGTCCAAGACCCCTGACCTTAAAGACGCGGGCACCGTAGAACAGTAGTTGCGCTATCTTGCCATATCCGGCCTGCTCTATGACGAAAGCGTAAACCTCCATTCCTGCCTTAGCGGCGTAGGCTGCGAGGGCCGCGGCTGCGTTGCCCGATGATGCGGTGGTGGCTCTCTTGAACCCGAACTCCTTAGCCACGCTGACTGATACCGACATGCCCCTATCCTTAAATGATGCCGTGGGGTTTCGGGTCTCGTCTTTCAGCCAAAGTTTCCTTATGCCTAACTTCTCGGCTAGCCTATTCGCTCTTATGAGGGGGGTTGCACCCTCACCTAAGGTTACTATGTTCTCTTCCTTAGTTGGGGGGAGAAGGTCAAAGTATTTCCATTGATTAATTAGGGGCTTCTTAGCTACGTAGTCACGCGTGTAGAACTCCTTCAGGGCCTCATAGTCGTAGACTATGTCTAGCCTCCCGAGGTCATTGTTAATGCAGGTTATGGGCTTCTCGTCATAATAGTATTTTTTACCGCACCTTGAGCACTGCAAATACATTATGTGCTTTGTCATTACCCTTACCTCACTCACTGAGAGGCATGTAAGTTTTTAAAGGAGTTTTAACGTAGGCCGAAGCATCACCTCGGCTAATTTAACCACACAAAAGCAAAGAGGACATAGGGTAGTTTGCTAGCTTCAGTTAAAAGGTCAGGCTAGTTTATGGGGGTGACCCGAAGAGAAGTGTTACTTGGGCCAGTAGTCTTCCGGGAAGTGAATAGCTCTAGTCGGGCATAGGGTTGTGCAGAGTCCGCAGCCATAGCATTTTGACTTGTCGACCACAGCTACTTTCCTGCCGTTGATTTCCTGCACATGCACAGCGTCGTAGATACATGACTGTTCGCATAGTGCGCACCCTATACATTTTGACTCATCAACCACGGGGTTCTTGATTTCGTACCAACCAGCTGGATCCGTCAGGTACTTGAGGGCCTTACCCCTTATGTCCTCTAGTGAGGTATACCCGTGCTCCTTTAGCCACGTAGCAACGCCCTCAGCTAATCTTCTGAATACTTTAGGTCCCTCAACTATTACTTGGGTGCATACCTGAACAGCTGAAGCACCAGCCATTATGTATTCTATGACGTCTTCTGGTTGAGATATCCCGCCAACACCTATTATGGGGAGCTTCGTGACCTTGGCTATCTCAGCTACGGTGGCTATGCCCACGGGCTTGAGGGCTGGTCCCGATAACCAACCGTGACCGTGGGGTCCCCCCATTATTGGTCTGCCAGTCTCTATGTCTATGTGGAGCGCTGGCCCTAACGTGTTTATGGCTACGATACCGTCAACCCCTACCTTCTCAAGTTCCCTCACTAAGTCCTTGAGACCCCAAATGTGTGGACTTAACTTGGGGAATATGGGTACGTCAACGGCCTCCCTAAGCGCCTTAGCTGACTCGACAACTGGTGTGTAGTCGTGCCCTAGGTAGTGGGTTGAGAACTCAATGCCTTGCGCACCTGCCTTTACCGCCTTAGGCCCTAACTCGGCTAATTCCTGAGCTTTGTACCCTATGCTTGCTAGGAGCGGTATGCCGTAGCGTTCAGCCACTTTCTTTGCGTACGGCAGTTCTTTCTCGAACCACTGCTCCGGGGGTAGGTCAGTCCACAGTTCGGCGTTCAGGAACCCATAGTACGCGCCACGTATACGCGTTATCTTTGTCTCAAGCTCTCCTCCCTTCTTCACTGGGGTCAGTACTGTGAGCTGGCCCCGATTCACTACACCCATATGCGGTCTCGGTACCTTTGCCGGCACAACACCTATGGTCTTCGACACTATACCTCCTGCACCACCAGCAGCCAGCTCCTCCATCGCCTTACCATCTCTCGAAATGGGACATGCTGCGTTCATTATGGGGTTCTTGAACTTTAAACCGGCTATTTCAACAGTTATGTCTACCATACCTGAATCACCCCACAAAAGCTCATGGTTTAAGATACTCGATCTTGTATTTGGGTTCCATAGACAGCATTCGCTCCCATAACTTGTTAACTACCTTATGCGCGCGTTCCATGACTTTCTCGACGTCCACATTAACAAGTTTTCTTTCTTTCGTTACCCACTCACCCTCAACTAGCACGCCCCATACGTCATTTCCTGTGAACGTATTCACTAGGTGTCCATACACGGTCCTCTCATCAAGAGGCGTGTGTACGAAGTCAGGCACTATTATTGTTATGTCCGCATCCTTACCTGGCTCGATGGAACCCGTGCGATCATCCACTCCAAGCACTTTCGCCGCATCTATCGTCGCCATCTCAACAACCTTATCGACAGGCATTACTCGCGGATCCTTTAACGCCACCTTATGTAGTAGGTAAGTTGTCCTCATGTTATCGAATACATCCATGATGTACCCGTCATTCCCTATGCCGACGGTTATCCCCATGTCCAACATTTTGGGGACGGGAGGTACGCCCACACCATTTATCATATTGCTCATCGGGTTATGAGCTACTTTAACGTCGAATTCCTTGAGTATCTTTAGTTCATCCTCGATAGCTTGCACGACGTGTATTGCAAGTAGCCTCGGTGAGAGGAAACCTATGTCACGCATTCTTTCGATGGGGCGTTTTCCATACCTTTCTATACTATGGTACACATCTATCAATCCTTCCTCAACATGGAGAGCGTATATCGTGCCGTACTTGTCCGCTAGCTCTTTCGTCCGTATTAGTATCTCATCTGTTACCGTGAATGACGCGTGTACCGTAAAGACTCCCTTAACCTTAGTGTCCTTATCATTCCGGGTTTTCTTCGCGAAGCGCTCGTTCTCCTTTATCCCTTGATAGCCTTCCTCTATACTTCTCCTCTGTGTCACCGAGAAGCCCGCAAACCCCCTAATGCCTACTTCATTGACAGCCTTCTCTATGTAATCCAGTGAACCCTCAATGGCGTTCGGGGCATCCAGCAAGTCCTTGAAGAACGTTGTACCCGTTCTTGCAAGCATTATCGCCCCCAGCAACGCACTAATGTAAATGTCCTCATACGTTAGCGATTCATCTAAAGCCCACCAGATCCTTTGGAGGTTCTGCTGGAAATCGGATGGAGGCTCTATAACTCCGAACCAAGGCGAACCGGTGAGTAATATGCCGTAGAAATGAGTGTGCGCGCATATAAAGCCCGGGGTGACGACCTGCCTTTTCACTTCAATTACTTCCTCAGCATCATACTTGGATTTACCGTCACCAACACCTACATCCACGATTTTTCCTTCAGAGATGGCAACGTAACCGCGAGGTATTACCGCCCTGTCCTTGTTCATCGTAACTATCAATGCATTATTTATGAGTTTGTCTACTTTCTCACGCATAAAACCATGCCCTCATTCAAAGACACTCTGTTAATTTTATTAAGTATTCGTTTATTGTAAAGTGATAAATGTTAACAGATGCACTTCTTCAGTGACTGAAACCCTCGAGAATTGTTTAATGCCGTTGCAGAAAAGAGTTTCTGCTCTTTTGTTCCTTCGAAAAAATAGTAGAGGTTGAAGGGATTAGGTACGTTAATCGGGTACAACCATTGTTCCGGATTCGCCTTTGATTACTTCGTACCCTTTCTGTAGGTGCCCGATCATTGCCTTCTTGCCGCCATGCTTGATGAACCTTATGGCTGCTAGCACCTTTGGGCCCATGGATCCCGGTTTGAAGTGACCTTCCCTGTAATACTTCTCAAGTTCGGAAACCGTCACTACGTCCAGCTTCTTCTGGTCAGGTTTACCGTAGTTTATGTACGCGCCATCAACGTCTGTGAGTATGACGAATGCGCCTACGCCGAGTGCGGTTGCCAGTACCTCACCTGCTAGGTCTTTGTCGATTACTGCCTCGACACCTTGTAGTGTACCGTCTTCATTCCTTATTACGGGTATTCCGCCGCCTCCTGAGGCTATTACTATCCACCCTTCCTCTATGAGTTTCTTGACAGCGCCTACCTCTATGTTCTCTTTAGGATCGGGCGACGGTACTACCCTTCTGTACCCTCCTCGGGGATCGGGCTTTATTATCCACCCTTTTTCCTTAGCTAGTCTTTCCGCTTCCTCCTTGGTGTAGTAGCTTCCGACATACTTTGTTGGGTTCTGCCATGCTGGGTCGTCCTTACTGACAAGTACTTGGTTAACTATCGCGACGGCTCCCTTGACGCTATCCCTAATTCCCTCCTTCACTAGGGTGTTGTCAATTGCCTGCATTAGTAAGTAGCCTAGCCATCCTTGAGTCATGGCGCCCGCGATGTCCATTGCGAGCGGTGGTATCCTATCCTTTGAGCGCTCCATCCACTCGAGTATCGTGCCTACCTGTGGTCCGTTTCCATGGGTTATCGCTACCTTGTAGCCCTCCTTCACTATCCGGACTATGGTGTTGGCGGCTCTATAGGCGTTCTTCCAGTAGTTCTCAGTTGTGCCTGGCTCGCCCTTGGTTTGGAATGCGTTGCCGCCCAGGGCTATTAGTATGTATTTTTCGTTTCTTTCCATCTTTGATTCACCTAAATATCATAGTGGCTTTGGTTTTTAAGTTGCTTAGTCGTAGCGGCTTCCCATTACCATGGCCATTACGGCCTTCTGCACGTGGAGCCTGTTCTCCGCTTCCTCAAAGTATAGTGACTTCTCGTAAGTGTCTAGCACCTCGTCCGTTACTTCCATACCTCTGTCCGCAGGGCCGCAGTGCATGTAGTAGGGCTTGCCGGCCTCCTCTAGGAGATCCATGGTGACTATCCAGTCTTTGAACTTAGCCTGATACTCCTTAGCCTCCTCCTTGTGAACCTTCCCGTCAGCACTGTAGGGCGGGAAGAAGCCTTTGGGGCTCCATGCCTTCGGATAAACGAAGGCTGCACCCTCGAACGCCTCTTTCATGTTATACGTGACTTCGAAGGATCCACCGTACTGGTCAGCGAGTTCCTTGCCCTTCTGGATTATTTCATCCTGTAACTCGAATCCTGGTGGGTGGGCTACGACGACCTCAGCCCCCATTATGGCCGCTATTAGCGCGACACTCTGAGGCACTGCTAAGGGCTTTAGCCCGCCTGAGTATGCGTAGGATACCACGAACTTCTTGCCACGTAGGTTTGGCATGACGTCAAGGGCTGTCTTTATGTCTGCTAAGGCCTGGAACGGGTGGAATATGTCGTCCTCCATGTTCAGTACCGGTATGCTTGCCCACTTAGCGAACTCCTCAATTATCCTGTGGCCACGACCGATAATCCACTTCGCGGCGTCGGCGTAGATCCTGATGGCAATGGCGTTCCCGTACCTGCTCAGTACCCTAGCCACGTCACTTATTGCCTCGGTCTTGTAAGCAACCATGTCCTCGGGTAGCGTAGGCGTGTAGACATCATTGGGGCTCAGGAAGTTGCCGTGACCACCTAACTGGAATATCCCAGCTTCAAAGCTATTCCTAGTTCTTAGGGACCTGTTGTAGAAGAGCATGAAGAGTGTCTGACCAGCAAGGTAGGGCGTCGGTATCTTAGACTTGAACTTGCGCTCTAGGTCCCTGGCCGCCTCAATTATCATTTTTATTTCTTCTTGAGTCCTGTTAATGTTCGTTAGGTAGTCTTGGCCTTCCCAAATACCAACATACCAAGGTTTGCCCATAAGGCACTACCTCGTGTCTTAGGGTGCTTATTTAATAAAAAATATGTGCTAATTGTGTTTAGTGAATCGCCACATGGTTTTTACCGCAAAAAATTAAAGCAATTTAACTGCTTATCGTAAAACGGTGTTGTTAGACAACTAGTCCTACTTGTTCATTACCTGATGTTAGCCATCGTGAGCGCTAACACGGCAGCCTTGGTCCATAAGCCGTTCTCGGCCTGCTCGTACAGGATCGACCTCGGGCTATCCACGACGTCGTCGTCCGCCTCGTAACCCCTCATTATGGGCATTACGTGCATCAGCACACCTGACTTATCCATTAACTCCATGAGTTCAGCGGTTACCTTCCAGTCCTTGTACTTCTCGTAAATCTTCAGTTCTTCCTCAGCGAACTTACTGTAGCCTAGTTCTTGAAGTTGCCTTGATGCCCAATTCCTCGGGAAGACTGCGTGAGCACCGCGTAGTGCTTCCTTGTAGTCGTTCGTGAACTCTAGATGCGCTCCGCTAGCCTCCGCATTCTTCTTCGCCATCTCAATGATGTCTGGGTATAGATCAAAGCCTGGGGGATAGGCTACTGTGACGTCGACCCCCATACGTGTGAAGAGTAGTAGGTCTGCGTTAATGCTACAGGGCCCCCTAATGTGCGGTGAGTACGCCCACATTATTACGTATTTCTTGCCTTTATAGTGGGGGAATCTTTCCTTGAAGGTCATGAAGTCCGCTAGGGCTTGAGTTGGGTGGAACTGGTCGTCAGCCATATTTATTACTGGTATCTTAACGTGCTTTGCAGCCTCTCTTATTAGTTGGTTACCGACGCCATGCTTGAAGTCTATTGCTTTGTCAAGTATTCTTATACCTAGTCCGTGACCATACCTGTCGTACATTGCTACAATGTCCTTAACCGCCTCCCCTTCACCCGCCCTGGTCTGCCTTGATTCAATATACTGCGCGTGACCACCTAAGTACGTCATTGCCGCCTCGAAGGCTGCTCTAGTCCTGGTGGACGGTGCGAAGAATAGCATGAAGAAGGTCTTTCTGTCCAGTAACTTAGGTATTTCATCCATCCCAAAGTAATGGTACCTCCACTTTAACTCTTCTGCAAGTCCTATGGCGATCTTTAGTTCCTCTATCTCCCAGTCTTGGGTTGTGATTAAGTCTTTGCCTGTGAGATCAGCTATAAAGTTCCTCATTTCATTACACCTTCGTCGTAAATCATGCATCATTAATTATAAACCATTACTTCACGCGTGGAATGTAAATGATGACGTGACAGGTAATTTAGGATAAGGTTATTGATGATACACAACAATTAAGCTTTACTTGCTTCGTGTATCCGAGAGCACTTCGCTGAATGCTTTCTTCAGTCTCGTGAACGTAACTAGTAAATCTTCAGGGATTACTTTGGTGTTTGCTGAGACGGGCATGTAGTTCGTGTCTCCAGACCATCTGGGGACGACATGTATGTGCATGTGAGATTCGATTCCTGCTCCCGCCACCTTACCTAGGTTTAGGCCTATGTTGTATCCTTGAGGCGCGTATTCATAATCTATCGCGCGTAGTGTGATGCTTAATGCCTTATGCATGTCTAGGGCTTCCTCATCCGTTAGCAGGTCCGGGCGGGGTACGTGCCTTTTAGGAGCGATCATGACATGCGCTGTATTGTATGGGAACTTATTCAACATAATTATGGTGTGTTCGCTTCTGAAAACCACTAGCGCCTCCTCATCGCTCATCCTTAGGGCCTCGCAGAATATACATGTCTTGGTTTTGCTGGCGTTCTTTATGTAAGCCATCCTCCAGGGAGCCCATAGTATGCGCATCGTTTTTCACCATCTGCGTAATGATAGTTCGTGGTGCGTTTATTTATTTCCGTTGCCGTTAGTGTGTTAATATCGTCAGGATGTAGTGCTGTGGCGTGAGGAGCGCCAGTGTGTACCCTATGAAGAAGAACACTACGTGCGGTAAGCCGGGCGTGACCCATATTTTCTCGTCGCTTTGAATTTCTCCTCTCGCGATAGCGCCCTTAATGCGTTCCTTAATGCGTTCCTCTTCCTCATCATCGTCAGAAAAGGAAGGCCGACATATAAACTCTCCTTTACCTACCGGAATTGTGAGTGGGTACGTAAACTTCTTCTCCAGCATTTCTTTAGCACTCATAGGTCTCCCGAAGAATATGAGGTACGTCTTCCTGCCCTCCTTACACTTTATCTTATTGAGAAACGACTTGTAGAGGAGAGTGTTGCATAGAGCGTAGTACATCATTAAGCCCAGAGGTATTAACAGGGAGTATAATAGCGTGAGCAGCGGTATTGGGAACACAAGGAACTGCGGGTGCGCGAGCGCTATCATTAGTAGGGCAAGGAAATCTGCACCGCCGATCATGCCTAGCAAAGATATCACGAAGACTATGAGGACCGGAAACATGGAAAGAGCTGTGTGTAGGAGATCATACCTTCCTGAAAGGACGTTGATTGTTATGGATATAGCTATTGCTGGTACCCAAGTTACTTCCGGTATGTCTCTATACTTAATGTCTCTGTAGGATGCGTACGCAAGTGTGGCTAGGATGGATACTATTATCAGTGTCTTGGCTTCGATCCACAAAACTTCACTCCTCAATATCCCTGATGCCAACGTCAGTGATCACGAAAACTGCCTCACCCTCAGGTAGGTGTGGTGCGTCGACGACCCTAGCTATTCTTCTGTTGCCCCTACCCTTCCTTAGCTGTACTCTAACTCCCGGTGCGTGGGCTAGGACATGGCCTCCTACAGCCTGCGTTGGGTCACCATAGAATACGTCTGGTTTGGCCATAACTTGGTTAGTTACGACCACGGCAACGTCGTATATGTCAGCTATCCTAGCTAGCTGATGTAGGTGCCTGTTAAGTTTCTGTTGTCGGGTAGCTAGGTTCTCTCTGCCTGGATACTCGGCCCTGAAGTGGCTCATGACGGAGTCCACGACCACTAACTTAATGTTTTCCTTAGGTATGAGCTCCATTGCCTCCTTTACGATTGCCATTTGGTGATCGGTGCTTAATGCTCTAGCCCAGATTATGTTCTCCATCACCTTATCTGGGTCTAACCCTAAGCCCCTAGCCATCGCCTCTATGCGCTCCCACCTGAACGTTCCCTCAGTATCGATGTACAGGGCCTTGCCCTCTAGCCCACCTTTCTCCTTAGGAAGCTGCACGTTCACTGAAAGCTGGTGGCAAATGTTGGTTTTCCCGCTTCCGAACTCTCCGAAGAATTCTGTTATGGTTTTCGTTTCTACGCCGCCTCCGAGCAGTTCGTCAAGGCGCTTAGATCCTGTGGTTATCCTGCCTAAGTTCATCCTTTCCCTTTTCAGCTCGAGGGCCGTCTTGAACCTGAGGCCAAGCGCTTCCCTAGCTTTATTAACTATTCTCTGCGCTGTTGGTGTCGGTATTCCAACAACACTTGCTAACTCGCTAACATTAGCTACTGCGAGGGCCTCTAACGTCTTATATCCGGCTTCAGATAGCTTCCTAAGTAATGAGGGACTTAAACCTAGGTCCTCTAGGCTCTTGACCCTCTTTTCAGTTTCGGCCTCTTCCATTACCCCCTCTACACCAGTTGAAACCCTTTCTCTAGGCTATTAAGTTTTGTAGGCATGAGGTTGAACCTTACGTGCCGTAGTCGATATTACCTAATGCTGGGGTATGATCATATGCGGTATTACATTAATGTCTTTATTTTTAATGCACTGTACTCAGAAGTTGATAGAGGTTAGAGAATGAGGGTCCTCTTAATTCATGCTGAGGATTTTTCATATGATGTAAAATCTAAGGCAGTCCGTGAGGCTGAGGAGGACATCAAGGGAAGGGAATGTACCCGCGTGCAGAACGCACTGGTTGCTTTTACGGCTGTCGAGCAGAGTGACTGCAATGCCCCGCAGGAGTTCCTTTCGAATATCGCTCAGGACATATGCCATCACGCACATAACGTTAAGGCAGAGAACATCGTGCTCTATCCGTACGCCCACCTCTCAAGCAATCTAGCTAAAGCTAAGTGCGCCCTACGAATCCTTAAGGATCTCGAAACTACCTTAAGAGGAACCTGTACTGACGTAAGCATTATGCGAGCACCCTTCGGTTGGTATAAAGCTTTCAAAATAGCTTGCTATGGACACCCATTATCGGAACTTTCAAGAGAGTACCACATAAGCAACACATCGGCTCCTTTAAAACCCTCGAGGCTAATCGAGCAACTAAAGTGTGAAATTCTCTTGAAGGAGGACAATGACTTACAGCTTTTAGAACCCGGCACAGCTAAGTACGCCGATGTAATTAACCTGCTTGAGCAACTCATGGATACCAGAAAGAACGCCTTAGATAGGGACTACATGAGTAGGGCGCGCCTACTTGCCAGTAAATTCGGGGTACTTAACCAGAGCTTCCTAGGCAAAGGGGAAATTATCGTCGCTGAAATACGTAGGCTTAACGAGAAGGTCATTCAACAGATAGGAGGAATAACAACGTTAAGTAAGGTAATGTCACTAGGAGGTTACACGGTGACTAGGAGGAGACTAGGAACGGACTTACACGCACTATGCTCCTCCGTATACTTTAACATGAAGGAGTCAGGCATAATCAACGATATAGAGGACAAAGCGCTGTTGACTGAGGTCTCGTGGATAGGGAGTGCGGCATGTAACGGGGGAGGTGATCTACTATCCTCCGACACCGTCCCAATCTTCGTTCAGGCGTTTCGTGACTCCTCTAAAGCGCTGAGTTCGGCAGCTAGTATCATCAACATTGTTGCTGAAGTACTTACGAAATGCATGGGCATTGAGTTAATAGCCGTAGTGATTAGCAAGAAAAACATTGCAAAGAAAGTTCTTGGTGAGTTAAGGTTGGCGCGGGCTATAGGTGTGGCTTGCGATGCTAATGATAGCGAATTCTTTGAGATAGCCCTAGCCACCACGCTTGGCAAGACACATATTCCGCTAACTTCTGTAACGCTCTTATCTTCGAGCGACTCATCCTCACCCGTGGTAGTAACATCGACTCTTACGGGCCCCTTCTTAAGGCTAATCTACACTATCTTTAGTAATGCTCTGCAGATGCTGGACTCCGGTAAAACACCCTATATCCCTACATGCGTGTCCCCTGTCCAGGCCCGCATAATCCCCGTGAAGCCTGAGCATCGAGACTACGCTGAGAAGGTGCGTGGCAAGCTAGTTAATGAGGGCGTTCGAGCCGATGTAGATGCAAGGAACACCAGTTTGGGCAGGAGGATACGTGATGCGGGCAAGGAATGGGTGCCGTACATAGTCGTAGTCGGCGATAGGGAAGTGCTCTCTGGAACGGTTAACGTGCGTATGCGTGTCGAGGGTGTTCAAAGATCCATGAGTGTAGATGACTTAGTAAGAGTAGTCAAGACGACATGCCCATATATCTATGAGGAGTAGTTTTAATGAATGAGTGAATGATGAGCGTTGCCGGTCTGATTGGATGATGTTAATGCACCTCCCCTGACCAACTAATTTAATTGAAGCGTTAGTCTAATCTCTCAAGGATCTCATGAAACGTGTTTTTCTTACATTTCGGGCAGTAGTGATAGATCTTATCCATGTCGCTTATGTTATAGCTGACCTTAAGAACCCAGACAAAACCACACTTCGTGCACCTAAGTTTCCACGATGTCATTGTCTACTCCACCTTTTCATGACAGATAAGGATTAAAAGCTCTCTGAGAACACATTTTCACGAGACTACGTGGATGACCTCTGGTGGGCCCGTGGCTCAGCCAGGCAGAGCGGCGGACCCCTTCGGGGCCGGAGCTCCAGTCCAACACTACGGGTCTGCGGACCTGGTGAGGGATGACATAAAGAATCCCCTGGGAGAGACCCGTAGGTCGGGGGTTCAAATCCCCCCGGGCCCACCACACCCCAAGCGGGGCGAAAGGGCTCCTAACCTTTTCTACCACATCCCTAAGGTTTATCCTACGGGTGCCTAAGCTATAGGATAACTTACGTTAGAGCGATTACACTTAGCTGGCGCGGGAGGAGCTAATGGTATTCAGCGCTTTGGCCCCACATCATAGCGTGAGGCTCAGCTAGGGGATCCTTCCCTTAACTCATCATTACTTTTAATTCCTAAAGTTCCTATATCGAGTTCCTTTCAATTATGTTACTCGAGTGGATTAAAGCTCCAGTACTCCGTCATTCTCCTCCTCTTAACTTCCCTCATGAGCCTGTCAATGTACTTGTAAACGGTGGAGTGTTTACGTCCTTGAATTAACATTTCGAGCGCCTCTCTGGCGACCTGCGCGCTCTCATAATCTCCTATTATGACTACCTTGTCCCGGCCAATGTTTATTGTGGTGCCGGTCATTTGCTCTATGTTCCTCCGTGCTTTCCCTTTCTCACCGATTAGCCTTCCCTTAATTCTCTTAAGGTGATTGGGTGATTCTCCGATCGCCTCCTTTAGGTCTATTATCATTAACACCTGATCCTCCTCGAGAACCCTCCACGCTTTCTCGGGGGACACGCCAGCTGCGACCGCCCTTATGAAGTCTCGGGCCTTGAGTAACCTGTCAACCCGGGTTGCTGGTGTGGCTGGCTCTATTATCACCGCACCATTTGTGCTGTCCACCGTGATCTTTGTGCCAGTCCTGGCCTCTAGTTCCCGCAGTACCTTGCCACCTTCACCGATTAACGCACCTATCCTGTCCACCGGGATTCTTAGGTATAGCCTCGTTGCTCCTGGCGTTAAGTCTCCTTCCTGACTCACGCTCCCACCTCTACACTAAAATGTCTCCACAGGTTAAGAAATCAGTGCTAGGTACCCTTTTAGGTCCTCGCCTGTTACGAACCTAAACATTTCCCTTATATCTGGGGTATCTATACCTACTTCGTCACTGAAGAAGCGTTTGATATTCCTTAAGTCCCTGACTAGTAGTTCCATGGCGTGAGGATGACTTATCTTTACGGCTTGGCTCACATCAATTATGTAGTGCTTACCTCGCCATACCATTACATTATACTCGCTGAGGTCGCCGTGAACCAAGCGCGCGCCCCTGTATGCTTTACGTACGTCGTCAAGCACCGCCCAGAAGATCCTTTCATACTCTTTGTCATCTAGGCTTACCTCTTTAAGGAGCGGTGCCCTCACCCCCTTCTCCCCAATGAACTGAAGCACTAGGATATTGTCATGCTGCGCTATAGGCTCCGGGACAGAAACGCCTGCATTGTATAGTAACTTGTAGTTTTTGAATTCCTTCCGTGCCCATAATATCATTAGTTTCCTGGTTGACTTAGGTATGTAGGAATCGAACCTCGGGTCGCCAATTATGTATTTTAGCATACCTTTCTTGAACTCCGCTGTCGCTGTTAAGTATATTTTAACTGCTAAGTCAACGCCCTTAGGTGAAACCCCCCAGTAAACTCGGGCCTCTTTTCCAGCACTCACTACCCCCTTTAACTCGTAGAGCACGCCTCTTCGAACTAGGTCCAGCAATGATTTTACGGTGGCGGCGTCGAAAACCTCCTCTACGGTTTCAAATAAGTCTTTATCTACCTCTCGTCTCTCCTTGCCTGTTATCCTGTAGTACTCGTCCAGAAACCTGTCAATGTCTTTCCGCGCTATTAGAACTCACCCTCGTACTCAAGGAGCGCGGGATCGAGGTATCCCTGCTCTAGAAGTTTTTTCTTTTCGTCGCGGGTGTACCTGTACAGTACGTCGCCACGGTCGTCACGGAATTCCCAGATACCTAGCAATACTATGTCCTTCTTATTTATCCACATCCTACGCCGTAACTTGCCGGGTATCCTAGCCATCCTCTCCTTACCGTCCATACAGAATACCTTCACGTAGTTGCCCCCAATAATGTCCGTAACCACGCATAGCACCTGCCCTTCCTCTGTTGGTAAGAGAAGCTCTTCGCTCTCTTCATGTCGGGCTTTTTTCTTTTTCTTTCCTTTAGCCACTTTCCCTATCCACCTATATGAGTAGGTATGCCTTACCCTTATAAATTAGTATTTTAACACGTGATCCGAGGTTGAGTATTCTCGGGGATTTAATGAAGTATATGTTGCCTGAGCCCGTAGCTTGAACGACAGCCTTCCCTCCCTCGTAGTTTAGTATCCTCCCATCTAGGACGGCGTAGTCTTTCTCGTTTAAGTACCTGAAATCGCCTTTCCATATGTCATCATGCCTGAGTGACAGGATTTTACCGTCGCTTAACCTCTTAATTATCACTCTTCCCTTCTTTAGTCTCATAACCTCGGCAGGTTCCCCTTCATACTCTATGATGTCACCAGAAACCAGACCTGGTAGTCTAGCTGAAATGGTTAGCTTGCTCCTGCGTTTCCCACCTAGGTACCCCGTGTTCTCCCATGTCATGGTTATCTTTGCGGCGTACTCTCTTTTCAGTATATTCGCTACATAGCGTCCAATCGCTTGATTACTTAACTTAACGTCCACACCATCCTTATGCTCCTTAATTTCAACTATACTCTCCCTGAATTCCTTAACCCTAGCTAACCTATTGCCTATGTCGCGCATCACGTCAAACCTCACAGGCGCTACGGTCCTTATCTGAAGCATTGCTTCGTAACTTCCGCTACGGCTACGTAGGCATAAGGGGCAGGGCTTCTTATGTAGCTCCACGTGAGTTACGGCGTCCTGGGATAGGCTTACGTCTTTGTAGCGAGCCATTATGCGTAAGTGAATCACTCCGGAATCCATCCTCACGACCTTTACCTTCACATTCTCTAGCCCGGGGTAGATGTTGTGCCTCTTCACTATAGTTTCGTTTATGAAGTACTCAATAGCATCCTCCACGCTCTCTCCTACGCGAACCCAATCTCCATGGACGTAGAGCGCCCCACATATGGGACACATCGTAACCCGTATCTTTGTCGGTAACTCTAGTATCCCTCTCTCCCTCATGAAGCATTTCGGGCATAAACCGTCTATTATAGGGGTATCGGGTCCTTCCTCTCGACCACAACGCACGCAGAATCTCCTACCCATGGTTCCAACCTGAGCGAGTACCTCTAATCCTCACATCCTTACGAAATGTGCGTAAGGTACCCCATTCACTTTCAACACTGATTCTGGGTGTATTAAGCCAGCACGTACGGCGCTCTCCACAATGTTCTTCCCGACAAGCATGCCTGTGTAGGCCTGTTTGATGTAGTCTAGGGCCTCACTCACGTCCGCAAGGAAGCCTCCGAAGAATTCCTCATTTACCTCTAGCCTAACCTCCCCCTCACTATATGTTTTACCTAGCGCGTCCTCATCGCAAATAGCCACAACTACCCTAGGGTACCCTAACTCATCACTCACATCATGAACCTTCACGTACACTTTACCACTGTTTTCAGTATGCTGCTTCATAATCGTTCAGTCCTTGGTGTAAGCCCTTATATTGGTTTTACGGGTGTTTCAGCACCGCAGGCTAAACACCTGATGATCCACACCTTGCCCTTCCTCCTTAGCTCAGTCTGGTATGATCCGCAAGTTTGGCACTTAACGTAAGTGTCTAGGAATCGCTTGAATAATGAGTTGATTGTCTGCGTTGATACCCTTGAATATATTGTGAATACTCCCGAATCATCTATCGATCCCCTTGCAGCGAGCTCCTTCAGAAGGTACCTAGCACAGATTCTCGGCTCACGGAGTAGGACATCACACACTTCCTTGAAGTTCTTTATATGCGTCTGTAGGCCGACATGCACTATGTTTAGTGATGGTATGTCCAGCTTCGGAGGTTCTCTCCGCTCAGGCAACCTCTCGTATAGGCGATCCAGCAACCGTTGGTAGTCCAGCACGTCATCCTCCATTTAACGCACCACTAAGGCTTGTTGCTCTGAAGTTTTTAAGCTGATTTATCGGGCTATACCGATGGACAAGGCTAATGAGGGTGTATATTGAGACCTACGGATGCGCTCTGAACAAGGCTGACACATCCTTAATGAAGGCACTCCTGCGGAAATGCGGGTGTGAGGTAGTCAGCAGTATCGATGACGCGGACGTCATAATAGTTAATACATGCACGGTGCGTTTGGATACTGAACAACGCATACTTAAGAGGTTGGGGAAACTTAAGGAAATTGCGAAGAAGACAAACGCTAAGCTAGTTATTGCTGGTTGCATGGTCTCCGCTCAACCCTACACACTCCATAAGCTCGCTCCCGAAGCCTCACTCATATCACCTCAAAACATACACAATATATGCGAGGTCGTATGGTCAAGGGAAACCAAGTTCCTTATTAAGGGAGAGCGCGACACCAGCAAGCTACCGCTCCATATTGAAGGTAGCATCGCCATCATACCTATTGCTGAGGGATGCTTAGGTAATTGCGCGTACTGTATAACTAAGATAGCCAGGCGTAGGTTAAGGTCTTACCCTCCTCAGCTAATAGTTGACGCTGTCCGTAAGGCTGTCGAGAGCGGTGCTGTCGAAATCGACCTGACGGCCCAGGACACTGCATCCTACGGCCTAGACTTGGAGTTGGAGGGGCCAAGATTACCTGACCTGATTAGTGAAATATTAAGAAGGGTTTCCGGTAACTACTTTATTCGTGTAGGTATGGCGAACCCCGATACATTGGAACCCATACTGGATGACTTAATAGAGGTTCTTAAGGAACCTAGAGTCTTCAAGTACGTTCACATACCGTTACAGTCCGCAAGTAACCACGTGCTTAAGATAATGCGTAGGAGATACACCTTTGAGGAGTTCAAGTATATTATTCAGCGCTTACGTTCCAGGATACCTGAGGTCACCATAGCCACTGATATAATAGTGGGTCATCCGGGAGAAGATGAGGAAGCTTTCCGAACTACATTGAAAGCTGTTAGGGAGTTAATGTTTGACAAGGTCCACCTAGCTCAATACACGCCCAGACCCCGGACAGAGGCTGCTGCGATGCCGCAGGTGCCTGACCCAGTCAAGAAGCGCCGCAGCACAATCCTTGCTAAGCTCGTCGAGGAGGTTGGCCTAACAGTGAATAAGCAATACGTTGGTTCCCATGCGGAAGCTGTGTTAACGCACCTCAGCTTCCGGGGTTCCGTGATAGGGAGGTTATTCAATTACAAGCCGGTAGTACTTACTGACGCCGATCCGAACTTAATAGGGTCACAGGTACATGTCTTAATTCAGGATGCGACCTTCTACGACCTGCGGGGTTCGCTGATCCATGTAAGTACCGTTAAAAACATTCGTAAGCATATCAACTCAGTTTAATGAATAAGTAAGTGTTCTCCTAAAGACCCACGAAAAAACTTGGGATAAGCTTATATGGCACCATATTCTAGAGCAATTGATGCGAGAGTGCGTGGGAACATGGCCGAAATCAGCATCGAAAACGACATCGTGGTGGGTAAACACCTCTATGCTAACATGTATGGCATAGACAGGAACATACTTACTGATGAAGCTAAACTTCGTGAAACAGTTCTCGAGGCCGTTAAGGCCGCCGGGGCCACTCTAATAGAGCTGAAGTCGTGGGTGGTAGGCGGGAAGAAAGGAGGAGTATCAGTAATAGCGCTAGTCAATGAATCACACATAGCAATCCACACGTGGGTAGAGTACGCCTACGCAACCGTAGACATATACACATGCGGCGCCCACACAGACCCGTGGGCAGCCTTCGACGTGATACTAAGGACATTAAGACCCAAGAAGTACAAGGTAGGGTATGCCGACAGGTCCTCCACAACCCTAGATTAACCTGCTCCCGCCTAAACAACTTAATAAACCCCTCACAACAAATTACCACTGGGCCGCGGTAGCTCAGCTCGGTAGAGCGCCGCCCTGGTAAGGCGGAGGTCCCGGGTTCAAATCCCGGCCGCGGCTCCAAAACCCATGTTCGCAACACTCTTTTCCCTTAGATCCTGAAGTTAGTATTTATATTCGGTCACTATAGCGCCAATGTTGCACCACAATCATTAAATCAGTTCATTAAATATTTTTAAAGGTCTTAACGATACGTTTGGTTATTTACTTAAAGTACGGATAATGTAACTTTATTTTTGTTTCCTGCTTCTGTTTTACCCAGATATAACATTCCATTGGTAGCGTGTCCTAATACCATGTTTTGTCTTTAATGTTTTGCTCGGCTCTAGTGCTATTCATTGATTAAATGCAAGGGGTGTAGATCGTAAAAACGAGCGTAATACATGCATATTTGTTTCCTGTATTGAGAATATTTTTCAGGGATATTGCTTGACTAATTATGCAAAATGTTGATTTACTACGGCATATTGTCTATTTGGCTACTGTAGTATCTGTCAATATAATGTTAGTTAACGCTAAATCTTTGATTAATGGACGAATAAGTTTTTACTTATAGCTTAAAATGTTAGTTTCCCTTTTCTTTAAGAGTTTAAGGCTGTTTTACGGTGTTAGTAGTGCATGAAATATTAGGGTGGATGACATCAACGCCACGTGCTGGGTTGTTTAGAGTTAGAGTCGGTGGCGGGGAGGTTAGGGTTAAGGTTAGGGATCCTCAAGTTGTTAAGCTTCTTCGAGAGAGTGTTAGCGACGGTGTTGAAGTACTTGTAAGGCTTAAGGTCTCGGACCTTAACGGCGGTAGCGTCGTTGCGGAGGATGTTAGGGTTGTGCATAGGGGTATGGTTAACCCTCCTTATGAGGATGTAGATCCATCGGTGCCCATCGCCTTCGCTAGGAGGAGTTACTTAGCTATAAGGCTTCCTAGGTATCAGAAGATACTGAGGGTGCAACACATCATACTGAAGTCTGCACGCCGGTTTCTGGAGGAGGAGGGCTTTATTGAGCTACTCCCGCCAGTGATTAGCACCGCGAGCGACCCGGGTCTGAGGGGTGCTCGGAAGCTTAAGACTATGCTTTATGGTCGGGAGTATGAGTTGATGTCCAGCATCATAATGTTTAAGCAGGTAACGGCGTCAGCCTTAGGGAAGGTGTACTTTATCGCTAGGAACGTTAGGGAGGAACCGCCTGAGAACGCTGCAACGTGGCGACACCTAGTGGAGTTTACTCAGCTTGACCTGGAGCAGGCTGGGGCGAGCATGGAGGACATGATGAGGCTAGGTGAGAGGCTAATTAGCAGGATATGCGTAGACGTGCTGAGTGAGGCAGGGAGCATAGTGAGGGAGTTCAACCCCGGCCTTGAGTGCCCTACGCCACCCTTCAAGAGAATAACGTTTAGGGAAGCAGTCCGACTAGCGAGGAGCCTCGGCGAACCTACCCCAGACTACGGGGAACTCACACAGAGGGGAGAGGAGACCTTAAGCAAGCACTTCAGCGAGCCCTTCTGGATAGTTAACTTCCCCTCGGCATCCCGTGGATTCTACTACTTAAGGGACCCGCAAGACCCTAGGTACAATCGGGACTTCAACTTAATACTTCCAGGAGGTTTCGGCGAGGTAATTGATGGCGGTGAACGGGAGTACAGGTACGAGGAAATACTCGCCAGACTTAATGAGCTAGGAGAGGATCTAAGTAAGTACTCATGGTTCCTTGATGCACTAAAGGTCGGGTTAGCGCCTTCCGCTGGTTTCGGATTAGGGATAGAGAGACTAACCAGATACATACTGAACTTAAGGTACGTTTGGGAGGCTACGGCATTCCCCAAACCTCCAGGCGTAACTGACGCACCATGACGGTTAAGAGTAACTTTACTAAAAGTACTTCCACAGCATGCATGAAAACTCATTAGTAAAAAACTCTAATACACCATAGAAGGACTGAGCGAATATGGATGAACTAGACGTTAAGATAATTAAGGCGTTACAAGAGAATGCACGCCTCAAAGCATCAGAGCTAGCAAGGATTCTCAAAAGACCTCGCTCCACAATACTGCAGAGAATGGAGAAACTTGAGGATGAAGGCGTTATCCTAGGGTATAGCGCCGTAGTGAATCCGTGGAAACTCGGCTACAATTACCTTGCGTACATCATGCTCAGAATAAGGCGAGGTATCTACGCTAGGCTAGACCAAGTGCAGATAGCTAAGAAAATACTTGAAGACACCTCCACCAGAAACGACTTACCCTACGTTGAGGAGGCAAGCATAGTTACTGGCACGTACGACATAATGCTGAAAGTCTGGATCCACGACTGGGCCGAACTCTCCAAATTCCTCCTAAACTACCTATCAAAGATAGAGGAGGTAGCATCCACAGAAACATTCATGGTGCTACAGAAACTCCCAGAGAAACCAAAACCCATACCACCTAGGGGAGATATCATTGAACAAGGGAAGTAAGCAAGGTAAGTATGTAACGTGTGTAAAGAACATAGAATTCCACGCTGCACATGCAACACCAGTCAACGGTACGCCACTACTACACGGACATACATTCATAGTTAACGTTTGCGTTGAAGGAGAGTTAACAGAGAAACACTGGGTGATAGACTTCACAAACCTTTCCGACATTGTGAAAGAGGTCATTGACCAAGAGTATAACTTCAGACTACTCCTCGACAGGAAAGACGCATCGAGAGTTAAGATAATCGCGCCTTTCGATGTTAGGATAACGTATATTGATGGTCCTCCCACCGCTGAGTCACTGGCTAGAAACATATGTCAGAGCTTAAGCGAACACTTACTTAGGAGAGGCATGCTAAGCAACATTAGAGCATGCAGGGTAACGGTGTGTGAGGGCAGTAACCTTTGTGCTGAATATGCGACTTACTTTACGATAGAGTAAGCAACCCTGCTCAGTAATATCGTTAAGCCTAACATGCAGGCAACTAAGCACTCAGCAACCCATAGGAGCGGGTCAAACGACGTTAACGCGTAACCCAAGCTAAACAACGCCGTTGACAAGCTAAGCACCATACTGAGTTTCGTGAAAGCACCCCAAACATTATAGCTACCAGTAACCTTCAGTAATGTCTTAAGCACCTTGCTATTCTTTATTCTCCGATACTCCGCAAACCTGCTGAGCTCCTGTAAACCAGCCTCAGTTAACCTATAACAAATATCCATCTTACCATCCCCACGTGACTTCAGCACCTTTCTAAGGAAACCTAGTCTCCCATGCTTGCTCGTAGCGATGTCCAAGTAACTTGACAAGGTTGCTGGCGTAACACCAAGCCTTTTTGCAAGCTCATTCAACGGCATTTCCCTACGCTCTGTTAAACCGAGGATCAGCAACGTATCGTAAATGTACTTATATGTTAAGAGGTTCTTCGAGACATCAAGATGTGCTTGCCTGCTGTAACCAACACTAATAGCACTATCTGGTGAAACACCAGTACTTTTACGTTGACCTTCACCCAGTAACTTAAGCACCTTGCGAACAAACCTCTCTCCCTCCTCAGTAAGCACGTAGGTTCCGTCGTGCTGACGTAACACTAAGCCCTTAGAAATTAGCTTCGTAAGTGCATCGTACACGGACTTAGTCCTTATGCCTAAGGCTAGTGCTGCCTCCCTAGCACGTATACCTTTGGGTTTACTGCCCATATACAGTATTAGTTCAAGCTGAATCGTTGACTTAGCGAAGTCCAGCATTGAATCAAGCTCCCTTAAAAGCTCTATCCCACCCGAAAGTAATACACCACTATTTTGTGTTAACGCGCACATAATCCCTCCCTACGTATTACGATGAAAGAGTAGCTAATAGTCGAAATACTCATGGAGTCACTAATTCGTTGGAAGAAAAGTTTTTGAATACCTCCTCTCCAATATGGTGCCTATACGGTAAGACATCTCCGTCAAGGTATCCAGTAAGACATGCATGCTACGCCTCTCAGCTAAGTACCCATAAGATGCCTTAAGAAGGAGCCAGACATTTCTTGCTAAAGGGACCAGAAAATACACCCACCCTGATCGCCTCTTATAGAACATATAAACGTAGCCTGGATGACTCGGCAACCTACCAGCTAAGGCTGTAATGAAATCAACCTCACTATCATCACCTACGTGACACCCAAGCATATTCCCGTCGCCAAGCAAACAAGCATCAACTATCAACCTACCGTCAACAAACATGCTAAGGAACTCCTTAGGTACATTCACCTCATTCCCCTACCAGTAGGTCGCTGGCATTCGTTAAAAAAGACAAGCCGACATTCTGCGGTCCTCAGAACTACGCTTTAACCAATTAGGCGTTCCGCGTAGTCCGAAGGCTATCATAGCGTACCGTAGAACCACCGAATTACTGCGTGTCTTATAAGCGACACGCACTCGCCCCACCTCATGAGGTGACACCTAACGTGAACTGGAGGAGGAAGTCGAGAAAGGGTATAACCGGTATCGAGGCAGCAATCGTCATGATAGCATTCGTGGTCGTCGCCGCAGCGCTAGCATTCGTAGTGCTGAACATGGGTATGTTCACAACCCAGAAAGCTAAGGAAGCAATACAGACCGGTCTGGAGGGCGCTACCTCAGCCTTACAGGTTGACGGCAGCGTCTCAGCCCTAGTTAACAGTAATAGCGAAGTAGACTTCATAGCAGTTCCCATAAAACTGGCGCCCGGTAAACATGCTGTCGACCTAGGCTACAGCAAAACAACAATATCAGTACTAACATCACAAGGAGTAGCTCTAGAAAATGCATATGAAGGCGCCCTCTACATCCTCAGCAATGGTACTTTGGTCTCAGATAACCCCAATGTCCTTAACGTCCTAGGCAGCGGATCAGGGAAGATTAACTTAACACTAACCAATTCAAACATTAGTAATCTGACTGCTCTCAAAGAGGTAATAAGTGCCATTACTACTGAGTTAGTAAAGAATGGTAATGTCTCAAAAGACACACCTGTAGTATTCGTAGTGTTTATAAAGAATACTGAGATTGACGCCGTTCTACAAAATGGTGAGAAGGCCCTGGTGTTGGGCTTCTTACCAAATGCGACGGCACTAGGGGCCTATGATACTATAAGTGTTGAGATTCATCCGCCATCAGGCGCACCACTAACTATTAGTCGTACGATGCCAGCAACCCTGCCGGCAGATTCTGCAATCACGCTGGGTTGAGGTGACAGGTGATGATTAGTAAAATTAATGAAAAAATAATAGATGTTTTTTCCCTGAAGCTTAAATTGTCCAACATAGTTTGCATTATACTCATACTGTCAGTAACTATGCTAGCTATCCTTGTACTCCTGTTTTATCACTATGCAGTCTACCTAGGGAGACCCATACCGATTTGGGGCGCTATCTTAGTAGCGCCGGCAGTTGCTATTCTTACTCACTTTTCTCTGGTTGCGTTAAGAGGGCTTAGTAGGGGGGTGAGAGGCAATTGAGGACATCATCGATGAGGTATGGCCTTGTAGATGCATCATTTGCAGATCCAGTGTGCGGAAGTTGCTTCGCTTTCTTGCGCAGAGGTGGTTGTATGAAGAGAAAAGTAAAGGAGTGGAGGTGGTCCCCATGAGTGGGTCAGAAAAAACAGGGGCTGTGAGTAAGGGTGAGGATCTGAACCAGTTAGTTGAGGCTTTAAAGGAGGCGGTGATGGAGCTCAGAGAGACCGTTACTGAGCTTACTAATCCCCTGAACAGACTCTCATATAGCGGAAATACTGAGGAAGCTAACACGTACAGGACCAAGGTAGAAGCAATACCACTAAGTAAGCCCACCGAGAAGAAGGGTGAGGAAGAAACAACCTCCAGTAGTACCGACCGTAAGTTAGCGTCCGAGGCTTTAGCTAGTGAATCCAGTACAACAGTATCTGGAGATCAGGGCAGTATTAGGAAGTTAATGAGTTACGTTACATCAGAGGCGCCTTATTCAGCGATAAATACCGGAAACAGATTGCGAAGAATTATGAGATTAATGCGCGTCATATTTAATCTGAGAGGTAAGATACCGCCTACACTGCTCGAGCAATACATAGAGATCTTTGTGGGTCTTGGATTAATAACGAGGGATGATGCGGACTTAGTTAAAAATGTACTTAGAGCAATTAATGAGGGTTACGCAAGCGGGTTAGGTCCAGAAGAACAAATACTTCTCATGACGCTACTCGCTAAAGGCTTAGGTATAAATGACGAGGCCCTCGAGGAGGAAGCACTGCGGGTTATTGCAGAGAACCTTGTTAAGGGGACCCCATCCAGAGGTGGTGATGGACCCCGCTCACACTTGGGAGGGACCCCCACCGATAAAGCGGGCTGAGGGATCATGAATGGGCGAGTCAACAGCGATAGTTCATGCTATACTGACGATAGTGGGAGTGATACTAGCGTCGATATTCGCAGCTTACGTTATAGGTAGGATGGGGTATGTTAATAGTGTGCTGTCTAACGTAATAAACAGCAAGTTAGAGGAGCTACAGACCAACATTAAGATAGTGGCTGGTTTCTACAATCAGACCCAAAATAAGTACGTAATATACGTGAAGAACGTTGGTGACGTCGAAATATCTGAGACAGACCTTTACAATAGGTCAGAAGTGTACATAGGACCATATAATGGGTACCCCAGAATGTTCCTAATATCGAACGTAACATCATCAACAACCGCAAACATAGTTGACCTAGATGGCGATAATATCTGGAGCCCTGGAGAGACCATAGTGATTAAGGTCCCGTATAATACCACAGGCTTAGGTGCTGTTGAAGTTAAGGTAGTCCTCCCATCTGGCGCGTATGCTGAGGAGGTGTTGCCAGGGTGATGAACCGTGCCAAGCGAGATAACAATAACTGGCGCTATAGTTGCATTCGTGCTTATATCGTTGATAGTTGCGGGTGTATCACTGGTAGTTACCGCAGTGCTCGTACTACATAATCAGGCAACCGCTAGCCTAGAGAAGGAGGCCCTAGCCATCCACCAGATGATACTCATACTTAACGGAACGATCATTAACTCAACAACGCTAGAAGTGAACTTCACAGTGAAGGGCATCTCCCTAATCCCACTAACGGCGATGCAAGTAGTAGTCAAGTATGTTAACACGCTAAACAAAACAGAAACGTACCTACTAGATTACGGTAGCAACCCCGGTTGGACACTTAACGCGATATACGTCGGCAACACGACTCGAACACTTTCCTCAGGGGACTATCTAGCGCCTGGGGAGAAGGCCGAAATCACCATAACATTACCCACACCCTCCTCCGGCACGCAACCGATACTGGTAATCCTTGTCTCCCCGTCAGGCTCTAAAGGTGAATATGCCCTGGGGTGATAAGGATGAGGCACGTCATAATTTCCACGGGAAATGAGGAGCTCGACATAAGGCTGGGGGGCGGGTTTCCGCACCCAAACCTAATACTTATTGAGGGGGATCACGGATCCGGTAAGAGTGCCCTAGGGCAGCAGTTCCTCTACGGTGCACTGAAGAGGGGGCTTAAGGGGTTAGTGGTAGCTACTGAGGTTACGCCGAGGGAGCTGGTTAGGAGTATGAAGGAAATACAATTAGTTGATGCTGATAAATTCTACATGTTCGGGCAACTACGCATACTTACACTTCATCTTAAGAGGTTTGAGTGGAGACGTCGGCTAGGCCGCTTGGTACTGCCCATACTAGCTGAGTACCTAGAGAAGAACCAGGAGCGTTTTGACGTAGCCCTCATAGATTCCTTAACGCAGCTACTGACATACGCAGACACAAGTACCGTGCTGAACTTCATGAAGAGGCTAAGGCTACTCACAAGTGTAGGGAAGTCAGTGATACTGACAATGCATCCCAACGCAACGGAACCAGCATTAGCATCTAAAATTCGTGGAATGTGCGACGGATACATCAAGGTTAGGAATGAAGCCATAGGTGGTAGGATACTGAAGGTCATGAGCGTAGTCAAGATGAGGGGCATGCCTCCTGGAGCCGAGACCTCAATTACCTTCGATGTTGACCCCGCGATGGGTATTAAGATAGTCCCGATCAAGGCGGCTAAGGCGTAAGGGGGTGAGGCGTGTGGCACTAAAGGTACCCGTCCCGAAACTACGGCTCAGGAAGAAGAAGGTTGAGGAGATTAAGTTTAGCGCGGAGTGTAAACTGCCTTACCATGAGGAGGAAGAGCCGTGGTACTTGAAGGAGTATATAGCGCAGGTTAGGGAGAAATACGGAGAGCCTGACTTTGTTGATAAGGTGCCCGGTGAATACAAGTTCAAGAAACAGTTTAACGTGATCTACCCGGTCGGCGGCGGGATATTCATTCACGCGCTCAGCGAGCGAACTGAGGGAGGATACGCTAGATACATAGTTATAGAGCCGCCTAGGCCTCCTGAAGAGATATTGCGTAAGGCTGAGGAATTAATTGCGGCTAAGATACCTGAGGGCTACATACCGAAGTCGCCACAAGAGAAGGCCTGTATGTTACTCGAGTTAGTTAAGTCGTCCTTCACCAGCTTAGGAGGCCCTAACGGAGGTAAGAAGAGGTTAGCGTTCAGGAAGCGCGGGAGCAATAGCGGCAATGGAGGTAAGGAGACGATCAAGTACGCGAAGCCTGAGGAGTTGCTTAATGCTGTGATATACCACATAGTCAGGGATAAGATAAGTGTAGGATTGCTTGAGCCCTTCATACGTGACCCATACATAGAGGACATATCATGCAGTGGGTTAGGTAACATCTTTATAATACATAAGATCTTCGGGCCTATGGAGAGCAACATAGGGTTCAAGAGTCATGATGAACTTAACGCGTACTTAATAGCGCTAGCCGAGAAGATCGGTAAGCCACTATCAAACGCTAGGCCCATAGTAGACGCGACATTACCTGACGGTTCACGTATAAACATAGTGTACGGAACTGACGTTAGCTTAAGAGGCTCCAACTTCACGATCCGTAAAGTGTCAAAGACCCCGCTAAGCGTAACTCAGCTCATAAACTGGGGCACCTTCGACGCTAGGGTCGCAGCATACATGTGGATCCTGCTGAGGGAAGGCATGAGCGGCTTCATATGTGGCGAGACCGCCAGCGGCAAAACAACCTCACTAACAGCCATGCTTGTGTTCATAAGACCAAGCGCCAAGATAGTGTCTATCGAGGACACAGCTGAGGTCATAGTACCGCACCCCAACTGGACAAGGGAACTAACTAGAGACACTGGTAAGCCAGAAAGCAGCGTCACAATGTTCGACTTACTCAAGGCCGCCCTCAGACAGCGACCTAACTACATCATAGTCGGTGAGATACGTGGAGCTGAGGGTAACATAGCGTTCCAAGCAATGCAAAGTGTTTCCTGGGACACGCCAATACTGGTAAGAAATGACGAAACAGGTAGAGTGGAGTTCGTGAATATAGGAGAGTTCGTAGACAAATACTATGAGGAAGGCGAAGAGAGAACACCTAAGCCTGTTGATAAGTACTCTGTGTTATCAATGGATAAGAACGGCAGGGTAAAGTGGTCTAAGATAAGGTACGTACTTCGACACAGAGCTTCAGAAATCTATGAGATAACGTATGAGGGTAAAGGAGTCCTAAAGGCTACAGGCTCCCACAGTGTGTTCGTATTGGATGAAGACACATTAGAAGTGTCTCCTAAACCTGTTAGTCAATTAAAGAAGGGCGACCTACTTGTGTCATTTGTTAAGAGACATACAGACGAGGGAAAGCTAGAGATTATTGACGTATATGACTTATTGAGAAAACATAACCATAGGGTAAGGTTAGTGAATAATAATGTTAAGATAGGAAGCAACAAGCCCTTGAAGAGACAACTAGTTCTGGATAGGGAGATAGCATTCCTTCTGGGCACTTACTTAGCTGACGGTTGCATCGAGTATAAGAATGGGCTGAATCCCGTAGTAGCTATGTCCATGGATGCTGGTGAGAAAACCTTAATGGAGAGGACTATTAGGATCGTTAAGAAGCTTGGTGCAAATATTTCAATAAGAGATAGGCAAACCTATAGTGTTGTTAAAGTGCATAATGCCCCACTAGCATATACTATTGCAAGCTTAGTTGGCAGAAAATTGACTGAAAAGCGCATACCAAATGAGCTTTGGAGTTCGCCGCCTAGCGTAATTAGAGGGTTCTTTGAGGGTTACGTGGCTGATGCCCAAAGGACTAATGTCAGAGGAGGAATAGTGGTGTACACTACGAAGAATAGGAAACTAGCGGTAGAGCTTGTATGGCTTGCAAGGCTAGCCGGCTTAGAATCAAAAATGTTTGAAATCGAAGATAAAAGATACGGCAGATACTATGATATTCACGTAAGACTATTCCCAAGACAAAGTATTAGGAATTGGAGTGATCGGATACCGCTAAAGCCGTTAATCAAGATAATAGAGAGGAATAATTTAGAGAAGAAACTTCCGCTAGCCTTAACATACGTTATACGTAGATATAGGTACGGAAGACAAAGATTTGTTTTGAGGAAGACTGCTAAGAAGATAGTAGAATTCATAGAGAAATACACGAAGAACCTTGACGAGGAATCCAAGAAACTACTAGAAAGAGCAAAGAGGATCTTGGAAAGCGACATAGCACTACTGAAGGTCATCGATGTGAAGAAAAAGAGGTATGATGGTTATGTCTATGATATATCCGTACCCGGAACAGAGTTATTCATTGGAGGAGAAATACCAATAGCGCTACATAACACTGGTCACCCCGTACTCTCCACGTTCCACGCCGCTGACATCGACAGACTTGTCCAGAGGCTCACTAATCACCCAATAAACGTACCGAAAACCAACATGGATTCCTTGAACTTTGCTTGGTTCCAAAGCGCCGTGTACACAAAGCAAGGGTTCCTTGCGAGGAGAATGATTAAGCTCTACGAGCTAATAGGTTATGACCCCTCAACTGACAGCATCCTAGCCGTGCCGGTCTTCGTCTGGGACCCGTCGACCGACAGATTCATATTCAGCGGTAGGGGAGCAAGCTACTTGCTTGAGGAGAAGATAGCGGTAATGAAGGGCATACCTAGGAGCAGGATAAAGGAGATATACGATGAGCTCGAGCTGAGGAGAGCGTTCCTAGAGGAGATGGTTAGGCGTAAGGTATTCAACTACTGGGACGTGTGGAAAGCTGTTGTGAAGGCTGATGAGTTAGGTGTTGAGGAAGCTCTGAGGAGGTTAAGGGCGGGGACCCTGCTATGAAGAACATGAAGTTACCCAAACCTAAGGATATCGTGTTGAGATCTCTGGCAATATCCATTATTGCTTACGCCGTATACTATGTCGTAATGTACGTTAAGGTACCGTACCCAACGAACTATGTGATCCTAGGCACAGTTTCCTTCGCGTTATTCATTATTTTCTATATGCCTCAACTCATGGGCATAAAGAAGGAGAAGTATGAACCAGACATCGACTTCATATTCATGCTGGCGCACATGCTCTCAGTAGCATCGAGCAAGACGTCTAACGTGAATGTCGTCGGCTCAGTATCTAAGGAGAACATCTATGGCAAGTACGCTAAGTTCTTCAAACGCGTTTACCTTCTAGTTAAGGAATACGGCTACGACTTCCCGCGCGCAATGATGATAGTTAGTAAGGATGCCGAGAAAGTTAAGTACCTTAAGGACTTCATGGAGCGTTACGCAGCCGCTGTTAAGGTTGGTGAGGATATCGAGAGATTCATGGAGGTCGAATTAAGAAACTCCATGAACACGTTCGAATACATATACTCCAGAGTTATGGACTCTGTACGTGTGCTTCTAGGGGTGTACACAGCTGTCATGACCTCAGTGATATTCGTTATCTCCAACCTACTCGTACTATCCATAATCTTCGGCGGAGACCTAACAATTATTTACGTGTCCTTCATAGGTTCCTTCATAGCCTTGGCCGCTGTGCTCATCACACTTCGCATAGGTCTACCTAAGGACTTCCTTGTGATCGCGGGAAAGGCCCGTAGGAAGGTACTTGAGGTACCATTCATGGCCACACTTGCAGGTGTCACCGCTAGCCTCTGGATCTTTATAATGTACCTGTTCTATATCATAAACATCGATGCGTACCTCTTGATAGCTGTAGTTGGGTTACTCCTGCTCGCACCAGGCTATCTGATTAGGAAGATAGAGAATCACGTACGCCTAGTTGATGAGGACTTTCCCGTCTTTATCCGCATGTATGGCAATAACCTTTCAATAATACCGTCCCCTCTGAAAGCCATCGAGCCCCTCACAAGCGTGGTTTTCGGGCGCATAGCGTCAGCCGTGAGAAGACTACACACTCTCCTAGCTAATAACATTAGCTTCAGCGTAGCCATAAAGGAATTCGCTAAAAGCAGCGCATCTGAGCTCGTCAGAAGGTCCTCAGAAATAATAAGTGACACACTGAAGTTCGGAGGGAATACCTATAAAGTAGGTCTAATACTTTCCGACCTCTCCCTAATGATAAACAGGATAAGGAGACGCAGGTTCCAAGTCCACAAAACATTCGAGACTTCAGTTTACGCACTACACGTAACGAATATACTGCTCATAACTTTCATAACGAGCCTAATGACAATATTTGCTAGGGCACTATCAAGCATTCAAACGCTAATACCGTTCTACGCCCTTCCCCAGCCAATAATAATGTTACTTAGCTTAAGCACAGCCGTAGCGTTAACAGTGATAAACTCCTGTGCACTAACCATGACAAATGGTGGACTCCGTCACACAACAATATACTACATGGGCCTACTGTTACTCTTAGGCGGCATAAGCGCCTATGCGTCAAACATCCTAGTAAACGTAATAATGAAACCACTGAGTTCAGTAATGACTCAAGCACTACAGCCAATATACCCCACTACTTAATGACTAAAGACTCGAGGCCATTTAGGATTAGGATATTCTTTGCTAAACTTGAGTTAATGAGTGTCAGAACAATATTTCATGACACCCGTAGCCTTAAGAACCCGCGTGTCGTGTGTGGCGGGCCCGCGGGGATTTGAACCCCGGACCACCGGCTTAGAAGGCCGGCGCCCTATCCTGGCTAGGCTACGGGCCCTCGCCAATTGGTGTTTTAGTTCTTTGGGTTATTTAGGTTTCGCTTAAGGTATCCTAGTAGATCTATTATCTGATTTGAGAACTTCCTGAGGACTATGGAGCCCGCCAGATCGTAGATCTCCTTGGCTTTCATAAGTATGACGTAGTCACTGCTAGCGATAACTCCTCTAGAAGCTATTACCTCAGTATCTGCTTTCGACGCTAGGATAACCTCCCATTGAGGGGATCGCATACGTATCATCTTGGAATGCTCTGCGCTCATGCTAACGGACTTATCTAGGAATAACGTGACGTTGCTGGGTCTCAGCTCGTCTACCGCGTCCTTGACGAGTTTAATAGCATTCATAATCGATGGTGTTGAGAAGTTCCTGATCTTCGCGCTTCTTAAATCCCTCACTATGCCGTCATCGCATAGGTAAAGCGTTAATCCCTCAATGGCCGCAGCCACCGTCAATAGTACGTTGTACCCGTCAATGATCAAGTGACGTCCTCGAACCTCACTAACCGTCTTTTCTCGAATAGAAGTAACGTCGTTATCGCTGTGTATGCATCGGTAAAGCAGCATCCTCTCTTCCCTAGTCAATAAATACCTTGACGTAACTAGATTTAACGCGCCTCTTGACTTGTATCCTCGGTTGAGCAGGTATTTATAATCGATTAGTGCTTCAAGTAACTCTCGACGTAGGTGCTTTTCAGGATCTTTTGTCATGTTGTCTTACCTGTCATTGCCGTTAACTGTCTTCGAAGAGCATCACGTATGTTCTCTAGTAGTTCCTGAGTTGCTGGCTTAGGTATGAACCCCGAAGCGTGAGTTGGTTTGCCGCCTCCTCTCCCGCCAAGTCCCTTAACGATCGCCCGTAGCAACGTGTTAACTGGTGCTCTTCTTGCTGCGTGTTCTCCTGCTGCACACTCAATGCGTGTACCGCTTTCTGTGGGTACTAAGATGAAAACTATGAAGTTCTTTTCTTCTTTGCTTACCCGCAGTAATAGTTCACTGGTGATCTCTTTATCCTCTATTTCTAGCTTAATGATGGAGAACCTTATGCCGTCAATTTCCTCAGAGCCACGTAATACTTTTTCACGCATGTACTCTAGGTACTCCTTCCTATACTTAGTTAGGAGGCTACGCAACCTGTTTAGGTCCTCAATTACAGCCTTAGCCTTCTGTAGGGCATCTCCTCCTAGGATTCGTGAGACTTCCGCAATCCTACCTTCCAGTTCCCTAGCGTGAATAGCAACGTTGGTTCCGGCTACGTACTCTAACCTGACGACGCCGTCAGCTATTCTATCGACATTAACAATCTTTATCGCGCCTACCTCCCGCGTGTTCGTTACGTGAGTTCCGAAGCACGCTTCAGCGTCTAAGCCCTCGATCTCGACGACCCTTATGGTTGGTTCAAGAACGACTCCACCCTCGTATAGTCTGAATCCGTACTTAGCTTCGGCCTCGTACTTATTCATGTACGCGGTGTTAACCCGTAATCCTTCATTAATGACTTCATTAGCTAGATCCTCTATTTTATGGATCTCCTCCTTAGTTAAGGGCTTGTAGTGAGTTATGTCCAGCCTAGCCCTATCCAAGCTTTTCTCCGCGCCTGCCTGCCATACGTGCTCTCCGAGTACCCTACGGCATGCGCCAAGAATGATGTGTGTTGCTGTGTGGTGCCTCATTAACGTGAATCTGCGGTGCCAGTCTATTACGCCATGAACCTTCAGTCCCTCCACGTCTGACGATACGGGTTTCTCAAGAATGTGAACAACTACGCCACCTACCTTCTGAACATTTACCACGCGGAACTTACCAATGCTCCCTATTTCTAGGTAGCCCGTATCTGGGGCCTGACCACCGCCCTCAGGGTAGAAGGCCGTCCTGTCCAGTACTACGTACTTGTCCTTAGCGAATAGTACTTGCCCGCGAAACTCCCTTAGGTAAGGATCTTTATGGAACAATAGCTCCGTAGGCTTCAATGGCTTAACCCTCTCAACGATTTCTGGCGGTAACTTGCTGACCCTGCTCTTCTTTATGGGTGCTTTCCCGTGCTTTGCTGCAACTATGGCGTAGAAGTTGGACGGTACCTTAACATTCACGCCTAGGCGGGACGCTATCTCCACCACAAGGTCAGGTGGGATGCCGTGACTATCGTATAGCTTCACTAGCTCATCAGTGCTTAAACCGGGACCACCTTTCTTCAAGTACCTGCGGACGAGATTCGGTGCTTTCTTTACGGTGTCCATGAATTTCCTTAATTCGTACTTAGTTACGTCATGGATGTAGTCCATTCTCTCAGAAATCTGCGGGAATGTTCGTTTCCAGTATGTTGATTGTAGCTGGAAGAGTTCGCTGATGGTGTCGTCGTTCAGCATGTCAAGCAGTGTTAATATCCTGAATATTCTCCTGAGTACTAGCCTTGCTAGGTAGCCTTCACCCGTGTTTGATGGGACTATCCCGTCTGAGAGCATTAATGCGGATGTCCTGACGTGATCGAGTAACGCCAGAACCATTATTTCCTTGTCAAGGTATTTCCCTATCTCCTCCTCACTCAAACCTAATTCCTTAGCGACATTGCGCTTTAAGATAGCGTACTTCTCCGGGTCCTTAGGATTGAGCTTACCTACGTATTTTATTGCACTATAAAGTACCTCTTCCGGGGGTTCCTGCACGTTTAGCACCTTATGGTACTTATGCACGAGGTCGCCGTAGATAGCATGGAAGGCTGTGGGGACGCGTTGCGTGAACCACGCTATCCTTTCTATACCATACCCAGTATCTACGACCTTTATCGGCATCTCGCGGTATGATCCATTATGTTCCTCGTACATCATGAACACTAAGGTTGCTAATTCCAGCCCACCCACCGCCACTTCGAATGAGGGACCAGCGTTTCCTCCGCCTTCCCACCATGATTCCTTGAATATTAACTCGCTTTCCGGGATACCTATCTCTTTTGTGAAGAACTCACGGGCAAGCTCCACAGTTTCGTCCGAGAAGTATACCTTCTTGTTCTCGTAGTTGAAGGCGTGATGACCTCCCATTATGAAGCTCGTTAAGTGCCTACCAAAGGTGAAGCCCACACTATCTAAGTCCTCTAGCCTTATGCATGGCTGCGCTATTACTAAGGGGTTGGCTGGCGGAGGAACTATGCCAGACGTCACGTGCGGCTGGAACACGACTATGGAGGCGATCGTGAGGTACAGGTCATCCCTCCACCTGGCAACGACTGGGTATGGCTCTATTATCTCGTGACCGTTTCTCTCAAAGAACTTTAGGAATTTCTGTCTGACTTCCTCGACATTCAAGGGTGGAGATCCTATCTTGAGGTTGAAGAAATAATAGTCACTGCAGGGTGCATCCCCACAGTTAGGTCTTTCGTTGAGAGACCAGAAAAATTCCCCGCAGATCGGGCATTTCTGTCTGATGTACCCTCGTTCACGGAATATCTTAACCCTGTAAATAGATGGGTCTACCTTCACGATCCTCCCCTCGCTCTGGAAATACCTTAGCTAAGACTTAATAATGGTTAGGTGCCGCAATACAGAATGTGAATTTTGTAACCCTAGGATCGTTTTGAGAAAAAGCAAAGCACATGAGGGTAAATTGAGGTTGAATAGGTCTTTGTTTCCTTGTTTAGCCGAATAGTGATGATATGCCTTCAGCGATTTCCTCTTCGCTAACCTCCTTCTCTTCTTCCTCCTCCTCTTCCTCTTCCTTCTTCTCCTCGGCAGGCGCGCCAGCAGCCACCGGTGCGGCAGGAGCTACTTGTACACTAACCTCAATGCCGAGATCTGGTGCCTTTTGCTGTAACTGCAATGCGAGGGCTAGAGCCTTAGCCACTGCTCTCCTGAATACCTCAGCTGCAGTTTCAGGCGTTATGAAGCCAGCCTCTCCAGCTAAGACAGCGGCGCGGCGGTAAGCCCTAGCTATGATCTCCGGCAGTATATCAGGTAATGGTAGCGCAGCCTCTATTGCAACTTCCTTCACTATGCTTACAGCGCGCAGTAAGTCGTCTCTGAAGGCGTCCACATCCACCTTGAGCTGCTCTGCAGGTATTACGTTCCCATCCTCCCACACTACCCTAGGCTTTAGCTTGACGACTACTGGCTTGATATCGAGTTTCCTAAGCAATGACGCAAGCTCAGGTGATATTTCGTCCCCTGCTGATGCTACCTTAGTTTCCTTAGCTATCCAGATAACGCCCTCCCTTACCTGCGTCCTTATTCGGAGTTTACCGAACACTGAAAGCATTGGTCCAGGCGGTATTCCGGTGGGTCCCTCAGGTACGTATATGTCATCGGTCGCTATGTCTCCCGGCTTAGCGTACTTGGGCGCTACTAGCTTGTCCAGTAGTAGTGCGAGCTCATACGGGTTCATGTTCGTGAACATGAATGCGTTAGTACCGATAAGGTACTTCTCAAGTTCATCGACGTTCGGTATGCCCTCCTCACGTGCGGCTCTGAGGAATATGCTGTTCTTGTATACCTTAATAAAGCCGTATTTGGAGAGTTCCTGTTTTATCTTCTTGTACTGAGGTGTTGGGACGCCGTCTAGGCTTATTATCGCTACGCACCTATACTTGCGAAGTAAATCACGTATTTCCTGAACTATCTGCTGCTTCCTCAGGATTGCTGGTCTTACCTTCTCCTTAGTAACCCTCTTAGACTCCTCTAGTTTCCGTAGCACCTTAAGCAGTTGAGCCTTAGTCTTCCCCCTCATTGCATTAACACCTCTACTGGCGGTCCCATAGTTGTTTTGACGTAAACACGGGTTGAAGTCTCGAAGGGTCTCTTAAACTTAGTTTTTATATGTTCTATCACTGCCATCGCGTTTTCAGCCAGGTCTTCGGGGGACATATCCTCAGTACCTATTTTACAACCCACCCATGCCTGCTCCTTGTTCCTCAGCCTTACGCTATTGGTGTACCTCTTAATGAATGTATTTATGTCTGCATTTATCGGCACTGGAATCGGGGCTTTTCCTCGGGGGCCTAGCACTGGACCTATTATTCTACCCATTTGAGCCATTAGGTCAGCACGTACTAACACCCAATCATATTTTCGTCCTAACTTCTTCAGTTCCCTCTTACTCATGGACTTAACTTCGTCACCGCTTAGCGCGTCTACGCCGGCCTCCTTAGCCTTAAGTAGCATGTCTCCAGCGGCGATGACTAAGATCTTCGGTGTCTTGCCTGTACCCTTTGGTAAGACTACGTTGTCTCTGAACTTTACCTCTGGGTCTCTGGGGTTGACTCCCTTAAACACCACTTGGAGTTCAACTGACTGCTTGAAGTTCCTACCTTTACCTAGCTCTATTGCCTTCCTTATGGCGTCAGCCAACACTTCCTTTGTAAGTGGCATCCTTCTCACCTACCCTTTCTCCATTCTTCCTCATATTTAAGCAATAGGTCGTCATACTTACCCTCTTCTACCTCCTTCACTACCTCCTTTGGTTCCTTACCTTCCACGGTTAGCCCTATGGTTGCGGCGGTCGATAACACTGTCTTAACCGCTTTCTTTAGCGTTTTGGCTGTGAGGTCATTCTTCTTCATTAACGTAACCTTTACGACATCCTCTAGGCTTATGTCCCCGATCTTGTTATGAGCGGGGTCTCCTGAGGGTTTATCCGCGCCCGCTACCTTTAAGAGGAGCGCTGATGTTGGCGGGGATTTCACCTCTATCCTGTATTCCTTGGTGTCGGTATTCACGTAAACATTAACGGTTACCTCCATACCCTTGAAGTCCTTAGTCAATTCGTTTATCTTGTTTATGACTTCATCTACGTTGAGTCCATATTGCGTCAGGGAGGGTCCGAGCGGGGGTGCGGGCGTTGCTTCTCCTCCTTTTATTCTTGCCCTAACCGTTTTCCACGGCATATTACATCACTTCCTTACTGGTTTTACAAAATCTCCTGGGACGGTCATCTCAGCCTTAAACGAGGTCTCAAGCATGTCGAGCTTAACAATGTTCTTCTGAACATCAACGGATATTACCTTGCCACGCTGTCCCTTGAGCGGGCCTGAGATTATCTCGACTATATCTCCGGGCTTTATCTCCTCGATGGGTGACCTGACCTTAATCAACTTCTCAACTTCCTCACGAGTTAGCGAACCCATTGCGCGTCCCTTGACATGCTTGATGTCCCTCGCTAGTTGATGCACTACATGGAGCCCTACGGTCTCGATTACTATGTAACCGTGTATTTCGGGCGGGACTATTATCGAGTAGAGTCCTTTGGCGTTACTACCCTTAGCTATTGACTCAAGCATCATAGCTACGTTCATCTCCTGCCTAGCCGTAGTTCTCAGCACCACGTACTTAGGTGGCCTTGCCGCAACCCCTTTCGTCCCTGGCGATTCACCCATGCCCTATCCCCTGAACCACCGTGAGTATCGTGTACACTACGAAGCCTATGCCCCCAACTAGAAATAAGCCGCCGAATGTTATCTTTAGGAGTAGCTTATACTCACTCGGCTCGGGCTTCTCCGAGATCGCCAGTATCTTCCTCCACGTAGCGAAGAGCTCCTCTAGCCGCATTACCCCCACCAGCCTAAAACCTACTGACTGAGTAGCTTATTAAGTATTTCATCAGGATCATACGGAGATAAATCATCATATCCCTGCCCCACACCAACGTACATTATGGGTTTATTTATGGATAGAATTATGCTTAAGGCGGAACCACCTCTAGCATCAGCATCAAGCTTCGTCAGGATCACTGCGTCCACACCTATTGCGTTATCAAACCACCTTGCCTGTTGCACAGCATCATTGCCTGTCAATGCGTCAAGAATAAGTACCTTCAGGTGAGGCTTGACGACGCGGACTATTTTGCGTAGCTCCTCCATAAGGTTCCTGTCCGTATGCATTCTCCCAGCAGTATCTATGAGGACGGCATCAAGCTTAGAGCTCGTTGCATGCAGCACACCATCTTTAGCCACGGCTGCTGGGTCCGCTCCGTACTTACCCCTTATGAATGGTAGGCCCAGCCTTTCTGCGTGTAGTCTCAACTGCTCTTGAGCCCCTGCCCTGAAGGTGTCGGCAGCTACGATGACTGGTATTAATCCGTGTTTCTTTAATCTGTAAGCTATTTTAGCTATCGTAGTAGTTTTTCCAACGCCGTTTACCCCGACAAACACGATTACATATGGCTTAGGCCCGTCCTTAACGACTTCAACAATGTCCTTACCGAAGATTCCTTGGCTGAGATACTTCCTTATCGCTTCCTTAATCTTCTCTTGCACTAAGCGCTCGGCACCGCCAAACCTACTGACTCGCAGACCAACGAGTTCGTGCTTAAGGATTTCCTTAAGCTTCTCTACAGCCTCTACCGCTACGTCACCCTCAAGTAACGTGAGCTCAAAGTCAGAGAATATTTCCTCGAACTCCTCCTCAGTTAATTCCTTCTTCGCTACTACTTCGCTTAGCTTTTTCGTGAAACCCTCGAAGGCCTTCCTTAGGTTTTTGAACATCCCGCTAACCCCTTAGTGTGGGCTTCTCACGTAATTAAATATGCTTCGTGTGTTGAAAATACGCACTATATATGAATATTATTACCGTTCCTCACACAGTGTTAAAAGCCTGGGTTAAGGTCATCCAGCCTTCTGAGCTCGTGCCTGGGCCTGCGCTATGGCTGCGTTGACAGCGCTTTGTAATTGCTTGTACATGGTTACCACGCGGTTAAGCTCTTCCTGTAGCCTCTTAATCACGTCCTTAAGCTCCTTCTCCTTAAGTGACAGTACCTCCATCGCCCTCTCCAGGTCTAGCTCCGCAAAGTACTCCATTCCTAAGTGAGTTAGTACCCTCTCCTTAGTTACTGGGGTAACCTTAATCATTATGTGCCCCCTGCTATCTGCAGGCATGAATAACTCACTCACGCGCTCCTTACGTAGTTCGGATAACGCGTTAGTACTTGCCCTTATCTCCTCTATTTCGGCCGTGACCTGGTCTATCTGTGTCTGTATAGCCTCTATGTATCGCCTTAGCTCAGCTAGCCTAGCAATAGCTTCATTAATGCTTACGGCTTGCGCTGGCGCGTTACTCAATCTCCCATCCCCTTAGCGTGGCTAGGTCACGAATGTACTTGTACTTTGACTTCTCAGGCGGTATTTCATATACTTCTAGGATCTTAATGTGGGCTCTCTTTAATTTATGCTTGCTTCCGAGGTCTGAATACACTTTTTCTATAGCGTCCTCCTTCTTGACTGCCCTAACGTCTATTGTAAAGGGCTGCCACTCGCGTAGCCTGTCTGGGCTGAAGAGCGCCACACCCTTTACCCTGAAGACCTTTACCTCCGCCATCCGTTTTCACCTCATATTTAGGGCTTTCATGATTCTCATTATTTCAGGACCTGTTGTCCTCTCCCCTACTAGGGCCCCGTAGTTATTCGCTACGAGGCCAGTCTTAATAAAGGCTACACCGAAATTAACGGTTCCCACGTCTAGGGGAACCCCGAAAAATTCCGAGAGATTCTCTAACTCATCGTCACTTACATCTGGATGAATCACTCCTCCCCTATCCGTTATGACGGCCGCGGACCCAACGGTAGGTATGCCGGCTATTGAGCCCTTCCTAAACTTACTGACATCAAGTATCCGCACTATTCGCTCTAATTCGTGATCCTCGATCTCCTTGTGGAACATCACGGCTTTGTCATTAGCGAGTATGATGTTACCTAAGGCTGTGAAGACTGTGTGTACTACGTGCACGTTCAACCCTACATCCCTTAACTCCCTAACCTCTTCCTCCTTAGCTAGGCGAGGTAACAGTATGGCTCTGTCATTACCAGCAACAAATATTCCTAGTAAGGGTGAATCATCTACACTAGCTTCAATGACTTCAACATTAAGTGTGTCACTAATTTTCCGCTTAACTTCACTTTCGGTTCCCTTTGGAACTAGGGCTACCTTATTGTTCGCAAAGATATACACGCCAATGTTAGGATTACCGCGGATTCTCAGGGTGTCAAGCGGCATCAACACTACCCCTGACTCTCAGCCTCACTGGCGCGAGCCTCGCTAGCCGTAATGGGTATTGCTAGGACTGCCTTGAGTATCTTACCTTCTTTGTCGACCGGAAGAACCCTTACTACCACTCTTCTTGGAGGCCTATCGTAAGCTCTTGAAAAGATGTACTCGTTAATGGATTCATCTATTATAATCTTCTCCGCTTTAGTATGCCTTTCCAGAAATTCCCTTATCCTCTTAAGCGCTCTCGGAGCTCTACGGGCTCGACCCGTCCAGTACAGCCGTGAAAGGTTTATTACGTATATCCTCTCGTCCGGCATTCCAGATCACCACTCCCTCCAGACCATCATTAAATGTTGCCTAACTTGGATCTCCTCCAATTACGTCTGCGTGGCCTATACGGTACCTTCCTCAGAGTTTTTATCACTACCCACACCGGTATTGATGAGTTACTCTTGAGTGCCCTAGCAAGGCGCAGTTTCCGTGCGACATGCTTATTACGAGCCATCTCACTCACCTTTTCTCCCTAATCCTTATGCGGAACTCACGCCTACTTCTGGAGTCAACTACGTATAAAATCTGCTTTAAGGTTTCCTCATCGATGATCTTTGTTAATTGCCCTGAAAGTGCCAAGCTGACGATGTATTCCTCAACAGCGTTGGCGAGTTCAGGTCTCACTAACTTCACATTAGTTAAACGCGCCCTAGCTTCCGGGGTCATTACCCTCCTTAATATTTCCTGCTTCTGCGCCTCTCGCGCTAACTCCTCCTGCCTTCTTTTCTCCTCAGCTTGCTTCCTTAGTAAGGCTTCTAGCTTCCTCCTTTTAAGCTCCTCCAACTCTGCATCATAGTACTCATCACTCACTTCCTGAAACCTCCGTACTTGCTTAACTCAGGTATTTCCTTAACCACCTCTTGGAATACTTCACCAGCTATTTTATCCATTATTGACCTGCCCTTAGGTGTGAGGACCCTGCCCTTATTACCCTTCTTCGCAACAAGTCCTGCACGCTCAAGTTGCTGAAGTATTTTCCTAATGTGTGAACCACCAGCCTTCCTGAAGTGAGGAGGAGCCGATCCCCTATCCTTTAACCCTCCATAAATGGTTCTAAACCTCTCTATCCCTAAAGGCCTTCCGGCTATGTATAGCTTCCGCATGATGCTTGCTGCCCTAATATACCACCAGTCAGGATCTTCTGGAACCTTCTCCTTATGCGGACCTGTCTTGGCAAATAACGCCCACTCAGGGGGCTCTACCGCACGCACATTCTCCTTTAGGTACTGGGCCAGCGCCCTGATGAACCTATCAGCCGGCACTTCCTTCACGTTCACCATTGCACTCTCCCCGCTCCTCAGAAACTACCCCTGAAGTTTTATTAAGCTTTACACTTACCGACGTACAGTTACCCCCAGAGCAGACCTACTGACTTCCTCCCCACCCTAAAGGGTGAGGGTTCCCTTTAGGGAGTTCATTGGTTCCCCGCATCTATTCGGGGCTACATCTTTCATCTGCGGGGCAGTCAGCGGGGGTAATAAATAGCCTTATTTTACTTCCCAGAATTATCGTCTGGCTGAATGATGTTGAGCGACGACAATTACGTAAAGACTGAGAAAGTAGGGGTAAGGAAGTCAAGTGCCTCTACGGATCTTGCAGCCAGTCTTTTCTACTTTTCCATGGTGTTACTCTTTTCTGTACTGGTGTCTTATGCGATCCTATCGCTTACTCGAGGACCTTACATAGGCTATAGAGTACCCTACTACCTCATAGTATTGGCTTTAGCGACATTCCTCTCAACGCTAGTATTCATTGTTGCAGCTGTAATCAAGTACACCAGGAGGATTATTTACGCACTCATGTTTTCCCTGCTTTCAGTAACCGTGAGTTTCTACCTTTACGAATACTACATCGTTCTGTCCAGGCATCTCAGTGTCATGCTGTTGCCTTGCATGCTCTTATTAAGTAATGGAACACACACCACATATGTTGTGGATCTAGGGCAAATAGCACTGATCATAGCGGTTCTGCTGGCTTATGCGCTTCGCAAGCATGGCAGGGGGATAGGCAACGCTAGCCAAGATCGTTGTGAATGAACTACTAATTTGTGAGAAAGAACGTGATATTTTTAAGTCCCTAGAGATTGAAAGCTATTGGTGCCGCGGTAGTATAGCCCGGCCAAGTATGCGGGCCTCTCGAGTAAGGGCTTGAGCCGGCCCTGCGTGGACAGCCCGTGACCCGGGTTCAAATCCCGGCCGCGGCACCACACGTTAACTCAGCGACATTTTCTCAAATATCCCTACCTGGGTAGTATACCTAGTAGCTCCTCACACGCATGCGTAATGCGGGATGCCACAATCCAAGTCTCAAGGGGCTTAGGATATATTGCATAGACGCTTCTTGCTAACGCCTTCGTTTCCTCCTCGAAGTCACCATGAGGAAACGCACCTATGACTATAGGGGCGTTGTGCTTGAGTGACTCGGAGCAAATCACTGTTGGGTTTCGAAGCTCTCCCCACTCACTCAATAAAATTACGTCATCAAAACCCAGCATCTTCAGAAGCGAGCTCAGTGTTGCTGGTTTCACCGTTATTAAGGGCTTACCGGCCTGAGGCGGTACTTGCCCCTCGATAAACAATTGCTCCATTAAACCGACGAACCTGTTGTAATTTCTAGGTATTCTAGTTGCTGGATCTATAAACAACACGTAGTCATTTAAGGTATGCACGTAAACCCTCAGCTTCCCCTCTAAGTTAAGTGGTGATGAAAGAAGCTCCAGCAACGTAACGTGGACTATGTCTGGTCTGCCCCTCTTTTCCCTCTTGCTAAGGCGCTTCATAGCATGGTAATGCAGCGAAACATCAAGTAAAGTCTCTGTGGGTTTTCGCCCCCGCCTCCGCGCATTCCTAATCACCGCGGGGTGCCCAGCTATTTGCTGAGGCACAAGCTCAAGACTTGCCTCAGCGAGTATCACTGTAACATACTCGCTACTCATGCTTACCCCGATTAGATGAAAGCTAAGTCCTCTATAAAGCAAAGCACCTTAATTTACAGGCTCCAATGTGATTATGTGGGAGGAACCAGTGCGGAGAAAGTTAAGGAACGCGAGACGGGATCTAGCATATCAGCGGGCGTTAATACTATACAGCGAGGCCGTTAAGGTCCTTAAGCAAGGAATGACGAACCTCTCACGCAGGTACATAGCGTTAGGTCTAAGGCTACTGAGCAAAGCCGACGTTAGGAAACCAGGTAAGTATAGGAGGTGGGTCTGTAAGAACTGCTTAGTACCCTTAGTGCCGGGGGTTTCATGCCGCGTTAGGATACGGAGAAATAGGAAACAAATTATAGTGACGAAGACCTGCTTACACTGTGGGTACGTGGTGAGGACACCATGCCTAAGGGAAAAATCAAGAAATCAGAGAAAGTCAAGCGCGTAATCGCCGGGGAGCCACACGTGCGGATAGGCAAGAACGGGGTGACGCCTGGCGTAATCGAGGAGATACGCACCTGGTTGAAACGTGAGGGCGTAATAAAAGTGAGGGTAATGAAGTCCCTAAAGCGAGCAGGGGCAGACATCAAAGAAATTGCTCACGAGGTTGCCTCTAAAGTTAATGCTGATGTAATCGATGTCAGAGGTAATGTTTTCGTCATAGTCAGAAAGCAAACCAAACCAAACACTAAGCATAGGTACGTGTCGCATCAAATGAGTTTCTACCGCGGGGCCTCATAGACAGGGATAACTGTTAGCCAAGCGCGGAAACCACGCGTATTCTAACGCCTGACTTTTATATACCGTGGATAACTTTGATGGAGAAATTAATCAGGGTTTGGTGCCGCCGCGGGGATTTGAACCCCGGACACCCCGGTCTTCAGCCGGGTGCTCTCCCGGGCTGAGCTACGGCGGCTCCGAGGATTGATTGTTTGAGTGGCTATTTAAGTTTTACAACGAGGGTTGCGCGGTATTCATGCTTAACCTAGGCGTGCGTCACAGGTCGAACACTACTCTAAGTACCCAGCAACCGTCAACGTTCTTCACCTCCATTAGTGAGTACGTCACCGCCTTTACCTCCGTACGTACCTCGTGCCTAGATGGGTCGAAGACCTCACCCCACGCGCTTGCCTTATATGTGTATTCATCGCCGATCTTCTTAACTTCGTAGACTTTGAATTCGGAGAAGACTAAGCCTTCAGCATCATGCAGTATTAGTAGATCCTCCAACCACCTGTACAGCACGCCTTCCAGGTCAACTCCGGTGCCGCTTAAATCCTTCTTAATAAGCGGGCGGACCTTGCTTGTATCTGTCATTATCTCGAACATTCCTTTTGCCATCCACTCGAACGCTTCCTCAAGAGTTCTCCCAGTCGCCTCAACATAAGCATCTGCTGTGTGTTCAAGGAATCTGAAGTAACCACACCTCATGATACCGCCCAGCCTTCTTGGTAGTCTGAGGCGCTAAAAGCTTAAACCCCCTACGTCCTTAAATTGTATGGCGGCGGTCGTCTAGCCTGGTCTAGGACGCCGGCCTTCCAAGCCGGAGGTCCCGGGTTCAAATCCCGGCCGCCGCACCAGATCACTTTTCGACAGCGAACTAACCATAAATTAATGATGGTTTCTCACGGTGATAGATAAATGCGGTCTTCAGCATTTCCGGCTCAAATCATCCATTACGTCACGAGACCCTCTTCTCATCATACGACCGCTTCGATTAATACCTAGAATCAGGGGCTTTAATCGTATTCACATCCATCTAGGTATCATAACTCATGATCACGGGTTTACCGTCATTTAAGATAAAAATTAACGTGCGATCTATGCGTAGGCTTTTAAGAGAAGTTCTCCAGCCTCAGTTATGCCTGTACGACCTAGCAGTCCATACGCCCGTAGCTGTTGCAATGTTTTCTTGATTTCATCAAGCGATATGCTGGTAACTCTCTTTATGTTGTTGTAGATTATCTTGACTTCCTCATTTATTAGAGTCTTCACGTCCTTTTGCGCATACAGTTTCTTAAGAGTCCCTATGTTCTCCTTAATGATTAGTAGTACGTTGTAATGCGTGGGCGTTATCGATATCCTTGACTTCAGTAACTCATTAGTTGATGCCATCGATATTACGTCCTTTACTACTCTTCCAAGATGTGTGAGCACCACCACGTCGTTTGGCAGGACGTCAACTAAGCCCTTTGATTCTGCTTCAGATATCGCCCTAACAACACCGCCCTCATCGACGTTTAACGTATTAGCAATGTTCTTCACCAGCTCATCTATTTTCATACCTTTCGCTGGGACCTTATGCATGATGTTTGCATCGTATATCGTTAGGAAGGGCTTCTTGCGAATTCTCTTTGCGATATTTATGAGGAACCAGCCTCGCTCGGTTATGTCGTTAAATATTATGCCTAATTCCCTACCTTCCTTAACCCATTCTGCCTTCGGAGGACGACCGGTTACTGTGTAGGTAGCTGATTTGACCGCGGATGATGTGATGTTTCTGTCAAGATCTCTGAACTTGGAAAGAACTTCTAAGCCAATATCTGTTAGTTCGTAAGTGTCTTTCGAGCGCTTCTCAACTCTTTTTACAAGTTCCTTGGCTTCGAGAAGGTGGAGGATCTCGCCTAAGTTAACTCCGGGAACCTTATCCCTTAAGTCACTGTATGTGGGTACGGGCTCCTCAGGTGGGTACTTCTTAGTGAACTCCTCAATAGCTTTCATGACTGCAAGTTCCTCGACGGACATGGAGAACGGCATTATTACGTCCTCTGCCTTAGTTTGCTCCTTATAGCTTTCGATGAGCTCCTTACCCATGCTCGTTGTTTTTGTTCCTATTTTGAGGTGCATGCGCTCTAGTTCGCTTATCTCTGCTTCACTTAGGTCTTCCCTCCGCATTAGATCCACGATTCTCTCGTCTATCAGGATTACTGAGTCGTAGATTGGGGTCCTCAGTAGGGCTCGACGAACCTTCCTACCTACTGGTGTTAAGATGTACGTGCTTCCCTCCGGTGTTGGTGGTGATATTCTAAGGAGCCTGGTTGCCTCTAACGCGTTGACCACGTTGTGCCCATAACCGCCGGAGTCTCTGAAGGCGATGAGTTCATCGAGCGGGGCTGGACCAGGTGGTAGACCTATGAGGAACTCCGCTATCTCGGGAGTAATGTATATCAACGGGCGCGCGTTTCTGTAAGCCTCTAATATCTCGGTGGCTGCTTTAGTTGTCCCATTACTCCATAATCCTCTAGCTTCGAGCATGTCCCTCCACAGCTTAGGCACATACCCGGTTAGCTCAGCAAGCTCAAGAGCGTAGATTACTGCTGAGTTTATCCAAGGATCTGGTATTTTATCCTCTGACACGTTGATTGCCTTGAATGCCTCTACTATGCGTTCCCCGGCATGCGTTATCATGATGTTACCTCCGCTTATCTTGACCAAACCCATTATGTGTAGCTCCATTACTGTTCTAGAGAATTCCCTCCTAGCAACAATGTTTGACGCTGACAGCCTATCTGCGCTCCTCTCCTCCCTTAATTTCCTTAGTACCTTCACATGATTTACTCTCACGAACATTTTGCCTAATCACCTCCTCTGCCTCTTACCTACTCCTCACCTTCAGTCAAAAAGTTACCTCAGAAGTCCTTAAGAACCCCTGAAATTCCCTTTTAGGAGCTTTATACACGTAACTTAGGCGGTATGTGATGAATGTAATGCTTAGGAGCGGGACATTAAGTTATTATCTTGATACGTTAGTCTACGTCGGGCTTGAGTAATGGTTAGGGTGCTAATAACTGCTAGTGGAGGCGGGCACACTGGTTACGCTGTGGCTGTTGCCCAGAGACTCTACAATCGTGCCGAGTTAACGTTCATAATTCCTAAGGGGGATCAATGGACAGAAAGTAAAGTATCTAAGTATGGGAGAGTTATTGAGGTATCCAAGCCCCGTGGACCTAGGGATTCCACAGCAAAACTACTGGCACGTATGCCCAGAGCCTTCATTGAAAGCCTTAGGAAAATTAAGGGTTCGTATGATGTGCTTGTCAGTACCGGCAGTAATCATAGCGTACCTCCAGCAATAATAGCTTGGATGAAGGGGCTCAAGGTCTACAACATTGAAAGCTCTGTTAGATTCACGAGGCCTAGCCTAAGCGCTAGATGGTTAAGGCCTTTCAGCCACGTAACCGTACTTCAGTGGGAGGAACAGCTTAGGATCCACCCTAAGGGAAAGGTTTACGGGCCGCTCTACGAACTCCCAGAGTATGAACCCGAAGATAAGGGTTACATACTGGTCACCGGTGGGACGTATGGCCACAAAATACTGTTTGATGCCTTCTCCAAGCTAGACCTCAAGAACGTGGTTCTACAAACAGGACGTGTTGACCCTGAACCCTACAGGAGGACACACCCAGACTGGGAGGTATTTCAATTTGATCCGGACTTCGGTCGCTGGATAGCGGGGGCAAGGGTCGTCGTAAGCCATTTAGGGAAGACTGTCATAGACGCAGCGCTAACGTATGGTAAGCCGGTTATAATAGTCCCCAACCCCGAGTGGACGCTTACTGCCGGGTGGGAGGACGCCAGAATTCTCGCAAAGAAACTTAATGCTGTAGTTATCGAGGATATAACCCCTGAAAACCTCTTGAAAGCCCTCGAGAAGTCCGAATCGCGTAAACCCCCATCATACCCTGACGGGGCGGAACGCCTAGCACAAGAGATACTTGCAATGACGTAAATGCCTCCTAAGTCAATTGTTAGGTTGTGGCGCCGGGGGCGGGATTTGAACCCGCGCGGACGTTCGTCCACCGGCTCTCAAGGCCGGCCCCTTGGGCCGCTCGGGCACCCCGGCTCCGTTTTTAGGAGTTATTGAGGGATAAATTAAGCTTACTGACTCTTTCGGCGTCCCCATAACCTCGGGTACGTGTCCTTATTCATTATAACGCGTTTCGTTTTAACGGCTATTCCCTTCGTTGACTGAATTATTTGCTCGGTACTCATCCTAGCTATACCCGTAGCTACTAGCTCGCCTTTTAGTGTGAATATCCCTACGGAATCACCTGGTCTGATCCCTTCGTGAAGCATCGCTATTCCTGGGACAGCTAGGTCCGCACCGTGAGTTATTGCAGACACTGCACCATCCATTATTATCACTTTAGGTAGGTGGGAGACACCGAATTCCACGGGAAGGATTATATCGCTTAGAGGCTTGTCGTCATTCATCTGCTTCCACATGTAGGTGGCCTCGGATAACTCATGCATAGTGACTAAAGTTTCGTCCTCCTTGAAAGGACCCGTACGTGTTCTCCTGAGTTCCCTCATGTGCGCTCCAACTCCTAGGACATCCCCTATATCGTGAATTAGCTTCCTCACATACGTTCCGTGTTCGCATTCAATGCGCATAAGTACGAACGGGTACTGTATTTCCAGGATCTCTATATTGTAGATCTCCTTTATCCTAAGGGTTCTCTTCACTGATGACCTAACGGGTGGTTTCTGATATATGCGCCCAACAAAGCTCTTGATAACTTCCTTCAACCGCTCCTCACTCACATGTCCGTGTAGTTGCATCACCGCTACGTACTCCTTAGTTGAGAGCATCAAGTAACCTATGATTTTCGATGCAGACTCTAACGCCACGGGCAGGACGCCGGACACTTTGGGATGTCCCTTCCCCGGCGTTCACCGGGGAACTAGGGTCCCGCCGTGCCCGGCTTTCGTTAGGCCCAGCATTTTCTTGATCCACGCCACTACCTCATGGCTTGTTGGTCCGGGGGGTTTATCGAGGTTTATAATGCCTAGCCTAAGTTTCTCGTTTAACGTTCTCTCGCTTGGTACCTTTCCGTAAGCTGGGTTCGTCGTGACCTCATGCTTCACTAACACAAGCCTGCGTTTTAGCCCCGCATATTCATCTAACTTCCTTATGAAGTCCAAACCCCTCTCTACTAACTCCTCACTTACTGACGACATGCGGCCATACCCTTACTTCGATGCGCGTGTTAGTTTAAAAAGGAATTACTAATGCCTGCTGAGCGAGGAAAAGACTTATGCACTCACCGACGGCTTAAGCGCCTTCGTCTCTAAGAACACCTTGCGCGATATCTTAACCTTCTGCTTCATGAAGTCCTCGAGGCCAGCTTCCTTGATCGCGTTAAGCACGGCTTCATCGTCAGCGCCCTTCTCTATATTCACTTTCTTATCGAGCGGCTCTATGTGGTTAATGTTCACCCTCCTTCTCTTGACGCCTGTGAGGGACTTAGGTCCTGTTATGAGTACGAAATTCTCATCTATGATATCGACTATAACACACTTGCGTCCTGCTTCACGACCTAGTACCTTAACGCAGATCCTTCCTACCTCGATCGCCGGCATTCCTTAACACCTACCCTTGTTTATGGGCTTAGTCTTTAAGCTTTTTTCTCGTAGCCTCCCTTACGGCCTCAAGAGCTATGCGTAACGTCTCCTCTACGCCATACGTTGCTGTGTTTATGCAGACATCAAAAACCGTTAAGTCGCTAACGTCGATCCCGTATATCTCTTTAAATCGCTTGGACTCTGATCTCTCACGCTCTATCACTTCCCTCAACGCATCCTCAAACGACTTACCGTCCCGTGCGGCTATCCTGGACGCCCTAACCTCCCTGGGGGCGTAAAGGTACACCTTAACATGGGCTAGATCCCTCAGGATCCATCCGGCTATGTGACCGTCCACTACCACACAGCCCTTCATAGCTTCTTTTCTCGCTTCGTTATCGATCATCCTATCTATACTGTAATCTTTCTCGGCAAGTTTCGTGAACTCAAGTAAGGACATACCTCTTTCCTTAGCTAACCTCCTGAAGAGGGCACCTGATGAAACATACCTTAATTGCAATTCCTTGGCCAGAAGCTTAGCCAAAGTTGATTTCCCAGAGCCCGGCGGTCCACTGACGGCAATAACTATCCTTTCCTCACAGTACCTTGAGGTATTACTACCCGTCAAAAATTACCGCCTCGTTGTCTAACCGCTCCTTACGGCTATCCTATAGGCGCGGGCTAGGCAGTCAGGGCATATTACGCCGCCGTAAGGTCTTTCCGGCCTCTTCAGGGTTTTCGCTCCTCTCCTAATGACGTCAGGATCGACTGGTATTCCGCCTAGTAACCTTCCACATATGGCGCATCGCGCCTTGTAATGCTTCCTCCTAATGTAAAACACCTTGGTCTCGCCACCAGGCAACCTCCTCGCCACCCTCTTCCTGGCGTGAGACCTTAGCCCCGGCCGGACCATCGTCGACCCCATTGAGGGGTGATATGAGTGAGCTAAAAACCTTTATCACAACATATGCGTTACTGCTTAAGCCTACTTAGTTTACTTACACCAGTTAATTCATTATGTACGTATTGGTACCCTAGTACCACTGCTAAGTACAGTATCAGATCATTTAGTTGCCCGTTTATCGATATTCCCGGTAGGTTTAGAGGGGATGGTGGTAAGGGAGAACCATATTCTACTGACGCGTAGTAGAGCACGGATCTAGCAGCGATTAGGGATGTGAATATTCCTGCCCATAATCCCATTAGATTGAGGAGGAAGAACCTGCTTATGCGTCCACGTAGTGCTTTATACCTTGTCTGAAGTAGTCTTAGCTTTTTCTCCTTACGTGGCGGTGTTTTAGATAGCTTATCAGCAACTTCCTTAAGCTCCCTAATCACATCATCAATGTTTACTTTCCGTGCATACGTCCTTACCATTAATGTCCAGGGTAGAAAAGCCGCTACTGCTGTGGCGACGTAGAGTAGCACTAACATCTCATAGGTTCCTCACAATACTAACTACGTGATCCGCGGCTACGTCAGGTTTTCCTTCCTCGTTAATTATGAAGTTCACTGAAGCACCTACTAGGGTAGCTGCTGATATCGCGTACACCCTCATTAAGTCCATTAGCTCCTTAACTAGCTTCACGTCAGCATAATCTTTCCTGAACCTTGTCTTATCCCTTAACTGCCTAGCCACGATCTGCTCGGGCGGCGCCTCAACGAGCAGTATGCTTGCCGGCTTTAACTCGCTTATCACGTGAAGCGGTAGTCCAGGCCACAGGCCAGTGGGTGTTTTTATCAGGACGTGCGTGTCAACGAAGCCCACGAATTCTTTCTCGCACTTACTTGCTCTTTCGTTGAAATATTCCCTAATCATTCTTCCTGCAGCTGCCTGTGCCCCCTGCTGGACGCGTAGAGGTAGCTTCCTTATTTCATCTCTATCCTTGGCTAAACCCTTATCCATGAGGTACTTAAGCATGTAGTCGCCAAAGTTTACTACCTCAACTTCAATTCCTTCATTCTCTAGCTTCTTACGCGCTATACTTAAGACCGTTGACTTACCTACCCCAGGTAAGCCAGCTATTACGATTATTTTTGCTTCCTTCCCTTCACTCATTGTTTTATCCCTCACCTATTAGTCTCTTCAGTAACGGATATGTTTCTAGCGCCCTCTCGTACGCTATTTGCGTGTACAGCTGGTACACTATACCGACAGCCAGTAATATCCCCATTCCTGAGCCGTAGACGTTGAATATGTAACCTACAAGCGCTATCACAGCAACTATCAGTGAGCTCAGGATTGTCAGTGGGTAGATGTACTTAGCTAATACGTTCTGCAGTAGCTTAGGACTCTTCCTGTGCCCAGGCATCTGCAGACCCGACTTAACCAGGTTCTCTGCCTGAGCCTCCGGACCTAGGCCCGCCACCTCAATCCACATTAGACCGAATAGTAATGATAACCCTATCAGCAGAGCCGAGTAAACAGCTATCCTTACGGGTGCATAGATTAATTCTAACATAGTTCGCGGTGGCGCCATGTAGTAAACCATGGTCCTCAGCGCATTTGCTAGCCATGGCGCCTTATCAATGAGGTAAGCTGAGGCGAGGTTGTTGAACAGTATTAAGTCCGAGAACACGATACCGACTAACAGAATAGGGATGTTAGTTACGTAGAGGAACTGTAGGGGAACCCTGCTCTTTATCCCAGGTAATCTCTGCATCGTAACAGGTATGTTCACCTTCATTTGCTGCAGGTAGACAAGGATCGAGACGAGCATTATGAACGCTATTAACCCTGTTAGCGAGGGCAGCGTTCCGGCGCCAGGTAGGTACTTTCCGTAGAGGATCCTTTCTACGTCCAGCGCCCCGTTCTGAATTGCTTGAATTATGTATGGGAAGAACCCGAAGTACTCGTTAGTTCCCTGCACCTTAAGCGGACTGAACATGTCAACGATTATTCGCCTAGCAACCCCACCTAGGATGAATAAGCTTACACCGGAGCCTATGCCGTACCCTTTCTGTATGGCTTCGTCAAGTATTATCAGTATGAATGCTCCGACCATGAACTGCAGGAAGAGGGCTAGGGTGATGAATATGTTGAGCCTGTAGTACATGGCGAAGCCGAATCCCTCAACTGCCGCTATGATTACCGCCATGCCTTTTTCGGCTTGAGTGAATAGTTTCCTGTCATTGGGGTCCGTTAGGTCTAATTCAATGATCTTAGCGCCAGCGAGTATCTGAATTATCAAGCCTGAAGTCACTAGGGGACCTATACCTAGCTGCGCTATGGATCCCCTAGTTGAAGCGAATATTATGTTGACTATTTGCGGTAGGTTCAGACCTGGAACGTTTGGGAACTTAGCTAGCGGGAAAGCTAGGGTTGATGCAAGCATGTAATAAACGACTAACGCAAGGGCTGTGTATATTAATCGTTTTTTAAGGTCGGGTTTCCTCGCCGGTTTTGGCGGCGAAGGGAAGTAATCGCCCAGCTTTGCGAATGCTTCAAGCCAACCCATCGTCCAGTCCCGTATCGGTTAAGAGGAGGTAATTAAAAGCTTATTTTCTGGGGGTTGCGCCTTACTCCTTACTACTGAGTAGAATTACTTCCCCGCCAGCCTCCCTTATCTTATTTATCGCTGATTCACTAGCATATGCCACCTTAACCCTTATCCTCTTATCCACTTTGCCTCCGCCGAGTAGTTTGTTTATTCCTAATGCTGAGAGATCGACCTCGTAGACGCCGTCAACAGGCTCTATTTCCCCACGTAATATCATCTCATTGATTAGCTCGTTAAGTCGCCCTACGTTAATGGCTTTGATCTCCGTCCTTATAACAGGAGGTCTCGTGAATCCGTGCTTCCCGTACCAGTCGGGGAAGTACTTCACTACCCATGTCCATTTATGCTTACAGTAGCCGACAGCACCCACACCGCCTCTACTGCCGGATTTCCTATGCTGACCGATCGAACCCCATCCGTGGGTTCGGGACCCGCGTTGCTTGCGGCTTTTCTTCCTTCTCCTAACTACCATTGTCTCTCACCACCTCTCTAAATCATCCTGCGAATCAAGTCGTTTATATCCGTGCCGCGGTACCCTAACTCACCGCCAGCTTTCACGGGTTTCTTTATGCTCCTCTTGAAACCCCCTCGCGGCGGGTGTAGCCTAAACACTGGCTTCACTTTGCTGTCTAATTTATGCCACTTTACCTTCCCGTCAAGTAAGGCATCAACAAGTTCGTCTACGCCCATCCCAATTGCTTCCTTCAGTGATTCCTCTGTTATTGGTTTATTTCCTACGAGTCTCCCTCGCCTTAGTATTAGTTCCTTGAGTGTTTCCCTGTCTATCTCTCCCCAAGTGACCCAGTCCTTAACCACCCTTAGCATGCCGTCTATTGTGGGGTCTTTCGGGTAGATTACTGCTGTGAATTTCCTCGTTAATCTGAGCATCCTTAAAGTTGCTTTAACGTCTGGCGGTACGTCCACCGTTCCCCGTATCCTGATGATGGCGTATAGTGTCACCGTACTGCTCACCTCCTGGTCCAGTCGTATACCGTGACGAACTTATAGGTGTTCTTGAGGGCGTCGTAAACAGCGCCGACGAAGTTTATGGTTGTTCTCGTCTCACCACGGCTCCATGTCCAAACATCCTTTATTCCTGCATACCTTAGCACAACCTTAGCTGCGTCTCCAGCGACCAAACCCGTGCCTTTGGGTGCCGGTATTAACTTAATCCTAACACTTCCGCACTTACCCATCACTGTAAAGGGTACACTGTGTGGCTCCGTACATGAGCATGCCCAGCTACCGCATCCTCGCCTTACGGGTATTATGTTTAGTTTCGCGTTCCTTATTGCCTTGCTTATTGCTTGCCTTACCTGCCTTGCTTTACCAAGCCCTATACCTACGTATCCGTCAAAGTTACCCACTACCACAAGTACGCGGAAGCGCGTCATCTCGCCTGCGTCGGTCTGTTTCTGGACAATGTTAACGTCTACGACCTCATGTTGTAGGTCGGGCAGTAAGTAATCAACTATCTCGGGCTCCTGTATGACTAGGTTCATGTCGAAGATTTCCTTGATGCTGCTAATCTTGCCTTCCTTAACCATCCAGCCTAAACGAGTTCTGGGAACCCATTCCTCAAGCGAGGTAATCGCGCGCGACATTCTTAATCACCTGCCTGGAAGTAACCTATTATGATATCACGTATCTTGAGGAAGTGGTCAGGTAATTCGCGTGGGTCTAAGCTCCTGGAGAGTAGTTGAGAGAACCTTCTCTGGAACTCCTCCGGGTTCTCCTCAGCTAATTTCTTTGCATACTCCGCTATGTGCCTACCTTGTATCCTGTCCTCGCTTGGGAGTACCTCCTCGGAAGCAGGCACCTCAACACCAGCGTCCCTTAGACCTTTGATTGCGGCATATATCCGTGAGCCGCGGACTGAAGGGTGAAGACCTATGTCGGGTATAGCGTACTCTATGCCTGCTTTCTTGGCCTTCAATCCTGCAATTAAGCCCGTTAAGTATGCAGCCGGTGTACTCTTCAAGCTACCCTTCCAGCCGAACCGCCTGAGCTTCTTGCTAGTGACCCCGACTAGGGTTTTGTCGCCGTTAGGCGCGAACTCTATTATCTGTACTATTATCTGGGTGCTAGTCTTACGGATAACTGCCCTTATTTTCTGTCCTGACTTTATCATTCTATACCTTTTGTAGTAGTTGGTTTTGCCCTCCCTCCGTCTACGTCTCGGCACCTTATACCTAGGTCCTCTCGCCATGTCACCTCACCTGAATACCCATATCCATTAAGTGGCGTTTTAAGTCTGATAAGCTCCTGAAGGTCCCGCCCTTCGCCAGCAGGTATAGCTTCCTGTATGTCTTTCTGTCGATGACGCCATTATCGCGAAGCCACTTGAGATACCTCCTAATTTTCCTGATTGTGTACATCCACAGGCGCTTCTCGTCCACTCTAGCACCGCGCGCTCCTTTCCTCTTGCCTGGTCCCCTCCTATGTCCCTTCTTCCTCTTGCGGTGCCTCTCCTTCCATCTACCGCGCGAATTGCGGCGAGCTGGGAGCACGTAAATAGCTCCGTCCTTTATTAGGCGCCGTATGTCCTCTCTGCGCAACGCTGATTCGACATCCTCTATCCTCTCGGGGTCGATCCTTATTCTTGACACACCCACTCCGAGCACCTCAGCCGCAAGCCTCTTCTGCATGCTTAAGTCCGTCATCTTCCCATCACCCCGCATTAGCTATGAGGAAACCTCTTTCCTTAGCCTTATTAATTAACTCTACCCTCTTCCGTGCGCCGACAGTGGCACCTATGTACACAATAACGCTTGATGGATCTAAGCCCTCAAGCTCCCTTACCGAATGCACCACCACAGGCTTCAGTCCCTGAGGATGAAGTCCACGTATCACTCGCGGGGTTCTGTACCCTACACTAACTACTGGCGGGTGGCCCTTCAACCTTAACCTCATTGGGTTGTCCTTACCCCTAGGTCTGCGCCACTTGGGGTCGTTCTTGAACTTCTCGAACTTCCACCACTTATTGCGCAGGAACACTATCTTCTTCTTTTTCTGGATCATGCGCTTTATCTTCTCCCTATCTAGTGCGGCCATCATCACTCACCTCCTTACTCCATCAACTCCTTCTTGTATATGTAGATTCCATCAACGAATACCCTCCTGTCGAAGCCACGAATCTTTGTTGCTTGCTCTATGTTTGCTGCTGTCTGGCCGACCTCCTCTATGTTAACGCCCTCAACTATTACATCGTTCTTCTGCACCCTCACCTTAACATTACCGACTATCTTGGCTACCCTAGGAGCACGTTCACCAAGGAAGTTCTCTATCAGAACCTTATCTCCCTGCACCTTCACCGATATTGGGAAGTGTGAGTAAATGATCTTCAACCAGTACCTGTATCCCTTGGTTACGCCCGTTATCATGTTCCTTATGTGCGCACCTATTGAGTAAACAACAGCTTTTTCCTTCCTCCGTGCAAAGAAGGTCTCCACGACCACTTTATTATCCTCTAGGTAGATACGTACTTTCCTCGCGTGGCTGAAATCCCTGACGATCTCTCCCTTGGGTCCTTTCACCCGCACGGTCTTCCCTTCAATACTTACCTCGACACCTTCGGGAACCTCAATCTCGTCCCGCACCCTTACCTCCTTCACCATCAGCTACCACCCTTGGAATGACTTCAGTATACGTATGCTAGGAGCACGCCCCCGATTCGCCTTTCGAGGGCTTCCCTATGTGATATCACTCCCTCAGGTGTTGACAGAATTAATATTCCTATGTCCCTGGAGGGTAAGTACTTCCTTAGCCAGTGCGGCATCTCTCGTAATTCCTTGTACTTCACAGGCACTCTGGGCTTTATGACGCCAGTCTTGTTTATCCTGCCAAGTAACTGCACCTTTATTTTACCCCATCTGCCGTCATCGATGTGCTCGAACTCACCTATGTAGCCGTATTTCTGCATGACCCTAAGTACCATAGCTATGAGCTTCGATGCTGGCGTTATCACGGCCTCCTTATGACCGCGCATTTCGTTATTCATTATTGTGGAGAGAGCGTTTGCTAGTGGGTCCATCGTCACCATGGCTTACACCTCCTAGCTATATTTCTTGAAGCCTAACTCGCCTGCGAGTTCCCTGAAGCACTGCCTGCATAGGTATAGCCCGTATTTTTGTATGACAGCATCCCTACTACCACATCTTCTGCAGACCTGCACGCCTCTTCCATATTTCCTCTTTATAGGCTTCCTGAACTTACCCATGCTACATCACCCTGACTCCCAGCTCCTTTATGAAGAAAGCTATCGCTTCTATCTTAGAAACCCTATGTCTGCGCGGTATCTTAGACCTCTTAACTCTCCGCCTCATTACCCTGTACCCTGGGCGCTCGAGCTTCACCGATATGTCCATTCCGAAGACACCTACATTGGGATCATACTTTACGCCAGGAAGTATTATGTGCTCGCTTATCCCGAACGAGAAGTTCCCGAAGTCGTCGAAACTTGATGCCTTAACCCTGCGTCCCACAGCCTCTAAAGCTCTGTTAAGGAATGATAATGCCTTCTCACCACGTAGGGTAACAACTACGGCTATTGGCTCCCTCTTACGGATGCCGAATTCCTTGATGGTTCTTTTAGCCCTCCTTATGGATGGTTCCTGCCCAGTTAGCTCCTTTAATACTTGCTTAGCCTTCTGGAGGCGCTCTCCGGACTCACCTACACCGATGTTGATGACTACCTTAGCTATCCTAGGCTTCAACATCGGGTTCTTATTCCACTTCTCAACCACTGCCTCGATCTCATCCTCTGTGAACGTTACTGTTCTCTTCGGGCTCATACCGCTCCCTCCGGCAGCGTTATTTCAGGCTTTTCACGCCCTATAACCATAATCTTGTCTAGGGTCGTGTAGAATTTATTGCCCTTGAAGTCCTCTAGAGCAACCTGCTTTCTATAGTGTCTCATTCCTTCGGAAACGCTTAGGAATTTAGCTACTCTGCCGACGTTCCTACCGCCGATCACTATTACTGTTACTCCCTCCTCTAGCGGGTAGTACTCGAGTAACTCATTGCCTGGTAAGCTTATCTTGACTGAACTCATGGTTCTGTACGTGTCTTCCTCAGGATTCGTGGGGTCGCTGACCCTGATCAACACGTTCCTACCGTCGTGTAGGTTGAGTTGGATGTGGCCTCCCTTAACCGTGGTCTTGTTCTCTATCCTGCAGATTTTAAATGAAGCCTCCTCCTTGGGTATCGGTATTAGAGTCATTACCTTCACGGGGACCGGGATCATCCTGAAGTACTCTTGAGTGTCGACGATTTCCACAACGTCCATTATACCTACAGGGTATTTGTAGTTCTTTCTCACCCTACCGTCGACCTTAATGTGTCCTTCGGCAATGATTCTCCTCGCCTCTCTAGCTGTGTCAGCTAAGCCTAGGATGTCACGCACAATAATAAGCAACGGTAATGAGCGACTTATTGGGTGAGGACCTGCTGATGGCTTAACAGTCCAGGTACGCTCTTTCCTAAGAATAGGCCAGAACTCAGGCGCAGCAAGCCTCTTCAAGTGCCTTCTTGAACCCATTCGCGCCACTCTCACTCACCTCCTTGAGGTGTGCTTTCTTCCTTTTTAACCTCAAGTCCCTCCTTAGCCTCCTCTTCAGGTTTCTCCTCAGTCGCCTCTTCCTCAATTATTGCTTCTGGCCTTCCTTTGCGCCTCTCGATGATTTTCTTCCTGAACTTATCACTGAGGTCGAGCTTAACTATCATTACGTTCGAAGGGTGTATTGGGTAATAAACAGGCGTGCCGTCGGCCTTCTTTATCGTTACTCCATCAATATGTAAGGCTATTTTCTTGTAGTCAACTGCCACTACCTTGCCTTCATGCCCTGTCCACTCTCCCCTTACCACACGTACGACGTCACCTTTACGAACTGGTAGCCTCTTAATACCCAGTTTCTCCCTGAGCTCCCGCACTAGCTTCGCGGTCATGAATTTCCTTCTAATGTGGTAAGGAGCATTAATCTGGGCAAGACGCTGTTTTCCTGGTTTTTTCGATTTCGGCGCCATCGCTATCCCCCACCTCAAACAACCATTGACGCTATCGTTGATAGCCTAGCCCAACGTTCAGCGGCTTCCTTAGCTATCGGTCCTCTTATCTCAGTGCCCTTAGGTGCTCCTTCCGGCGACACTATGACGCACGCATTATCCTCGAAAGCAACCCACACGCCGTTAGGCCTTCTGAAGGGTTTCTTCTGCCTCACTATTATGGCGTTCATTACCTGGCCGACTAAATCGGCGTTCCCCTTCTTTATAGTCACTACGACCATGTCACCTACCGTGGCGAAGGGTAACCTCCTTAACCTAGTCTTAAGGCCTGGAACACCTATTACCATGGCTTCCTTAGCGCCGCTATTGTCGGTTACTTTGAGTCTCGTACCAACAACTATTCCGGGAACCCTACGAACCCTACTATACGCAGCACCGCCCTTCTTCTCCGGCACCTTAGCTCACCCCCTTCTTAAGCACACCTAGCACTACCCAAGATACTGACTTTGCCAGCGGGCGTGTCTCACCGATTAATACAACGTCTCCGGGTTTAGCGTCAATGCATGGCGGAAGGTGAGCGTGAATACGTGACCTCCTTCGTTCATACCTCATGTACTTCTTTATGTAAACGAGGTACTCCCTCTCAATAACGACGGTTCGCCTCATCCTAGCCTTAAGTACCTTACCGACGAGTAACCCACCACGCACCTTTAGGTGTCCGTGCCAGGGGCATAGAGGATCGTCACACTCCTTCTCAGGTGGATTTAATCCTTCATACTTTATTCCTACGTTCCTAACCCTGCTTGGCATACTCACATCACACCTCCATACCTTTTCAACCTGTCTTCAGGCCTACCCATTATCCGGTCACCCTTGACCTCTACAGTGTGGTGGTCACCGAGTTTAAAAAGGAATACCCCGCCCAGTTTAGGCACAACCTTCCTGTTACCTTTACTGTCCATGATGACTAACGTGTTCATTGTCTCATCGATAACCTTCCCCTTTATGCCGACGAAGGATTTGCTCGTATGGTCCTTCACCATTACTTCCAACCCTATCAATTCATGGTACACGATGTTCTTCTTACTTCTCCTCAAGACTTACTACCCTTCTTGCCCTGAGTTGATTTTAGTTCCTCTTCCCGCATTATCGTGAGTATCCTTGCAATGTCCTTACGGACCTGCTTTATTCTCCCGACATTTGTTAGTGTCCCGAGGTATGCTTGGGTCCTTAACTTTATCAGCTCCGCCCTAAGCTCCCTTAACTTACGCATCCTTTCCTCCGGGCTCATCTTCCTTATCTCATCGGGTTTCAAAGTCATGCCGCTTCACCACCTACGCTTTCCTCACCTGGTTCCTTAATCCTAACTATGTCGTCCGGTTCACCTGGTTTTACTATTAAGACCTCTATACCGTAGATACCTGGTTTCCGCAGTAAGTGTATGACTGCCCTATCAGTGAGGTGCTCGATGTGGTGCCCGGTCTTGTAGACCTTACCGGCACGTATTTTCTCGTACCTAGCCCTCTCTGAGGTTAACTTACCACTGATTACAATTTCTACACCAACGGCGCCCGCACCAAGAACCCTCCTAAGGGCAACGAATGCCGCCCTCCTGAAGTGATAACCCCTCTCTATGGCCAATGCAAGGCGGGTTGCCACGATCCTTGCGTCAAGGTCTGGGTTCTCAACCTGAGTCACCGTTATTTGCGGGTTCTCTAACTTGAAGTACTTTTCTAGGATTTCCGTTAATCTTCTTATGGTTTGACCTCTCCTACCTATTATTAGAGCAGGTCTGTCAGCGTATATAATTACCCTAGTTCCGAGAGGTGTCTTAATCAGCTCCACCCTGGAGTACCCTGCCCTCATGAAGTTCTTTGCTAGGTACTCGTCAATCTTTATTCGGAGAATATTTAAGCCTATGAAGTGTGACTTTATGTCGACCATTCACTTCACACCTCCTTAACTATTACCTCCATGTTAACCATGGTCCCGACCTTCGGGGTTGCACGGCCGAAGGCGCGAGGTATCCATCTCTTAAGGTACCTACCCTTATGGACAGCTGCGTGAATTATGACTAGCCTATCGATATCTAATTGCTTTTGCTCTGCATTGTTCTCAACGTTTTTCAGTAATTTGAGAACAGCCCTAGCGGCTTTAACAGGGTACCTACCTATCGGTGTTTTCCATCGTGGGAATCTCTGGGGTAGTCCCCGCTTATGGGCGACCTGCAGTTTATATCTGACATAAGGAATAGGGGTTCTAAGCGCTATGACGTCCTCAAGTAATTTCTCGGCTTCCTTCAGTTTCATGCCCCGGATTATTTTAAATATCTCATAGGTCTCCTTAAGTGAGACCGGTGCATCCCAAACCATAGCCTTAGCTACGCGATCTTCATCCTCCTTCTTCACCTTCACGGAGTAGTGCCATACTGGCATCGTCCCACCTTCCCCACTGCCTAAGACCTTTTTAGGTGGGGCTTATAAGTTCATAAGTTTTACCCACGCGTGTAGAGACCATGGAACTCTTAAAACCGCTTAATGGTAGTTAAGCGTAGGTGTGTAGTTATGAGTCATAACATCCCACTGCGAAGGGTAGATAAGTACACGTGGGAAATACCGAAGGGAACCAAGCCGTGTATGAAGGTATCAGCGATAATATTCGCTGATGAGTATCTCCTAAGCAAAATGAAGACCGACCTAACGCTAGTTCAAGCAGCTAACATAGCATGTCTCGACGGCGTCGTCTTAGCAACTTACGTGATGCCTGACGGTCACCAGGGCTACGGCTTCCCAATAGGCGGCGTCGCCGCAATGACGGCTGACGGAGGCGTGATTTCACCGGGTGGCGTTGGTTACGACATAAACTGTGGTGTTAGGCTGCTTTCAACTGAGTTAAGGGTCGATGATATAAGGCCGAAGCTGAAGGAACTCGTTGACACAATCTTCAGGAACGTACCATCCGGTGTTGGGAGCACGGGGAAACTTAGGTTAAGCTTCAGCGAGCTCGATAAGGTCCTTAATGAGGGAGCCCAGTGGGCTGTGAGAAACGGTTTTGGCTGGGCCGACGACACCGAGCATATAGAGGCCCAGGGTCGAATACCTTGGGCTGACGCAAGCAAGGTGAGTAACACCGCCAAGAGGAGAGGCGCTCCTCAGCTAGGCACGTTAGGTGCTGGGAACCACTTCCTGGAAATCCAGGTAGTGGATAAGATATACAATCCCGCCGTAGCTAAGGTGCTAGGGATTTACGAGGAAGGACAAGTCACTGTAATGGTTCACACAGGGTCAAGGGGTCTTGGACACCAGGTAGCTAGCGACTACTTAATAATTATGGAGAGGGCGATGCGCAAGTATGGGATAAGGCCCCCAGACAGGGAGCTTGCCTCAGTCCCCTTCAACAGCAAGGAGGGGCAAGACTACTTTAAGGCCATGGGCGCAGCAGCAAACTTCGCCTTTGCTAACAGGCAAATAATAACGCATTGGGTCCGCGAGTCCTTCGGTAAGGTATTCCACACCGACCCAGACAAACTAGGGTTGAAGATAATATATGACCTGGCACACAACATCGCTAAGCTCGAAGAACATGAAGTGAACGGAAAGAAAATGAAACTCGTGGTTCATAGGAAAGGGGCAACAAGGGCGTTCCCGCCAGGTCACCCAGAGATACCGAAGGACCATAAGTCAATAGGGCAGGTAGTACTGATACCGGGCTCCATGGGGACGGCTAGC